>DHLV01000080.1:9822-19183 GCA_002405445.1 Flammeovirgaceae bacterium UBA4659 | reverse complement strand
AGTGGGGTGGTTTTGTGTGTCAGCCGCATTATTCTGGGCTTACGCAATTTTTGACCTTGATGAAAAAAATGAATTTGCAGGTTGGTTTCTTGCCATCGAGTTGTTGTTCTTTGCGATATTGAACATTGCTGCCATCATTTGAAATGAACGACACTGCACACCAACAATATCTTGTCAAGTTGCTGCGAGATGTGCCTGATTTTCCTCAACCCGGAATCATTTTCAAGGATATCACCCCGCTGTTGGCCAATCCCCGGGCAGTGCAAATTGTGGTGTCAGAAATTGTCCGGCATTTCAAAGACCTTCGGATTGATGCAGTGGCTGCCGTGGAAGCCCGCGGGTTTATTTTAGGGGCGATGATCGCCCAAGGGTTGAATGTACCGTTTGTGCCCATACGGAAAGCGGGAAAGTTGCCGTTCCATAAGCTAACAGAAGAGTATGCGTTGGAGTATGGCAGGGCTGCCATCGAAATGCATACCGATGCGTTGCCCAAAGGAGCCCGCGTGCTGATTCATGATGATGTGTTGGCGACCGGTGGCACTGCTACCGCTGCGGGTAATCTGGTGAACAGGCTGGGTGCCGTGGTAGCCGGCTATTCATTTGTGATCAACCTTTCATTTTTGGCGGGCGAAAAGAATCTTCGATCTTCTTTTTTGATAGACCCGCATTATCTGGTGAAGGTTTAAGGGAGTCGATTGGACATACTTTCTTCTCGCTGAACGGTGCGTTCATGGAAACGGTTGAATCCATTTGTGTTAGATCTTCTTTTATCAGCGTGCTGTGGGTTTTGCTATTGCTGACGTTACATGACCACTGCAGAGTCAGAGGTTTTGCGCCCGATCTTTCAGTTAACTTAGTGAAAACGGAACGCGAATTCGGGGGTTACAACGCGGCTTTTATCGCACCCTATTATGACATGACCACGTAGGAACAGCGGAGCAAAATGGTAAAAGAAATCACCAAGCAAACTGCCCCTGATGCGGAGATTGATAAATGGACGTTGGCGGTCGCCAAATCAAACGCGAACAACGTAGTGATGAAGACAGATTTTAAATCAAGCCATTTTATCGAAAATGCCGGCACACGAATTCTGTTTAAAGTGGGTGAATTGATCGGACCGCAAACAGAGTTGTACAGAGATGACCAACGCGCCACGCCAGTTGAAAACGACTTTAACAGAGGTTATGACAGGGTCATTAAAGTACGTATTCCTGACGGATACAGGGTGAAAAACCCGGATGATTGTCATATCGACATACAATTCAAAGATGGGGATCAAGTGCCATTCCTTTTTACGTCTGACCACAAACAAAATGCACAAACGCTGGAAATCACCATCCGAGAATACTACAAATCTATTCACGCCCCGCTTGCCCGCTATGAGGATTTTAGGAAGGTGATCAATGCAGCAGTAGATTTTAACAAAGTTGTGCTGGTGCTGGAGAAATAGTAGCAGTGAAGGTTCTGGTGACCGCGATCGACTGATCGCGAAAATGAATAGGGATTTCGTTCCCTTATTTGCATGCAGGGCATTACCATCCGAAAATAACGCTATCTTTGCGGCCTCAAAATGAAATACTGACGCAGCATTGCTTTTTTTATGGACGTAAACAAGATCAGAAACATTGCCATTATTGCCCACGTAGACCATGGTAAAACAACCCTGGTGGATAAACTTCTCCATGCAGGTCACTTGTTCAAAGACCATGAAAACCCGGGCGAGTTGATCATGGACAGCAACGATCTGGAGCGTGAGCGTGGAATTACCATTCTTGCAAAAAACGTTTCAGTCCGATATAAAGACTACAAAATCAATGTGATAGATACACCTGGCCATAGTGACTTTGGAGGTGAAGTGGAGCGCGTATTGAATATGGCTGATGGATGCCTGCTGTTGGTAGATGCATTTGAGGGGCCAATGCCTCAGACTCGGTTTGTGTTGCAAAAAGCACTGCAGTTAGGGTTAAAGCCTATCGTAGTGATCAACAAAGTAGACAAAAAGAACTGTACACCCGATGAAGTGCATGAATCGGTTTTCGATTTGATGTTCGCATTAGATGCAAACGAAGATCAGCTTGACTTCCCTACGTTTTACGGGTCTGCCAAGCAAGGCTGGATGAGTGATGATTGGAAAAAACCAACAACCGATATCAACGCCCTCATTGAAGGGGTCATCAAGTATATACCTGCCCCGAAAATAGATGAAGGCACTACCCAAATGCTCATCACGTCATTGGAGTATTCTTCTTACATCGGCCGCGTGGCCATCGGTCGCATCCAGCGCGGTAGCATGAAAGCGGGCCAGCAAGTAGCGCTGGTGAAACGCGATAATGGTGCAGTGGTGAAAACGCGCGTCAAAGAAGTGTATGTGTTTGAGGGTTTTGATAAAAAGAAGGTGGAAGAGGTAAAAGCCGGTGATATTTGCGCACTGGTGGGCCTGGAGGGATTTGAAATTGGAGATACAGTGGCCGACATCGAAAAGCCCGAGGCACTGAAGTCCATCAGCATCGATGAACCTACCATGAGCATGCTCTTCACCATCAACAATTCACCGTTTTATGGAAAAGAAGGCAAGTACGTAACGTCACGCCATATCAAAGACCGCTTGGATAAAGAATTGGAGAAGAATCTGGCTTTGCGTGTGGGCGATACCGGTTCGGCAGATAGCTTTTTGGTGTATGGCCGTGGTGTTCTCCATTTGTCGGTGTTGATAGAGACCATGAGGCGGGAGGGGTATGAGTTGCAGATAGGTCAACCACAGGTAATATTCAAGGAGATTGATGGCATCAAATGCGAACCCATCGAAGAACTTACGATCGACTTGCCCGAGGGAGACGCAGGCAAAGCGATCGAGTCTGTTTCAACCCGTAAGGGTGAAATGACCAACATGGAGCCGAAGGCCGAGCGCATGATCTTAAAGTTCATGATCCCCTCGCGCGGCATCATTGGTTTACGCAACTACTTGCTGAACGTTACGGCCGGTGAAGCTGTGGTCACACATCGGTTCAAAGAATACCAACCCTACAAGGGTGAAATTCCCGGGCGTATTAGCGGTTCGCTGATCTGTATGGAACAGGGTGAGGCGATCCCGTACAGTTTGCACAACCTGCAAGACCGCGGGAAATTCTTTATTGAACCCGGAGAACCCGTGTACGAAGGGCAGGTAATTGGCGAGCACTCCCGTGGCGGAGACTTGGTAGTCAACGTGACGAAGACCAAGAAACTTACCAATATGCGCGCCACCGGGTCAGAAGAAAAAATGCGCATCTCTCCGGCAGTAAAATTCACATTAGAGGAGGCGTTGGAATACATCCAATCTGACGAGTATGTTGAAGTAACACCCAAATCGATCCGTTTACGCAAAATTTTCCTCAACGAAAACGACAGGAAGCGCGAACGCAACCGTGCGGCTTCTCTGGCTGAGCAGCAATAGTGCGATGGCTCTTACGTGTCTCTCACGCTACACACGTTTTGCAGCCATGGTGGCCGCGTTTTTTGTCTGCTCCACCGTGGCATCGGGGCAGCAAGCCCGGTGGCAGCGGCTAGAGGCAGAGGCGGATACGTTGATGCAGCAGGAGCAGTTTGAAAAAGCGGAGCAACGGTATACTGCCATCATCGCATCCAATGCAGCAACACTCAACCCCAAGTTGTATTACAAACGGGGCGTATGCCGCTACTATCTGGGTGCTTTCGCCAATGCCATTGTGGATGTTGGATTATTTATTCAACAGGCACCAAAGTCTGCTCAGGCTTACATCCTGCGTGGGCTGTGTTACCGCCAGTTAGGCGACCTCGATCAACAGCTTGCCGATATTGAAAAAGCCAGCGAACTGCAAATTGGCAACCCGCAGTTGATCAAATGGCGCGGATCGCTTTATGTTGAGAAAGGTGAATACATGAAAGGGAAGGATGATTTGATGCTGGCCCGGACATTTGAAGATGATGCGGAGTTGGAAACCACCCTTGGAATGGCATACAGTGGCATGGGTAACATTGCCGAGGCGATTAAATGCTTTAATCGGTCAATTGTACTGGATGTACATTTTACCCCTGCATATCTTTCGGCAGGATCTATGTTAATGGAAGAGAACAGGTATGCCGAGGCACTGGTTTACTTCGATTTGCTGCTTCGGCTAGAGCCAAACAACCAATCCGCTTTGTTTTACAAGGGGGTATCTCTGGTGGAACAAAAGCTCGAAAAGGATGGATGCCGATGTCTTCAGCGCGCCTTTGATCTTGGACTGGGCGATGCACTTGACTACCTGAAGGAGTACTGTTATGATGTTTTTAAGTGACACCGTGTATTGCGCTCTAACACCTAGCTGTTATTTTTGTAAATGGCAGAGCAAATTCTAATACTTGATTTCGGTTCGCAATACACCCAACTTATTGCCCGCAGGGTGCGAGAGTTGAACGTGTACTGTGAAATTCACCCTTTTAACCACATCCCGAAGATTACCCCGGCTATTAAGGGCGTGATCCTTTCAGGCAGCCCGTGTTCTGTGCGGGATGTCGGCTCACCTGACGTTGACCTGCATCAATTTGGTGCCCTGCCGCTGCTGGGCATTTGTTATGGTGCGCAGTTGATGGCGCACAAAAACGGAGGCATGGTTTTGCCGTCACATATTCGAGAATATGGCCGTGCAAAACTAAGTGCTGTTGATCATCATGTTGATCTGTTGAAGGAGATCACCCTGGACTCACAGGTTTGGATGTCGCATGGGGATACCATCGCTGCCTTGCCAAGCCAGTATGACATTATTGCGAGCACCGATTCCGTAAAAGTGGCGGCATTTAAGAAGAAAGACGCCTCGGTGTACGGCATTCAGTTTCACCCCGAGGTGACGCATTCGCTGGAAGGTAAAAATCTGCTGCGCAACTTTGTCGTGCACATCTGCCAGTGCAGCCAAAACTGGACCCCCGATCAGTTCATTGAGTCCACCGTGGCCGAAATCAAGACCAAAATCGGCAACGATCAGGTTGTAATGGCTTTATCCGGTGGGGTCGACTCGTCAGTGGCTGCCATGCTGGTTCACAAAGCGATCGGCAAAAACTTGTACTGCATTTTTGTTGACAACGGCCTGCTCCGAAAAAATGAGTTTGACCAAGTGCTGGCATCCTACCAGGGGATGGGCCTCAATATCAAAGGAGTTGATGCGAAAGATCAATTCTACACCGCCCTAAAAGCACTGACAGAACCTGAGGCAAAACGCAAAGCAATCGGAAAGGCATTTATCGATGTTTTTGACGAAGAGTCTCATCAAATTTCAGAAGTAAAGTGGCTTGGCCAAGGCACTATATACCCTGATGTAATAGAGTCTGTTTCTGTCAAAGGCCCGTCAGCAACGATCAAATCGCACCACAATGTGGGCGGGCTGCCGGAGAAGATGAAGTTGAAGGTAATTGAGCCGCTCAATACATTGTTCAAAGACGAGGTGCGGTTGGTGGGTAAAACGCTGGGCATCGATGATACTATACTGGGTAGACATCCTTTTCCGGGGCCAGGTCTCGGCATTCGTATTGTAGGCGAAATCACGCCAGAAAAGGTACGGATATTGCAAGAAGTGGATGATATTTACGTGAGCGCATTGAAGAGGCACCAGCTATACGATAAAGTCTGGCAAGCGGGCGCTGTGCTGTTACCCGTTTTTACTGTTGGCGTGATGGGCGATGAGCGCACCTACGAACGCGTGGCTGCGTTGCGGGCAGTGGTTAGTGTCGATGGCATGACAGCTGATTGGGCCCATCTGCCACATGATTTTTTGAGTGAGGTATCGTCTGAAATCATTAACAAAGTGAAAGGGGTTAACCGTGTGGTATACGACATCAGTTCAAAGCCCCCGGCCACTATTGAATGGGAATAAAATGATTCGATGATTTGCCAACTTCAAAGCCTGCAGATGAAATCGCGTACTATATTTCCGTATTTTTTTGATTTAAAATGGACGTTGTTCTCGACCAACAAGTGCGCGGCACTTTTTGTCCTATTCTTCGCCCTTTCGGCCGCATCGGCACAAGACTTCAAAAAGAACTACCGAAAAGCAAAAGACCTTTTTCAAAGCGGCAACTACAGCGAAGCAATGGAAGCATTCCGTGTGCTTTCGGTCTACGACAAGAATAATCCCTTTACTGAATACGCACAGTTCTTCTACGGGCTATCGGCTCAGCGGTTAGGGTTTTATTCTGTCGCAAAAAACCAGTGGGTTCAGTTGAAAAAATCGTTTCCCAATTGGAACCAAACTGATGAGGTAAACTATTGGCTGGCCGTTGTTTACTTTCAGCAGGGCGAGCCTTTTCAGGCAATGAAGGTGCTCAATGCCATACACGATAATTCGTTCCGCAGCTCATTGGATGCACTGAAACGGACAAACCTGATGAAAATCGAAGATGTCGAGCTCCTCAAAATGCTGCTGGAAGACAACCCGCAAGACACCGAGATATCAAGGGCATTAGCAACTGCCATCGGTAAAAAAGGGGTGCCCAACCGTGACCTAGGCCTGCTCGACTCGTTGGCTTTGGACAATCACTGGAACAGAGACGACTTCATCGTGATGCAACCTGGGCGGCTTCACCATAAGGAGAGGTACCGCGTTTCGCTGCTGCTGCCTTTTCGCGTTGCAAACTTACAACCCACCCCTGAACGAAAAAAAAACCAGGCCGTGCTTGATTTGTATCAAGGCATGAAACTGGCTGTTGACTCGCTCGAAAGGGCTGGTGTGCGCATCGAGTTGGCTGCGTACGATACAGACCGAAACATTGAGGCAACCCAGCAGATATTATCCAAGGCAGAGTTAAAATCGAGCGACTTGATTATTGGGCCATTGTTTGCAGATGAAGCGAAACCGGTCCAACAGTTTTCGAGTGAGCAACAAATCAATCTCGTGGTTAACCCAGTATCCAACAACAGTGACTTCCTCAAAGGTAACAGCTATGCGTTTTTGTTTCAGCCTTCGCACGAGACAATCGGTCAGAAGTCTGCTGAGTGGATGGCCACCCACTTGAAAAAAAAGAATTGCCTCGTGTATTATGGCGATAGCCCTAAAGACTCGCTGATGGCATTCAACTTTATCAAAAAGGCGTTGAGTTTGGGTGTTGACGTGGTGTATGCCGAGGAGGTTCGCAAAGAGTCGAGCACACGGATTCTTGAAACATTGGCCAAGGCAACTGATTTTGACGAATGGAAAAACCCAACCCAGTTCAAGCTGAAAAAGGATAGCCTGGGCGGCATCTTTGTCGCCTCTGAAAATCCACTCATCTTTACCAAAGTGGTAAATAGCGTGGAAACTCGCGGTGACTCAATTTTGGTAGTGGGGCAGGAGAGTTGGCTTGACGACAATGCTTTGGACTATACCAAGATTGAACGTAACCGGGTAGTGATTGCGTCTCCCAACTACACTGACTTGATTTCCCCGGCATTCTTACGTTTTCGCAAGCTTTTTGTGGACACGCACGGTGTTTTGCCAAGTGACAATGCAAAGAAGGGTTTTGAAGCAATGTTTACCCTTGGGCAGGCGATGAAGCAACACGGTCGGTACTTTCAAGATGGGCTTTCAGCCAACGGCAAGGCGTGTGGGGGCATGCTCACAGGGGGGTATCTGCTACAACCCACACGCGATAATGGATTGGTACCATTTGTCACCTTCAGGCGGGGTGTGCTCACAGCCGTGCCGTAAATGGTGATACACTGCGTAAATCGTTGAAAACAGAGCACTTTGCTTCGAGAGTCCATAGATTTTATTTACCTTTCGATTGATATTAGGAATACATTGGTCATGACGTTTGGTAATATCCGCCTAGGGCATAGTGCTCTTCGCAATTTGCGTTTGTCGAACCGATGCATAATTTTTTTGTTATGAGATCATTTTTTTTATCGTGCGCTATTTTTTGCCAACTGCCTGTGGTTGCTGTATTCGCACAAGACAAAAAAGAGAAACAGGCTGTCACTTATGAGGAGCTTTATGATGAACCGTATTCAGTGAATAAACTCTTCATCGGTTTTCAGCCTTTGTATGGGGAGCTGTTTGCCACCAACGTGAATGCCGGTTTTGGCGTTGAAGCGTCTTATTATTACCGTGACAAATTTGACATCAAGGCAAACTTCAGAAAAACGTACAGTAGTCAGTTTTTTGATTTCAACCGCCAGGCCGCATTGGATAATCGCGCTGACGGCATCACCACCAAACCTGCCGTGTTCAGCTATTATGAATTGGGGGGCACATACCATATCAAAGACAAGGACGAAAGCGGCAAAACTAAAATGGTGCTGTACAAAAAGAGCTTCAAGGGCAATCGATGGGCTTCCAGTGTTCCACTGAGTGCAGAAGTGCCTTGCAAAGTACGTAAGATCACGGGTGTCAGGTTGGGTGGTATCTCTTGGTCGAGTAGCATCGATTTGAACCGCGTACTGAAGGCACAAGACCTGACCAACGCAGCACTTACCGATGCACAGGGAAACGGGCTTCCATTGCAATTACCACCTGACCCGATTTCAGGCGTAGCCAAGAACTTTAGCGTATATGGCAACATGTTTTCTACAAATGTGTATGTAGGCGGATCGCTGAGCTGGTTCAGAAATGTAGCCGTGTCTTTCGATAAGTATGAGGAGGGTATCGATGACGGAATGCTCACCGTGTTTTTCGACATCCTCTACGCACCGGCTCTCCGGTTAGACAACATTACTTATCAAGGCGCAGATTATTCAACCAGTGCGATCAGCACAAGTTCTTTTGGTTTCCGTGCAGGCATCGATGGCAAGTTTAACCGCACGCTGAGTTGGGCATACGGTGGCGAAATCGGAATACGCCCTTCTGTGAGCGGCCAGGGATTCTACGCGATGTTCAAGATCTCTTTCCCCGTGTTTGGTACTAATTTGGATAACAAGGTAGAGTCATTCGGAAAGTAATCCCCGATGGCGCCTCAGGATATTCTGATCACCGATATCAAGGGCTTGGTGCAGGTGCGCAATAGCACTCCTTCCTTTTTGGCCGGTATTGACATGCAGTCGTTGCCTATTATAAGTGATGCTTTCTTGCATTTGCATGACGGTGTGATTGCCGGGTTGGGCCCGATGGCAGATGTACCCACGCTGCATCGCACCAAACACATAGATGCCACCGGCCGATTTGTTTTTCCCTGTTTCGTAGACTCACACACTCATTTGATTTTTGCAGCCACACGCGAGGACGAGTTCGTACTTAAAGTTAAGGGAGCCACGTACGCAGAGATTGCATCCAAGGGAGGTGGTATCTTGAACTCGGCAAGAAAACTCCGGCAAACCTCAGAAGACGAATTGTTTGATCGAGCCATGAATCGGGTGCGCGAGGTTATTCAAACAGGGACAGGCGCAATTGAAATCAAGAAA
>DHLV01000080.1:6194-9712 GCA_002405445.1 Flammeovirgaceae bacterium UBA4659 | reverse complement strand
GACAGGCGCAATTGAAATCAAGAGCGGGTATGGTCTCACCACAAAAGACGAGATGAAAATGCTTCGGGTGGCCAGGCGAATTGGCAGGGAGGCTCCACTGACCGTAAAGACAACCTATCTGGGAGCCCATGCAGTGCCATCGGAAATGCACAAAAAAGACTACATTAAACTCATCATCGAAGAAATGATTCCAGCCATTGCGCACGAAAAATTGGCCGACTACATTGACGTTTTTTGTGAGCAAGGCTTTTTTGACGCTGGCGAAACGGAAAAAATATTGGAGAGCGGATTGCGATTTGGCTTACGCCCGCGGGTACATGCCAATCAATTGTATCGATCAGGGGGTGTGCAGGTGGGTGTTCAATCAAATGCCATCAGTGTTGATCACCTCGAAAACATTGGGGATGAGGAAATTGCCTGTTTAAAAGGTACCCCCACCATGCCTACTGCGCTGCCGGGTGCTGCATTCTTTCTCAATTTGCCGTTTCCACCGGCCAGAAAAATGATCGATGCGGGGTTGCCGCTGGCGATCGCCTCAGATTACAATCCGGGAAGCGCACCGTGCGGTAGTATGCCCTTGATGCTTTCCTTGGCGTGCATCCAAATGAAACTGACACCGGAAGAAGCGATCAATGCGGCTACGCTTAATACTGCCTATGCCATCGATTTGTTGGACCAACACGGAAGCATTACTGTAGGCAAAACCGCCAGTGTCTTTATCACCAAGCCAATCGATTCAGTAGCACTTCTTCCTTATTCGTTTGGCACCAACCTCATTGAAAGGGTCATCTTGAAAGGAGAGGTGGTTACATCCTAAAACTTATCAGGTATTTGCACAATTCTCACAACAACTTCATGCGGGTCACCATCTTTGTCGAGTAAGTTGAATTTAACCAACGGGTTGTCGCGTTTGATGTTACTTTCAACATAGATGATTTGGTTTCCCTGCAGATGCTTTTGTATTTCTGTTTGCAAAATAAATAGCGCGTTAGCGAAATCAACTTCTAGCGTGCTGGGGTTGTAGGCTACAGTTTTCATGGCAATGGTTAACTATTGTAAAGATATGTAACTTTTGCTTTTTTGAATGTCTCAACGGAAATTATGTGTAAGCAAATCGCCACCTGGGAGTTGATCGATTGGCACGGCTGTCACATTGCCAAGTGGCGGCCTTGGCCAACGGGGGCAATTGAATGACCATTTTGGGTTAAGGGTCTGCGGCTGCTGATCCTTTCAGATCACGCAACAGCATTGACATAGGGTAGGCCCTGTACCGGACGAAGCTGTTCGGTTGCCGTTGCCGTCATTTTTTGACCCGACCAAGTTGCACTTTTTGGGTGCTATATTGGCAGCTAACCGCTATTTTTGAGGGTTAATAGAAATCGAAAGAGCATCCATGGCGGATTACAGCAAAGACGAAATCAAGCGCATTGAAGAGAAATGGCGCAAAGTATGGCAAGATGAGAATGTCTATAAGGTAAACAACCTGCCGAGCGGAAACGCAGGAGACTCGGGGAAGCCAAAATATTACGTTTTGGATATGTTTCCTTACCCGAGTGGGGCAGGGTTGCACGTGGGCCACCCCTTGGGATACATTGCCGGTGATATTGTGGCACGCTTCAAGCGATTGAAGGGATTCAACGTGTTACATCCAATGGGTTTTGATGCATTCGGTCTGCCGGCCGAACAGTATGCCATCGAACATGGCGTACACCCTGCAAAGAGCACCCAGGATAATATCGCAAACTTCAAACGGCAGTTGAGTCGAATGGGGTTTTGCTACGACTGGAGCCGCGAGGTGCAAACGTGCGATCCTTCATACTACCGGTGGACGCAATGGATTTTTTTGCAAATCTTCGACAGCTGGTTTAACCGGCAGAAACAAAAAGCTGAACGCATCGAATCGTTGTTGAAGATTTTCGAATCTGAAGGCAACAAACTACACCCCATACCCAACCCAAAGTTTCAATTGCCAGCGGGTAAACCGGGGATGCTGGAGTTTACGGCAGCCGAATGGAAGGGGTACTCGGAAAGACAGCAGCAGGAAATACTGATGGAATATCGCCTTGCCTACCTCGCGAACACTGATGTGAATTGGTGCGAAGCGCTCGGCACTGTGTTGGCAAATGATGAGGTGATCAACGGTGTCAGCTACCGCGGGGGCTTTCCGGTGGTGAAACGCCAGATGCGCCAGTGGAGCTTGCGGATTACTGAATTTGCTGATCGGCTATTAAAAGGGCTGGATGAAATCGATTTCAGCGAAAGCATGAAAGAGATACAGCGGAATTGGATCGGAAAAAGCGTGGGGGCTGAGTTGGAATTCGCAGTGCAACATACCGATTCAACAATCCGCGTTTTTACCACACGGCCCGATACCATCTTTGGTGTAGACTTTATGGTGCTGGCGCCAGAGCACGAACTGGTGAAGAAAATTACAACACCCGCGCATAAACCTGAGATTGATGCTTACCTGACGTATGTCGAGAGTCGTTCGGAAGTGGAGCGCATGGCTGAGGTGAAGAAGATCACAGGAGCATTTACAGGCGCCTGGGCTGTGAACCCTTTTAATGGAAAACAAATACCAATTTGGATCAGTGAGTATGTGCTGGCCGGCTATGGAACAGGTGCCATAATGGCCGTGCCGTGTGGCGATGAACGCGATCATAAGTTTGCGAAGCACTTCAACCTGCCCATCACCAACATTATCGGTAGGTACTACTCGGGCACCGAAGCCAACCCCACCAAAGAGGCAACACTGGAGAACTCGGGCTTTTTGAATGGCATGGTCATGCACAAGGCAGTGGATGCCGTGATTGACGAAATTGAAAAAAGAGGCATTGGCAAACGTCAGATAAACTACAAGATGCGAGATGCCGGGTGGAGTCGCCAGCGCTATTGGGGCGAACCTTTCCCGGTGGTGTTCAAAGATGACATGCCCTACGCAATGGCAGAAAAAGACCTGCCATTGGAGTTACCACCATCCAACAACTTCAAGCCCTCCGGCACGGGCGAGGGGCCGCTCGCGAATCTCGCGGAGTGGATCAATTTTGCCCCCGGCCTCAGGCGCGACAGCAACACCATGCCTACACATGCAGGTGCTGCCTGGTATTTTTTGCGCTACATCGATCCCCACAACACCAACGCTTTCGCGGACCAGAACGCATTGGATTACTGGAACCAGGTAGACGTCTACATTGGCGGCTCGGAACATGCCGTGGCACATTTGCTCTACTCACGTTTGTGGACGAAAGTACTGCACGATTTGGGCTATCTGACATTCGATGAGCCGTTCAAAAAGCTGATCAATCAGGGGAAGATCACTGGAGATTCCAGATTCGTTTATCGCATTCGAGGCACAAATAAATTTGTATCCAATGGGTTAAAAGATCGATACGAAACTGATGCGCTACATGTCGATATCTCGCGCGTGAATGGAGTTGAACTACACATTGAGCAATTCAAACAGTGGAAGCCAGATTTTTCAACGGCCGAGTTTATCGAGCCATACCACTGTATTGAGT
>DHLV01000080.1:5680-5986 GCA_002405445.1 Flammeovirgaceae bacterium UBA4659 | reverse complement strand
CAATCCAGATGAGATCATCGACAACTACGGTGCAGACACACTGCGCATGTACGAAATGTTTTTGGGCCCGTTGGAAGCCAGCAAACCATGGAGCACACAGGGTATTGACGGGGTGTATAAGTTTTTGAGAAGAGTTTGGAACCTTTTCCACGATGCGCAAGGCAATTGGAATGTAACCGATGCTGAGCCAACCCAAGCGGAATTGAAGGTGCTGCATAAACTGATCCGGAAAGTAGAGACCGATGTAGAAAACTTTTCCTTCAATACCTCTGTCAGCGAGTTTATGATTTGCGCCAACGAACTGGT
>DHLV01000080.1:5244-5508 GCA_002405445.1 Flammeovirgaceae bacterium UBA4659 | reverse complement strand
CCAACTGGTTTCGCTGAAGTGCAACAAGCGTTCGATTCTTGAGCCGCTTGTAGTTGTATTGTCGCCATTTGCACCGCACATCACCCAAGAGCTGTGGGAGAAATTGGGCCATCATGATTTCATCATCAACGCAATTTATCCTGCTTACAACGAAGTATATCTCAGGCAGACCGCTTTTGAATATCCCATTTCAATCAATGGCAAGGTGCGGGCAAAAATGAACTTCGCCCTGGAGATGCCCAAAGAGGACATCGAAAAAGTAGT
>DHLV01000080.1:4654-5117 GCA_002405445.1 Flammeovirgaceae bacterium UBA4659 | reverse complement strand
CATCGAAAAAGTAGTGCTTGCATCTGAGATCGTGCAGAAGTGGAGTGAAGGCAAGCCACCCAAAAAGGTAATCGTGGTGCAGGGCAGAATTGTGAATGTGGTGCTTTAGCACGACAGCCAAGCCAAAGGCATCGCGCGTGCAACACTCATATTGAATCTCGCTTGTTCGAGCCATAAGTATGAAGTTAGAAAACTTGCAGAACGTACTATCGCATTACGGGATCAACAGATTTCGCGCCACGCAAATCAGTGGAGGCCTCATTAATTCAACTTGGAAGATTACAGATCAAACAGCATCGTACATTCTGCAAAAGATTAACACCAACGTTTTTACCAATCCACACCTCATTGCCGGTAACACAAAGGCATTGAAGGCTCATTTACAGGCAATTGAATCTGATTACTTTCTCGTAACAGAGATCCCCGCCTCTTCAGGTGACTTGATAGTGGTGGAAGAGGAAGG
>DHLV01000080.1:3910-4493 GCA_002405445.1 Flammeovirgaceae bacterium UBA4659 | reverse complement strand
TGTTTCCGGTTGTTACCGTACGTCTGCAACACAAAAACAGTTTCAGTAGTGCAAACAACAGAGCAAGCGTATGAAGCAGCCTACCAATTTGGGCTGTTCACCAAAGTATTATCTGCTTTTGATGCCCGGCAGTTGCATACTACCATTCCCCATTTCCACGATTTGTCTCTGCGCTACCATCAGTTTTTGGACGCCATCAACTCTGGAAACCCTGAGAGAGTTGACAGGTGCACTGCAGAGATATCATTGGTGCAGTCTTATGAATATTTGATTGATGAATGGCAGCAGTTTTTGCATGACGGACGTGTCCAAATAAGAGTGACGCACCACGATACCAAGATCAGTAATGTTTTGTTCAATAACGACAACAAAGGCGTTTGTGTGATTGACCTGGATACGGTGATGGGTGGGTATTTTATTAGTGATGTGGGCGACATGATGCGGACCTACCTTTCGATGGCCAGCGAAGAAGAACCAGATGACTCAAAAGTACGTGTGAGGGCTGGGTTTTTTCAGGCGATTGCGCGGGGTTATCTGGAAAACATGATCGACACGCTTTCTGCCGCTGAATTGAATTGCTTTA
>DHLV01000080.1:0-3749 GCA_002405445.1 Flammeovirgaceae bacterium UBA4659 | reverse complement strand
TAATCGGGGTTATGGCTCACCTACATGCAGGCATTGCGTTTTTTGACCGATTACTTCAATGACGACTGGTATTACGGTGCGCGCTATGATGAGCACAATCGGGTGCGTTTTGGCAATCAAATGGCGCTGCTGCGCAGTTTGTCGGAATGTGAGAACGAATGTCAAAAGTTTGTTCAACACACGTTCAGTTAATAGTATTTTTTTATTATTTTAAAATCCACTAAATTAGGCTCACGTAATTCGTTATCCTATGAACTTCAAAGAACTATTGGGTGCTTTTCGGCAGGGCACAGCCACCGCAAGGAGCCACATGAAAAACCTGATTGAGATGGTTGCAGTTGACGGTAATTTCGATCAGGTCGAGTATGAACTGCTGCGTTCCATCGCAAAACGCAATGGAATTTCCGAAAGCCAATTGAATAAGATTCGTGAGAATCCTGACCAAGTTACATTTGAGATGCCCACGGATCCCAAGGAGAAATTTGAACAGTTGTATGACCTCGTACACATGATGAGTATCGACAAAACCATTCATGCCGAGGAGTTGAAGCTTTCGATCTTTTTTGCGGTGAAGTTTGGCTACAAGCGCGAACTGGCGAATGAGTTGATCTACACCATTCAAGGTAATATTGAAAACGGCCAAAATGCTGATGAGGCCATGAAGCGAGCTGCACGCCTGCTGGTTTAAGCCGGCTGTTTGTGGTTCTGCGATGATATCTGTTCAATCGCTAATAACGGGTTACGCATTTTGTGATCCCACGTGTTAACCTCCAACGGTCATGGTGGTATCACCGTTTTGGACGCTTGTTACGAGGTTTTCCGGTATTTCCCCCACCACTTCTGTCTTTGATGCCTGAACCTCTTTTTCTGGATTTTGAATTGTTATTCAGAATCTTTGAAATGCCAACGCCCACACTCAAATAGATTTCTCTGCGTTGACCATACAATTCAGGCGAACCCGGGATGCCGTTGATGTCTGGAGTTCCCGATGGCGTTTTTAGTTGCTTGATATAGGTTTCAGACCGCGAGTCGAACAGTCCGAAGTTGATACGGCCATCGAAATTAATGCTCCAGTCGTCATTAATGTCAATATCTGATCGCAGCCCCAATGCCGCAAACAACTGGAATGCGTTGAATTTGTCCTTCGATACATACATCAGGTTGGTGACCTGTGGCACAAACACGCCATCATAGGAGACAATATAGCCCGGATCGTTAGGCACAGAAATGCCTGCCGGATACTTCAACTTACCCGCGCTATGTGTAAAATTCTCTGAGCCGCTGATCAAATAGTTAAAGTTGATTGCGGCCAGCGCGCTTAAACGAAAAAATGCCATGTCATTGATGTGCAGTTTAAACGCAACGGGCACACTCACGTAATCCATCAGCAATTCGCGCGTGCCGATTTCGCCACCGGCAGTATTGACGATATTGAAACTTTGCCCAATGCGCGTGTAGCTGGGAGAAATCAGATAGCCATAACCCACTTTGTCATAGCCGTATGAAAAACCAATAGGGGTGGCTTTGATCGTGAACCGCCCGCTGAAACGGCTGTCTCTTTGCAGGCCTTCATCCATGGTAATCGGGAAATTGAAGCCACCAAAAAAACCAAAGGATTCCACGTTTTGCGCAATGCAAAGCATTGAACCGAAAGATAGAATGACTGTTAACAGCAGCCGCATACGGCAAGGGTTTAGCAGTTTACTGAACGCCAAAACACAATACGCTTGGCGCCAGATCAGGCAACAAAACTAAAACATTTACTGCAATATAAGGGGATCAAAACGATTTGCTTTTGATGTATTTTTGCATCAACATCGGATTTAAGATTGATGATGACTGATTGGATCGTTCGCGGAAAGCAAAGTATCTACTGGGCATTGGTACGCAGTTTACTGCTGGTGATGCTCTTGTATTCGATCAGCCGGGTGGCGTTTTATGTGTTCAACCTTTCTTTTTTTCCCGGAATCAGTTTCGAACGGTTTTTGGTGATCATGGCGGGCGGGCTGCGCTTCGATCTTTCCGCTGCGTTGTATTCAAACTCTCTTTTTATTTTGTTGATGATACTGCCAGTTACCTACCGGTACAAACACTGGTACAAGGTGATGCTAAAATGGATTTTTATTGGCTGTAATTCTATCGCATTTGCCGCCAACACGGCAGATTTTGTCTACTACCGGTTTACGCTGAGGCGAACCACATTGAGCTTTTTGCATCAATTTGAAAACGAGACCAACCTCGTTAAGTTGTTCTTTCATTTTCTGTTCGACTACTGGTACGCCACTCTTTTCTTTGCAGCGATTGCAGCAACTTTGGTGATAGCCTACAAGCGCATCCGTTATGAAGAACCAATGCAAATCACCCCCTGGAAGTTCTATTCATTAGGAACAATAGGCTTTTTGATTTCCATCGGCTTGTTTGTTGGCGGAGCGCGGGGTGGTTTTCGTGAAAGTACCCGGCCCATTACGCTCAGCAATGCAGCAGCGTATGTAAAAGAGCCGCGCGAAATCAACCTGGTATTGAACACACCGTTTGCATTGATGCGCACGGCAGGCGCAAACGTGATCACCAAAGTGAATTACTTTTCAAGCGAAAGCGAACTGAATGCGTTTTTTAATCCTGTGAAGATCCCGGTCGATACCGTGCCTTTTCAAAATAAAAATGTGGTGGTGCTGATTTTGGAGAGTTTCTCAAAAGAATTTGTTGGCGCCTACAACAAAACACTGGAAGGAGGGAGCTACAAAGGCTACACACCCTTTCTCGATTCACTCATCAGCGTGAGCCACTCGTTTCAGTATTCAATGGCCAACGGCCGCAAGTCAATCGATGCCATGCCCTCGGTGATTTGCAGTATTCCTTCAATTGAAGTTCCCTACGTGCTTTCGCATTACTCCGGTAATAAAATCAACAGCCTCCCGTCACTATTGCGCGAAAAAGGGTACTATAGCGCCTTTTTCCACGGGGCACCCAACGGCAGTATGGGCTTTGATGCTTTCGCCAACCTTAGTGGTTTTGACTCATACTATGGAAAAGACGAGTACAATAACAACGATGATTTTGATGGCATCTGGGGAATATGGGATGAAAAGTTTCTGCAATTTTTTGCCGACAAGATGAACGGTTTTAAGCCACCGTTTTTCACCACCATGTTCACGGTTTCCTCGCATCACCCTTACAACCTGCCGCGGATGTATGACGGTGTTTTTAAAGGTGGCCCGAAGCCTGTACACCGCACCATTCAATACACAGATATGGCTTTAAGAAAGTTCTTTGCAAGGGCTTCTACAATGCCGTGGTTCAACCAAACGATTTTTGTATTGGCGGCCGATCATGCATCTGCCGAGATTCAATTCCAGCAATACAACTCACCGAGTGGTTACTTCGCCATACCGATTATTTTTTTCGAACCTGGCGGTAAGCCACAAGCTATGAAAAACGAAATCGTGCAGCAAATTGATATTATGCCTACAATTTTAGGGCTGTTGCATTATGATCGACCTTTTGTCTCATTCGGACGAAACATTTTTTCAGACGAAGAACCATTCGCCTTCAACTACCTCAACAACACATATCAGTCATTGATGGGCGATTACCTGCTTCAATTCGATGGAAAAAATACGATCGGCCTTTACGATTTCAAGCGCGACCCCCGCATTACAAAAAATATTTTATCGGAGAATACGGCTGTTGTTGAGAAGATGGAGCCCAAACTCAAGGCCTTCATTCAGCAGTACAACAATCGAATGGTT
>DHLV01000062.1 GCA_002405445.1 Flammeovirgaceae bacterium UBA4659 | reverse complement strand
GTCGTTGTTCTGTCCGAACGAAGCCCCAGGTCTTGCTGATTGCTGGGGTGAAGATTTTGAGCGCTTGTACGAGAAGTATGAAAAAGAAGGCAAGTATCGCAAGCAGGTAAAAGCACAAGATCTGTGGTTTGAGATTTTGGAAGCACAAATTGAAACGGGCACGCCTTACATGCTATACAAAGATGCGGCCAACCGCAAGTCGAACCAAAAGCACTTGGGCACCATCAAATCGAGCAACCTCTGCACGGAAATCATTGAGTACACCTCCCCAGATGAAGTGGCGGTGTGTAACCTGGCTTCGATTGCGCTGCCCAAGTTCGTAACGGAAGAAGGCAAGTTTGATCACCAAAAATTATACGAGATCACCAAAGTGATCACCCGCAACCTGAACAAGGTTATTGACATCAACTACTACCCAGTGCCGGAGGCCCGCAACAGCAACATGCGCCACCGCCCCATCGGTATTGGTGTACAGGGATTGGCCGATGCGTTTATCCTGCTCCGCATGCCGTTCGATTCAGAAGAAGCTCGCGGATTGAATAAAGACATTCACGAAACCATCTACTTTGCTGCCATGGAGGCATCGATGGAGCAGGCGAAAATTTACGGCCCCTACGAAACCTTCAAAGGCTCGCCCGTATCGAAAGGTATTTTTCAATTCGATATGTGGGCAGTAACCCCCGACTCTGGCCGTTGGAATTGGGAAAAGCTCAAACAAGAAGTGAAACAACACGGTGTGCGCAACTCATTGTTGCTGGCACCCATGCCTACGGCTTCAACGTCACAAATTTTGGGCAACAACGAATGCTTTGAGCCGTATACCAGCAACATTTATACACGCAGAACGTTGTCTGGCGAGTTTATCATCGCCAACAAACATTTGATGAAAGACCTCATCAACCTAGGCCTTTGGAGCGAAAACATGCGGCAAAAGTTGATTGCCGCCAATGGCTCAGTTCAGTCTATCCCCGAAATCCCGCAAAACATTAAAGACATATATAAAACCGTGTGGGAGATTTCACAGAAGGCGATCATTGACATGAGTGCCGACCGCGGTGCATACATCTGCCAAAGCCAGAGTTTGAATATTCATTTGACCAATCCAAATTTTGGCAAGCTGACTTCTATGCACTTCTATGCATGGAAGAAAGGGTTGAAAACAGGCATGTACTACTTGCGCACCAACGCTGCTGCTGATGCCATTAAATTTACGTTGGACAAATCAGCCATTGGTCAGCCAGTGGCAGCCGAAGCCACCGCCACACCTGTGGGAACGGTTGCGGGTACAGAGCCGGTAGCCGTGGCGCAGCCAGTGATTGCCAATGATGCGCAACAAACCCTGCGTTACGGGCAAGCCCCCGTTTCCAGCTACGAACAAAACCGTGCCGACATGGCCTGTTCGTTAGATAACCCCGATGCGTGTGAGGCGTGTGGCTCGTAGTAATTAAAGATTTCAAGGTAAAGATTCAAAGTTGAAACCCCGCGAGTAGCGGGGTTTTTTGTTTTACTCCAGCAACATGTTGCTGCCCTTGGGGTACTTGATGTAGTATTGAAGCTTGATGGTTTCGGTTTTGCCGGGCGCAATTTGCTTCTTCCACTTCAACAAACCTGTTTCGTCTTTGTACTCGGCTTTTGAGTCCTCTATTTTCTCTACGTCAATCTCTTTGGTGTTGGGTACAGGTATTTGGTCTTCAATCAAAATGGCGATGGGCTGCGCTTTTTTGTTGCGCACGGTAATCTCGTAGGTGAACGAAGATTTTTGATGGCTACCCACCAACTGTCGCGAGGAGAGGTTCTTTACTTTCTCGCGCTTCACCAGCACGTTGGCATCGCGCCCCAGCGAGAGTTTTAACGTATCGTTTACATTGCGCGTGTCCAACACAGACTTGCCAATGAACTTGTCCTCGAAAAACAAGTTGGCTTCGCCTTCTAAAAAGTTATACTCATCCCACCCGGTTACTTTGGCTACCAAAAAGGCATCGGGGTCTAGTTTGGGTACGCAAGAATATTCGTACTTCGCAGGCAATTCATACTCCACCATTTCTGTTGCGCGCGTTTCACCATCTGACTTGATTGAAAACAGCTCGTCTATTTTAAACTCAAAGTTGGTTTGCTTTACAATAGGCGTGGCAGCAATGATTTTAGGGGCAGTTTGTTTATACAGAGAAGTGTTGGATATAGAAACGCCAGGGACAGAACCGGCCAATAACCTATCCGAAGAAGCTCCATAACCGGTTACAACCACCTCGTTCAACTGGTTGGCATCAGTTTTCATGTACACATCTAACTGCGAGCGACCAGCAATTGGCATCTCTTGCGTTTGCATGCCGATAAATGAAAACACCAAAAAGTTGGCCCCCGCTGGCAACGATAAACTGTAATTGCCTCCGGCATCGGTAACCGTACCCACTGTGGTGCCTTTCACCACCACGTTTACGCCAGGCAGCCCCACGCCATCTTCACTACTGACAACACTGCCCTGCACAAACGAACTGGATTGAACTCCGATCGTTGACACCCCACGAATTAAAATCCGATTCCCGTGATTGTTAAAACCCAAAATCCAAGGTTGTATCGAGGGTCTTTCTCCACTTTGCATGGGGTTGCCGGATGAGATGGTAAGCTCAACATGCTCCCAATCTTCACCAGACTGCTGTGAAATATTTGCTTTGTACGTCACGCTTACGGGCGATTGCACATCTTTGGCGCGAATATCATACGAAGGGAACCACTTCGCGTCTTTTACCAGGTACTTGACCGTAACAGTACTGGAAGTGAATGATTTGGATGAAACCTTCACCGTAATTGTGCCACTCTCCTCTTCTTGTGCCGCGTTCAACTCCTGAAGCTGATTGTCGAGACGGGTGATTTCCTCATTGAGTTTGCGTATGTTCTTATCTGTTTCAAAAATTTTGGCTTTGATCTCAAGCAGTCGCGCACGGAAATAATCCATGGCCAACTTCAATTGTTCTACCTCTACGCCCTTGGCATTACTGCCAATAGATTTGTTGGTTTTCAAAATCACCTCTTCCTCTTTATACACTTCCTCCTGTGAAAGCTCATGCCGCAGTTGTGACGACCATTTTTTCTTCTCCGCTTCGAGTGCTGCAATTTTTGCCGGCTTTTGCTTGACGTTCAGGTAATCCACACCAAAGGAGACTGCGAGTATCTTTACTCCGTGAGTGGCTTCCGCCTGTATGCTTTGCTCTATCACTTTCGCTGATAGGCTTTTGAACACAAGTACCGATACGCCTTTAGGCAAATCGGCATTGCCCTGCCGGGTAACTTGTGCGCCATCAAGGAAAACCGTAACATGTTTGATCGTTGAGTTGACCGGAAGAGTGGTGTCTTGCGCTGCACACGGGAGCGAACTGAGTAACAGCATCAAAGTTGCGATTGATTTCATAACACAAATTATTTCGTTTTTGCGGTATGATGCCTTTGATACCTTTATTCCATACCAGAGCGGGCAATTTTTTCAACGAAGCAGAAAAAACTGGCCATTAGGCCCAGCCGATGCCGCGGAGGCCAACTCAAAAAATCGCAAGATGAATTTTCCGTTTCGAACCCAGGCAGCCAAAAGAGCGATCCACACACCTCAGGTTTGTCGAATTGCAACCCTGTACGACTAGACCTTGTTTTTGCTGTGAAGTCTAATCGTTTTAGGTAATGCGTACAGCGTTGCGCCCCTTCGGCCCCATTTCTGTTTGAAAACTGACACGGTCTGATTGTGCGATAGCAAAGTTGGCTGCTTTGTGATGAAAGAAAAATTCCTCGGCTGTTTGGCCATCTTTAATAAATCCAAAACCCTTAGCAGCATCAAAATACTTGACCGTGCCACTGCGTTGAGATGGGGGTGTTGAGCCACCTTTATTCCTAGAAGTGAGATCAATTTCCGCTTCGTTGATGGCTCTCTTTCTGTTGGGATCGGGTGGTGTGGTGGTAAGGTTACCGTTTTCATCTACATAGGCTAGCATATCTTCAAAGGTTCTTCCCTCCTTGCCTGCCTTTCGGTCTTCCTTGCGCTGCTCTTTTTCTTTTCTCTTCTGGAGTCGCTTCTTTTCGCTCTCCTTTTTGTTGAATGCCCCTTCGTGTCTTGCCATCGTTATATTCGTATTTTTTAAGGTTACGTTATTATTCTGTCTTTATCTGGGTTACTTGTATCATGTTATACCTGTCGGATCGCTTACGTGTTTTGTCGGAGCAATTCAGAGCCCTTTCGGGATGGCAATAATACGTTAAGTGCACTTTGCACCATTTCAGAATTGTTGACGTTGTTAACAATAATCTCAAAATACCTTTCTGGAACTGCCTATGTCACCGGCCATTCTGTCGCGTTGGTTTTTTTGCCCAGACTCCCTGCTGACAAGGGCTCCAAAATCTGACCCACTCCTTACCAATAATCTTCTGCAGTGCGTGTTGAGCCGGTTGATATTGCTGAGGTTCAAATGCAACTGTCAGCATCATCTTAAAAATAGCAAGCCTATACCTGTTCCATATAGGTGCATATTTCAAGAGCACATCACTTGTCGGCATCGTTGTATTCAAGCTCATTGAAAGTGCATTTGCGCGTCAGCAGGTGTTGCCCTGTAACAGCCCAATTCTGTTGTTCTAGTTTGCTTATTAAGAGCCAGGAGAACAAAAATCCCAACGAGAAAAAAAACACATTGGGTTTGATGGCCGGGTGCAAAATAAGTACACAAAGGTATCAAAAAGTGTCCGCACCAGTAGTATATTTTCATTTTGTTGCCAAGCAAATAAGTTTCGAAAACAGCTTTTATGGTGCATTTTCGTGCCAACGGGCAAATAACTGAGCACGCTAGCCGGAACAGTAAATAGGTTGTGAGCATTTTTTAAGGTACCTTTGTGCCAATCAATTGTGGATATTTTAATTCACTGCCCAACTACTGCAGTCTTTTAACTCTCTCCCCAGTTATTCCGAGAAAAAGCGTTTCACTTTTTTGTACTGCAACTTGACTGTTTGATCCACTGCTGGTGGCTAGTTTTAATTGTTGACGTCAGATTCTTGGATTAGCCCTTCGAACAAATCGCTGGGTGTTTCAAAACTTTTTTAACGTTACAACATGTCATTTCAGCAACTCAACATTCACCCTTCTATACTCAAAGCATTGGAAGAAAAAGGCTACACAGAGCCTACGCCCGTCCAACAACAAGCGATACCGGCCATGCTCAGCGGCCGCGATGTACTCGCTTCTGCACAAACAGGCACCGGTAAAACCGCTTCCTTTTCCATTCCTCTGTTACAACTTTTATCCGCACAAAAAGGCTTAGGTGGAATTCGCGGCTTGGTGCTTACACCCACGCGCGAACTGGCCATTCAAGTTTCAGAAAACCTTACCCAGTACGGTAAGCATCTTTCCCTGCGCTCAGTATTAGTATATGGAGGCGTACCCCAAACACAACAAGTAAATCAAATCAAACGTGGTGCCGACATTGTGATTGCAACACCCGGCCGGTTGATGGATTTGATTCAACAGCGTGTGATCAGCTTATCATGCCTGCAAGTATTAGTGCTCGATGAAGCCGACCGCATGTTGGATATGGGTTTTATTCGCGACATACAGAAAATACTTGCCTTGGTGCCTGCACCCTGCCAAAAAGTTTTTCTGTCGGCCACCATACCGAACGAGATTCAGGAACTCGTGAGCAAGATATTGCGCTCTCCTATTCGGATTGCGATTGCACCTGAAAAAACAACTGCTGTTATTCAGCAAGGCGTTTACCACGTGGCACGCCAAAACAAGCGGGCGCTGTTGAAGCACGTGATTGCCGATCAGCAAATGGCCAATGTGCTGGTATTTGCTCGAACCAAACACGGAGCGGATAAAATTGCACGTGACCTGATCAAATCAGGTATTTCTGCAGAGGCATTTCACGGAAACAAATCGCAGGGTGCCAGGCAGCGCACACTGGCGAATTTTAAGAAGAATGTGACACGCGTGTTGGTTGCCACCGATATTGCTGCCCGCGGCATTGACATTATTGACTTACCTTTTGTGATCAACTACGAGATGCCCGACACAGTAGAAACATATACCCATCGTATTGGTCGAACAGGGCGTGCCGGAAACAATGGGACAGCGCTTTCATTTTGCGATCATGAGGAGCAGGCACAGTTGAAGAGCCTCAACAGGGTGGCTGCCGGCAAGATTGAAACACTGAAACATCCATTCATGAATTAACAAATTTATCGGGTCATGAAACAAGAAAACAATATCACGTTTGCGCCTACCGGCCACGATTTCACCGCGACACTTAACAAACGCGTGAATGATTACTTCAGGTCACACAACATCAACAAATACGGGAATTTGGAGATGTATGTCAAAACGTTATGCATGTTTGCGATGTACTTTGTGCCCTACGCGCTGATACTCACCGGCATCATATCGGATGTGGGTTTTTTAGTACCGGCCGTGGTTGTGATGGGATTTGGCCTTGCAGGAATAGGCCTTTCCGTGATGCACGATGCGAATCACGGAGCCTATTCGGACAAAGCCTGGATCAACAGCCTCATGGGTTATTCAATCAATTTGGTAGGAGCCAATGCCTTTAACTGGAAAATTCAACACAATGTTTTGCACCACTCATTTACCAACGTGCACGACCATGATGAAGACATCAGCCCGCGCGGTGTTTTGCGGTTGTGTCCGTCTACAAAATGGAAAAAACTGCACCGCTATCAGTTCATCTATGCGTGGTTCTTATACGGCCTGATGACAGTGGCCTGGCTTGGTTACAAAGACTTCGATCGCATCGTACGCTATCAGCGATCGGGTTTAGCACACAAACAAAAAGCAAATATCATTCGGGAGTGGTTCATTTTGATTGCTACCAAAGTAGGGTATGTCGGTTATCTCTTCGTAGCCCCGGTTGCTTTTACAGGGCTGCCTTGGTGGCAAGTGCTGCTCGGCATACTTTTAATGCACTACGTGGCCGGATTTACACTTGCCGTGATTTTCCAACCTGCACATGTGGTGGAAGATACAGTGTTTCCTCTGCCTGACGCAAGCAACTCCCTGGAGACGAACTGGGCAGTGCATCAACTACGCACAACATCAAATTTTGGAAACAAAAGCAGGTGGTTTACATGGTATGTAGGCGGACTCAACTTTCAAATCGAGCATCATCTGTTTCCGAATATCTGCCACGTGCACTACAGAAACATTGCAGCCATTGTGCGCAAAACAGCGCATGAATTTGATTTGCCTTATAACGCTTACAGCACATTTGTAAACGCGCTCGGCAGCCACGCGCGGCAGCTTAAAAATCTGGGTAGACCACCATCGGAAAGTTTTGCCTAAACACCGATTCATTCGCCACACACATGCCATGCATGGTAAACTCCTTTAACGAAGCATGAAGCAACTTAAGATCAGCAAGCAAATCACCAACCGCGAAAGTGAATCGTTAAACCGATACCTGATCGAAATCGGGAAGATGGACTTGGTGACAACTGAAGAGGAGGTGAATCTGGCAAAAAGGATACGCGAAGGAGACACCGTAGCCCTTGAAAAACTGACAAAAGCGAATTTGCGATTTGTGGTGTCGGTGGCAAAACAATACCAGCACCGCGGCATGTCACTCTGCGACCTTATCAACGAGGGCAACGTTGGCCTCATCAAGGCAGGATCGCGTTTTGATGAAACCCGTGGCTTCAAGTTCATCTCCTACGCAGTATGGTGGATTCGCCAGTCGATTATACAGGCGTTGGCCGGGCAATCGCGTATGGTGCGGCTTCCCCTCAACCGCGTTGGCTCCATCACCAAAATATCGAAAGCACAATCTGACCTCGAACAGATAATGGAGCGCGAGCCTACAGCCGAAGAATTGGGTGCCGTTTTGGGTGAAACGCCAGACTACATCAACGAAAACATCAAAGTAGCGCAACGAACCATTTCGTTTGATGCTCCAAGTATTTATGAAGAGCATGCAACCTTGCTGGAAACTATCGCTGATTCACAATCCGTGTCGCCTGACTTTTCGTTGTTACGGGCGGCACTGCAAGTAGAAATTCAACGCGTTTTGTCAACAATACCACCAAGAGAGCGAAAGGTGCTGCTTCTGTATTTCGGCCTTGACAACCATTTGCCTCACACGCTTGAAGAGATTGGAAAAAAACTTTCGCTCACGCGCGAAAGGGTGCGGCAAATTAAAGAACATGCCATCACAGAAATGAGAAAGTCCTTCAGGTCTTCCGGCTTAAAAAGTTATTTGGGATAGTGGCAGAAGGGTTATTTTTCCTCACATTACCGATGCCTTGCTGGCACATTTGGCTTTTGCGGTTATTGTGCCCGAAATCTGATCATCCGTTCGATTAGCTTCAACGGCAGCGGCAATACATGTGGAAATTGAACTGACCCTTTGCCCTGTTTGTATTGGGAGAGCTGTTGCGCAAAGGCCCGGTGTCCTGCCGGGGTGGCATAGAAACCGATGTGATGTTCATAGGCTGCAAAATATACCAATGGTTTGCCATGTAGTTTGTAGGCAGGCATACCATAGCTGATGCTTTCAACAGATTGAGGAGCCACTTTTCGAATAACATTGCGAATCACCTTCAATCGCGTTTGCACATCGCGTGAGAAGTGTTTGATGTATTCGTCAACAGTTGTTACCGGATTCGCCTGCATTGACATGGTGCTGGTAATGTTGGCCAAAAAGAAAAATACCGCTCACGCGGTATTCTTTCAGTTGCAGAGGAGGAGGGATTCGAACCCCCGGACCTCGTGAAAGGTCTCCGGTTTTCAAGACCGGTGCAATAAACCGCTCTACCACTCCTCTGTGTTGGGTTTATTAAAAATTGGACTGCAAAACTAATGGATATTTTTTAACTGGCAATGGCTCACTCCTCACTAAAATCTGCAAAGGTCTTCTTCAAATCTTTGTTGTCGTACTTTGGGGTGGCCATTTTCAATGCGTTGATTTCCAGGGTTTCCAATTTTTGGCTGTTGAGCAGCAGCAAAAATTTGTCTTTGTCGGAATTAAAACCTTTGTCTCTGCGCATTGATTTTAGCGCATACTTGCGGGCAAAATTGTCGCCTTCCAATTGTAGTTGATTGCGCAGTTCCACATTGGTTTTGATTTTATCCAACAATTCATTCTTTGATTTGCCAATGACCTCGGTGGCTTCCAAAGTACCCAAGGTGAGCACCGTGGTGCCGCCAATAGCCGATACGGTTTTATAACTGGTGGGGTCATTAGAGAGTATCACAGGCGATAATCCCGTGGTGGCACCCAACGATGCGTTGAGGATGGCTCTGTTTTTTTTACCTTTTTTTGCTTGCTTCAAAGTCTTCGTCAACACTTCATGGTTTTCATCCAACCTATCGATGAGCGTTTTGGCTGCGACCAACGTATTGCGGTATTTCACACACAAAAGCTTGTCTTTTTCATCGAGGTTTTCGGCATCCACTACCTTCACCCTTACTTTCCGCTCAATTCGGTTGGCCGACTTATCCAACACAAAAAAAGTGAGGTCAATCAGCTTTTCCTTCTCGGCTTCGTCTACAAAATTGTATCCGGGCAACCAGGTAAATTCACCCTGCGCATTCGTGCTTTCTTTCAAACTGTTTTTCGGTACCCGTGCATCAGAATTCACAAATCCAAATGTGCCGATGTTCTCGTCTCCATTTGGATCGCTGGCATAAATCTTTAAATTGATTCGCTCGTCTTCTTTGATGACAAAGCTGCTGTCACCGGGAAGTATCAAAAGATCGGGCGGTAAATCGAGCTGTGTTTGTGCAATTCTCAACTTTCCTTTTGTTTCAGCCTTTTCGGGCTGGTCTTGCACGGCAAACTCTAACGTTATCGGATTACTTTTCAGCCCAATGAACTGGTTGCGCGAAGGGTTCCAGGTAATCAACCCTTGCGAAGAAAATTGCAAGCCTTCGGGAAGTTGCGACACAATGGGCTTATATACGATTGGGTCACCATCGGCATCCGTTACGTAATCGTCTGAAATTTGATACTGATTTTGTGTGGATTGCCGGACATAGAATGTAGGCAAATCATCTACCACCGGAGGACGGTTCTGGTGCATCACCGTAAACGTTATCGGTTTGCGAATGCGGTACCCATTTTTCCATTCAGCCTGAAAAATGAGTGTTATTTCTTTTTGCTTTTCCAGGCGATCGACCAATTCATAAGGCGGAGCCCAGGCGAAATGGCCCAAGGTATCAAATGTAATCTGATATCCGTTCGCACCTTCTAACGAGTAGCGTGGTTTCGAAGAATCAGAGACATCAACAGAAAATGACAAGGTTTGCCCTTCGGTCAAAATTCTCCAGCCTTCGCCAGAAGGGAAGACAAAATTCTGCGCCTGCAGTCCTGTAAAAGTGAAAACAAAGAAAACCAGAAACCAATGCTTCATTGGCAATTTTTTGTTTTGATGAGGGCGCAAATTTAACAGTTTGATGAATTAGTAAAACAGTATATTTTGGACTGGAAAAATCCCGAAGGGATGAAATAATTGTAGTATAATGGGCTACATTTATCATTAAACCCCGTAGGGGTGGCATAAACGTATGGCTGGCACCTATTCTCGAATTCATATCCAGGTTGTCTTTGCTGTAAAAGGTAGAGACAACCTGCTTTTGAAACCTTGGCGGGAGGAGGTATTTAAATACATGGCAGGAATGATCAACGAAAAAGGTCAAAAGTCAATTATTGTAAATGGCGTAACAGACCATGTGCACGTCTTTGTTGGACTTAAACCTTCAGTCGCTCTGGCCGACTTGGTTCGCGATGTAAAAAACAACTCTTCAAATTTTATCAACAAGAAGAGGTTTGTTCAAGGTCGTTTTTCTTGGCAGGATGGATATGGTGCATTTTCTTACTCATACTCGCAGTTGGACACAGTTTACAAATATATCCTTCATCAAGAAGAGCACCACAGGGAAAAGACATTTAAAGAGGAATATTTAGAGTTCTTGAGGAAATTTGAAATCGAGCATGACGAAAAATATCTTTTCGAGTGGTTATGAATTATTTCACCCCTTCGGGGTTTCTCTTGCTACCCGATTTTCTAAAACAATTACATCCCTTCGGGATTAACTCAAATGAAATCAAAATCCGTTTTTAATGCCAAGTTCTAAACCCGAAAAAAAACGCAATTTCTTCGAAGACGTTTATGATGTGGTGCGACTCATTCCAAAAGGTCGGGTTACCAGCTATGGCGCCATTGCGCGCTACCTGGGCACGGGTACGAGCGCTCGCATGGTAGGCTGGGCCATGAATGCCGCCCATGGCGTGAGGGGCGTTGGTTCAAAAGCGCATCGCGTAGTTAATTCACGGGGCCTGCTCACAGGCCGCCACCACTTTGTGCCGCCCAGCTCCATGCAAACCAACCTCGAAAAAGAAGGAGTTGTCATCAAAAAGCACCAGGTGCAGGATTTTGAAAATGTGTTTTGGGATCCCGGGAAGGAATTGTTGTAAACCAATTTGACGTGTGGCCCGCTGCCCATGGTAGGAACCATATTCCATCCATTGACCGTTGGGGTCAGTTGAATGTGCCATCAAATCATGGCTATTGCCCAATGTCGAAAGGTTGAGTATTTTGAGGAATTTTAATTGAATATGATAATCGATCTGCGCAGCGATACCGTTACCAAACCCACCCCGGCCATGCTGGCTGCAATGTTTGCGGCCGAAGTGGGTGATGATGTTTTTGGCGAGGATCCAACCGTTAATCAGTTGGAAGAAAAATGTGCTGCTCTGTTGGGCATGGATGCAGCGGTGTATTGCCCAAGCGGAACAATGACCAACCAAATTGGCATTAAGGTGCTGACACAACCGTGTGATGAAGTAATCTGCTACAAAGGTGCACACATATATAAATATGAAGGCGGTGGATTGATGGGCAACAGCCACGTGAGTGTAAAATTGCTGCCAGGAGACAGAGGCCGCATTTCAGTTGAGGAAGTCTCAAATAACGTCAATAACGATGATCAACACTATCCTCGCACTGCGGTAGTGGCCTTAGAAAATACGGTGGTGCGCGAAGCCGGCAGTTATTATTCACTAAAAGAGATCGAAAAAATTTCCGCTTTCGCGAGAAGTAAAAATTTGTACATGCATTTGGATGGCGCACGCTTGTTCAATGCACTGGCTGCCACAGGCGACAAGGCTCTCGAATACGGAAAGCACTTTGATACAATTTCAATTTGCCTCTCCAAAGGATTGGGTGCCCCGGTAGGTTCGGTGCTTGTCTGTAAAAACGAGTTTGCGAAAAAAGCTCGGAGAATAAGAAAAGTATTTGGCGGTGCATGGCGGCAGGCAGGCTTTCTGGCAGCCGCAGGTGTTTACGCACTCGATCATCACGTAACCCGACTGACCGAAGACCATGCCCGTGCCGCATCGTTGGGCATCTGTCTGCAACAACAGCCTTACGTGAAATCCGTGATGCCTGTGGACACCAACATTGTGATTTTTGAATTGATCCCCAGCGTAACACCTGCACAGTTTTTAGTGCAAATTGCCAAACACAACATCAAAGCACTGGCTTTCAGTAATACCGAAATTAGAATGGTGACGCACTTGGATTTTGATGATGCCATGTTGGAAGCGGCCGTCAATATTTTTACCAAGCTACGCTTTTGACAATGGACGAGCTCGGAAAATCAATACCGGCCGCAGAAGGTTTTGTAGATGCCGAACAGGGCGGCCATAAACCTCACCCCAATGAATTTTGCTTGAACTGCGGAACCCCACTACAAGGTATTTTCTGCCACCAATGCGGCCAAAAGGACATCCCACAACGGCAAACGCTGGTTGAGTTGTGGACGAATTTCATTTCCTCATTCTGGAGTTACGAGGGTAAGTTTTTCCGAACCACCAAATACCTGATTACCAAACCGGGCTTTTTGGCACTAGAGTATTGTGCCGGCAAGCGAGAGAGTTATTACCACCCCGCAAGGATGTACGTATTCATCAGCTTCGTTTTTTTTCTGGTCTTTTTCTCCATACCTGACGACAACCCGGAAGATCAGGATCAAGACGAAGTGGAGATTACACAACAGGATGAAAAAGACATCACCGAAAACTCAAAAAAGGGAGTCCAGCCGTTGGCACTCGAAAAAAATGACTCACTCGTAACATCACCGGGCGATTCGATTCAAAAGCAATCGACCAACCACGCAGAAGAATCTGCACCAACAATGCGAACTACCACCAAGTTCAACTTTGATGAAGTGGCCCAATACAAAACCGTTGAATACTACGACTCGATTCAGATGGCTAAACCTGCATCTGAGCGTGATAACTGGTTTGTTCGGCTGGTTTCAAAGAGGGTAATCATCGTGCGAAACAAGTATGGTGAGGATTCAAAAAAGATGAGTGAGGAATTTGTTTCTGCCTTCAAAGATAACTTCTCAAAAGTGCTTTTCTACTTGCTTCCATTTTTTGCGCTATTGCTCAAGTTGCTCAATTTTAGCAGGGGGTACTACTACAGCGAACACCTTGTTTTTTCGATTTACTACTACAACTTTTTTTACCTCGCTGGCACGCTACAAATGCTTGTAAGTCTCGTGCCATGGCTTTGGTGGGCCAGCACGTTGATTGGTTTCTGGATTGTGCTTTATCTGCTGTTCGCCATGAAACGCATGTATGGGCAAAGTTGGAGAAAAACGATTCAGAAGTACCTCATTTTTGGCATTCTGTTTATGATTTTGGTAACGATTGCATTTTCCATTAGTGCCTTTGTGGTTTTCTTATCGATATAGACTGTGATCAGTACCAGACTACCTTTGGCTGAACGCATGCGCCCTACCCGGCTCTCCGATTTGGTGGGGCAGCACCATTTGGTGGGCACAAACGGCATCATCCGTAAAGCAATTGAAACGGGCAACGTACCCTCCATGATTTTGTGGGGGCCGCCCGGTGTAGGTAAAACCACTATTGCCAACATCATTGCTAATGAAGTAAAGCGGCCATTTCACATACTGAGTGCCGTGAGCGCAGGGGTAAAAGACGTGCGCGAAGTAATTGACAAAGCCAAATACAGCAACCGCGCCATTCTTTTCATCGATGAAATTCATCGTTTCAACAAATCACAACAAGATGCACTGCTTGGTGCAGTAGAAAAAGGAACAATCACGTTGATTGGCGCTACTACTGAAAATCCTTCGTTTGAAGTCAACTCCGCCTTACTCTCGCGGTGTCAGGTGTATGTGCTAAAAGCTTTGACTGATGATGAACTGATTGAGTTGGCTGCACACGCCATTCAAAAAGATGCCGACTTAAAAAACCGATCAATACTAATTAGCGAACGCCAAGCGCTCATTAACATCTCCGGTGGCGATGCGCGCAAACTTCTCAACCTCATCGATTTGATTGCTGAAGCCTTGCCGGGAAATATTGTGGTCACCGATGAGCTGGTGATGAACGTGGCACAAAAACATATCGCCATTTACGACAAAAGTGGTGAGCAACATTACGACATCATCTCCGCCTTCATCAAATCCATCCGCGGCAGCGACCCCAACGCGGCAGTGTACTATTTAGCACGGATGATTGAAGGTGGTGAAGATGTAAAGTTCATTGCGCGTAGAATGGTGATATTGGCAAGTGAAGATATTGGCAATGCCAACCCAACCGCGTTGGTACTTGCCACCAGCGCGTTCCAAGCTGTGAATGTTATTGGTTACCCGGAAGCACGAATTATTTTGTCGCAATGTGCAACCTATTTGGCCTGCTCAGCAAAAAGCAACGCGAGCTACGCAGCCATAGAAAGTGCGTTGAAGGCCGTGCAAGATATGGGCGACCTACCGGTGCCACTCGCGATTAGAAACGCACCAACTAAATTAATGAAAGACCTGAACTACGGAAAAGATTATCAATACGCACACAGCTTCGAAAACAATTTCGCCAACATGGAGTTTTTGCCAGATGCCATCAAAGGCTCAAAGTTTTATGACCCGGGCCTAAACCCGCGCGAAAATGAATTACGAAACTATTTGAGAAATTTGTGGAAAGAAAAGTATCGGTATTAATTTGAAGATGAATTGATTTGAAAATTTGAAAATGATAGCGCATCACTCGCCCCTGCCCTGTTTTCCTGTTAGCAGGATTTATCACATTCCATCCCGCTCTGTTGAGGGGCGCATGCTCACTACTTCAACGGAAAAATTGACCAAGTTGAGGGAGATAAAAACAGTTTCCTAATGCGGCACCTCCAATTTGAGTACTCCCCATTGTGGATCGTCCCGTGCATGGCTGCGGGGTTGCTTTATGCATGGCTTCTATACAGAACCAAAAGCCATTGGGGAAAGCGCGCCAATCAAGTTTTGTTTGGATTGAGGGCAGTAGCAGTGGCTCTATTATTTTTTTTGCTGATAGGCCCGATCCTCAAACTCACCACCAATCAAATAGAAAAACCATCGCATGTATTCTTGATCGATAACTCAACCTCCATCCGCGATGTGGTAGACTCCGCAAGTCTCCAACCATTACAAGCGGCATTGAAACAGTCGGCTGACGCGCTGACGCAACAAGGCTTTGATGTGCAATGGCGAAACCTGAGCGGAACACGCATCAGTAACTTTTTGTTCAAGAATAACAGTTCAGACATCGCCTCCGCATTGCGCGAAACAATCGCAGAAAACGAAGGCAAAAACCTGGTAGGGATCACGCTCGTCTCAGATGGGATCTATAACTCCGGGACATCTCCGCTTTACACTCCCATCAATGTGCCGGTGAATACAATCGGGATTGGTGACACTGCTCAACGTGCCGATTTGATATTGAAAAATATCGCCTACAACAAGATCGCCTATCAAGGCAACAAGTTACCGATTAAAGCAACGTTAGTCATCCAAAACATACCTCATGAAAACGTGTCTGTCACGATTTACAAGAATGCAAAAGTCGTGGCAGAGCAAACGAAAAATACCGGCAACCTATCACTACTTGACATCGATTTTTTACTGGATGCCGCTGAAAAAGGAATGCAGCGATTTGATGTTGCCGTAGCCCCGCTGGCCAAAGAGACCAACAAAAAAAACAACCGGACGAGTATTTTTATCGACATAGTGGAAGGAAAGAAAAAAATATTGTTGGTAGCCCCTGCCCCACACCCGGATATCAAAGCCATTCGTGCCGTAGTAGAGAAAAATTCCAACTATGACTTTCACTTGCATATCCCCACCATATCAGAAGCCTCCGCTGAACTTCTGAAGCCCGGTGCAACAGAATTAGTAATTTTTCACCAGGTACTGGACGCCAACAATCGTTCGGCTGCGCTTTTCCAATCCATGCTCAAAGGTAAAACTTCGATTTTCGTAATGGTCGGTAGCCAATCCAACTTGCGGGCATTACAGCCCAATGGGATTGCACTCTCCTTTGAAAGCGCGGGGCAGTATGACGAAGTAACACCCGTAGTCAATACCACCTTCCGCGACTTTTCTTTTCCTGAAAATACCAATCGTATCTTCTCACGCTACCCGCCAGCAGAAGTGCCTTTCGGCAAATTCTCCTTTCCGGCACAAGCAAATATTCTATTGTATCAACGCATCGGCAGTGTTACAACCACGCGCCCCTTACTTTTTACGTACACCGATGAAGATCGAAAGGTGGCTGTCTTTATTGGCGAGGGCATTTGGCGTTGGCGCCTGCAAGAGTCCATGGCGACAGAAAAAGCAGAAGTGTTTGACGAAATGTTTCTCAAACTCATCCAATACCTCACCACGCTGGATGACAAGCGTAAGTTCCGTTTCTTCCCCATCCAAAATGAATTTGTGGAAACTCAGTTGGTAACGTTTGAAAGCCAGGTATACAACGATTTGTTTGAACGGGTGTATGGCAACAAAATTGAGATTGAGTTGAAAGACGAACAGGGCAAGTCTTCGCATTACGACTATGTTACCAGTGCTGCAGGCGCACGTTACCAAATTGGTGGACTAAAAGAAGGTGTATATCGCTACTCCGCCAAAACGAATGTGGGCACAAAGCCCGAGCAAGTGCAAGGTCAGTTTTTGGTTACCGCTGCCAACATAGAGTCACAATCGTTGACGGCCGACTTTGGCCTATTGCGAAAACTCTCTAAAAACACAGGCGGCAAATTTTACACGACCTCAGACTTCGCCAAACTTTCGCAAGATTTTCAAAAACTGGAAGCAAAGGGGTTGATTCATACCGATGAATCGTTTAATCCGCTTATCAACCTCAAATGGTTTTTCTTCTTGCTGGTGTTGTTGCTCAGCGCAGAGTGGTTTTTGAGAAAGTATAATGGGGGGTATTGATGCTATCTAACTACAATCAAAGGTATAGTCACTTGATAATTCAGTGGAGGCCCTTGATCAATTCTTGTCCATCTAAGTGAACCACTTATTTCGTTACCGTTTGCTGGGTTTATTGTTCCAGAAAATCGCACATTACACTTTGTTGCATTTGTGTTTTGTGGAGAAAAGTTAATTGTAACTGAACCTCCCTGTATATTTCCGTCTAAAAAATTATAGCTCTGTTGAACAACCCCAACAGCACCACAGCCTCCGATAACGGTCTTTTCGTCAGATTCATTTGTTAAAGTCGCGTTGATAACAGTACTTCCAGAAATGTTAAACTTCAATCTAACGTTGCGTAACTGAATTGACCACGTGCAAAATCCTCCACCTCCAAATTGAACTACGTTTGAGTAACCCGTTCCTTCATAAAGATCAGTTTCTTTTGGGTAAAATCGAAACAACTGGGCATCTTGACTACTGAAATTCTGTAACTGTACGGTTGAGGTTGATGCGCTTGATGTCATTACGCGGGCATCAACTCTATTTTCTATCGTAAAGTATCCATCTCCACGACTCACAAACTTCCATTGCTGATTTGCATCTCCGTGGGCAGCCCAAAGCCCAGCCTTGCCTTGACTAACGTAATAGTCAACATTTGATATATCTCCGTTAGGCCTGATGTAAAAAAAGCCGTCTGTGGCTGGAAGGATTTTCCATACTTGCTCATTTTGGGTCGGTCTCAACTCATTATTCGAGCTATTTATGTCGATATATCTCAAGTCGCCTTTCGCTTGAATTGAATATGCGCCTGACGTTACGCTGGAGGCAAAAAGCGGAACGCTGGGAACATCTCCTTTTTGAAGCTTATAGGAAACCCGTGTTTGTATGCCATTAATAATAAAATCGATTGAAAAATCTAAATTTTCGCTAGTTAGCCGAGTCACATTCCAAACGTTCGGAAGAGTTCCCCAGCCCCAATCATCAACTGTAATTTGTGTAAAATCTTTGTTTGCTCGCCAGCTTGTTTGAAAAATAGATGGATCTGAGGTTTTGCATTTCAATGCACCCTGATCAATCAAAAGGCTTCCAGCATTCTTGAAAACAAATAGGTTATCTCGCTCACAGATATTTATTGTGCCTGGGGTAACACTTACACTGGCGGTTTTCCACGTGCCTGACGTTAGAAAGCCGTTTAAGGGATTGTCAAAGGGATCGCTCGTTTGTTCGCATGCCGCAAACAAGATAACTAACGCAATTGACCTAACTTTTGAAGAAGTCTTCATGTCTAATTACTTTTTTTGACCAAACCAATCCATAGTACGTACGACCCCGACTTTATAGTGATTTCCTGTATTCTTTACTCCGTTGTCCAACTCATACTTAATCGCTCCCATGCGTGCACCATTCAAAATAATTTCTCCAAAAAAACGGAGTCTATTATGCGAGTAGTAATTTACTGCGAACCCTGAGGCCGAGATCTTTTTCATGTTTGGATAAAACTCAGTAAAATAGATCAACTCTAAATTACCAATAGAAGAAATAGTATTGAATGAAATACGAGGGCCGATTGAAAAGCGAGAAAATTTAGTTGCCCCTTCACCAACGCTGATAGTCTCACCCAAGGTATTTGCAGCTCCTGAACTAAAGCTGTGAGAGTATGAAAAGCCTCTGTCACCCCATTGGTATGATAAGGCTAGTTTAATTGGCCAAGAGCCAATAAATGCCTTTATGCCGTAATCGTAGGAGTAGCTTAACGAAGAACCGGCTATTGGCATTAGTCCTCCGTGGCCATTGCCGATAATAGCCAAACCAAAATGTTTGCTATAGTAAGGCCAAAATTGCAATCCAAGATCTAGGTTGGCTGTGTAAATGTTCTCTTCCACTGTTTCTTCAAATTGGGTTGTGCTATTTAAAGTCGAAATGCTTCCAGTGCGATTTTCGTAAATCGGTAGCACCGCTAATGAATAGCCAATGTTCAAGCTAAAACGCGGAGCACCTGCGGAAAATTTGTTCTTGGGCTTGTCGTATTCGGGGCCTATGTTCTTGAACATGAAGGCTCCAAATGCACCCATACCCGTCACTAGCTCACTCGCTGCGGCTGCCGACTCTTCTTGTCTCTGCTGTTGTTCTGTATTAGCATTGTCAATTCTTTGTTGAAATGCTTGCTGCTTCTCTCGCTCTATACGGGCTGTTTCTTCTGCCTCTAACCTCAATCTTTCTGTCTCTCGTTCTTGGCGTTCTTTTTCTGCTAGTCTCACGTTCTCGTCAGCATCATATTGGTTGTTTGCAGGCCGTTGAGAATCTGAGGCATTAGGCTTATCAGTGGTGTTGGCAACAGAGTAGTCATAGAATTTATAATCATAGACTCTTATCACCTTCTTCGCGCCCAAAAACAATTTGCCCCAGTCTCCATCATCTCCATCGGTTTTAGGCTTTTCCAAACTAATTGTAAAAGACTCCGTTTTTACTCCACCTGTACAAAACTCATAATCAAACTTACCTTTAACGTAGGCGCGGGGTTTTGAGAAAGTGTTGTTAATCCGCCAATACGAGTTTATTACATTTGGTGTAGAACTGTTGGAACAGCCATTTACCTTAAAGCTAATTTGCACCCTGTCATACCCCTCTTCATAGAGAGTAATCCAATCTGACCATCGCGATTGTGAAAACAGTTGGAATGGCAGGAAGGCAAGGAGAATAAACGTATTACGCCTCATAGACTTAGGATTTTTTGGTGATCGAAAATAAGTTACTTACACAGAAAAATGTAACCACCTCACCCTAAATAGGGATACCCTTGCATAAAAAAATAGGGTTTTTTATATTTACCTAGTTGTCTTTTAATCCATGGAAGCTTCTGGCAATGCCGCGTTTGACTTGGCCAGCCTATGTCAAGTGCTTGATTTTTTTCACCAGTCAGTAACGCTCAGCCCTATGGTGGTAACCATTACCAACTACCAAAATGGGGCATGCGAATATGTAAGCCCCACCTTTAAAGATTTGAGCGGGCACGAGCCGGCTACACTTAAAGAAGGCGGCATGAATTGGTGGGTGAGTCATATTCACCCCGAAGACCGCAGCCAGTACAAAATCAATTTCACCGAAGGCTTTATGTTTTTGATCAACACCACGGCCGAACAAAAAATGAAATGCTATTTTAACCTAACCGCTCGATTGCTTCACAAAAAGGGCCAGCCTATTTGGATGTACCAGCAATGCCGCCCCATTGCATTTGATGCACAAGGCAAGCCGTTGTATTCGCTTAACATTATCACAGACCTCACCCATTTGCTACCTGCCAACGGCCAACCGTGCTGGTCGGTGATTGAGCAAAACTTTGGCATCAAGCCGATGTTACTGGGCGGCTCGTGTGGCGAAAATTTACAGTGGCTGTTTGGCTCGGCTCGCTCACCGCTCACCAAAAAGGAAACACAAGTGATGAAGTTGTTGATGAAAGGTTTATCTGGAAAGCAATTAGCAAGCAGATTGCGCATTTCCATCAACACAGTTAACACACACCGCAAAAGCATCATCCGCAAGGCCCACGCCAAAAACATCAACGAGGCAATCTCTACCGCTTTGCAAAACGATTGGATCAATGAGTAGAGAAAAAAAGGTTTCGCCCTTTTTAAAATCGAACCCGTTGTATGCCGTTGCCACGGAGCAAAATTTTTCAAACGAGAAAATCGAATTCAAGCCGATTATAGATGTGTTGGAATTACTATTCAGTAATATGGCGTTCGGTAGTTTTTTTATCAACGTAATTGACTTTAGGGACTTTACTTATCCGTATAATAGCTCAAACTCAATCAATGTGGTTGGCCATTCAGCCGAAGGCAAGGATTTAAAATGGTTGATGACGGTGCTGCATCCAGATGACTTGCCGATTTTTTTGGAATATGGGGGTATTGCCATTGGCTACATTGCTCAACTGCCGATTGAAAAAAGAAAAAGGTCAATGTTTAATCATTGCTATCGCATTCGTCACGGCATTACGGAAGACTATATTTGGCTTTATCAACAACATCACATGTCTCATTTGGATCGGAATGGGGCAATCGTTTACTCGATTAGTTTTATCACCGATGTTACTCAACTTATTGGAGTTCAGTTGGCACCCTCGTGGTCGGTAACGGAAAAGAAAGAAGATGGATCAAGTGTTTTTCTCACGGGATCGCTAAAGGATATTAAAGATCGCGATAAGCTATTTTTCTCAGGCCGGGAGAAACAAATCCTTAGCCTAGCGGCAAAGGGTTACTCATCCCATTTAATTTCTAATCAACTACGAATTAGTTACCAAACAGTGGTTACTCACAAAAAGAGTGTTTTAAGAAAAACAAAATCAAAAAACATGACTGAAGCAATTGCTTATGCGCTGAATCTGGGTTTTCTATAACTCCCTCAATTTATGGCTTCCGAATCAAATCACTCTCCATTTGTAAAATCAAACCCGTTGTATGCCATTGCCACGGAGCAAAATTTTTCAAACGAAAAAATTGAATTCAAGCCGATTATCGATGTGCTGGAATTACTGTTTGGCAACATGGCATTGGGTAATTTCTTTATCAACGTCATTGACTTTCGAGATTATACGTATCCCTACAACAGCCCCAATTCATTACAAGTAGTAGGCTACACCAAAGAAGAAATCGGTGATATTAATTGGCTAGTAAGTGTTGTTCACCCAGACGACCACCCGATTTTCATGGACTACACCGTCAAGGTATTGAGCTACATTCAGGCGTTGCCTATCGAGCAAAAAAAGCGCGCCATGATCAATCATTGCTTTCGCATCCGCCATGGTGTCACTAAAGAATTCATTTGGATTTATCAGCAGCACCACATGTCGTACATCGATAAGAATGGCTCTCTTGTTTACACCATTAGTTTGGTGACGGATGTTACACACCTCACCAATCAAACGCAACCAACCTGGTCGGTAACCGAGCGGCTAGACGATGGCACCCACATTTACCACATCGGTTCAGAAATGGACAATGGTGCGGTAAAACAAAAGAAGCCTTTACTTACCAATCGAGAGAAAGAAGTTGTCAACCTTTCTGCACGTGGTTTTCAAACGAGAGAGATTTCGAAGCAACTGGGTGTGGGCTACCAAACCGTTCTTACCTATAAGAAAAACATTTTGAAAAAGACAAAGTCAAGAAATATGCCAGAGGCTGTAGCGTATGCTATTAATCTAGGCTACCTGTAATAAATATTGAACTGTTATTTCAAGAGGCGAGCCACTTCATCCCAATTCACCACGCTCCACCAATTGGCCACATACTCGTTGCGCTTGTTTTGGTATTTTAAATAATAAGCATGTTCCCAAACATCCAACGCAAGCAAGGGAGTTCCTTTCAATTCGCTGATGTCCATTAACGGATTGTCTTGATTTGGTGTTGAGCCAATTTTCAGTTTCCCTCCATCATTTACCAACCACGCCCAGCCCGAACCAAAACGCTTCATGGCAGCATCGGTAAACTGTTCTTTGAATTTATCAAATGAACCAAATGCGCCATTGAGGGCATCAGCTACTTTGCCCGAAGGTACACCACCGCCATTGGGTTTCATCACCTGCCAAAAAAAATTGTGGTTATACACGCCTCCACCATTATTGCGCGCTTTCGCGGAAAGCTTGGACGTGTTCGCAAAAAAATCTTTCTCGTTTTCAAATCTAATTTTATCAGCAGCTACCGCTTCGTTTACATTTTTTACATAGGCAGCATGGTGCTTACTGTAATGTATTTCCATCGTCATGGCATCGATGTAAGGCTCCAAAGCATTGTATGCATAAGGCAACTTAACTTGCTCAAATTGCAAAGGTACAGCGGCAAACAACGCTGTTGGGTTGATCGCACTGGCAATGGCTCCAGCTGCCGTAACTTTTAATGCCCCTTTCACAAATTCCCTTCTGTTCGTTTTCATATTGTATCAATTTGATGTGTCAATATTTTACTTCAATCTCAATCAGCTTGCAGCTTGTAGCCCGAGGGTCGCGGCCAAATCCCGACTATCACCGTTTACAAGCTTCTAAAATTACCTAAAATTTATCTAGCTTGCATTACCCAAAAAATTACACCGCGAATGGCAGAGATTTTGTACGACACAGTGCCCTCATTAGATCTGGCAGACTTTACAGATGGCGACCCCACGCGAAAGGCAAAATTTGTAAATGACCTGGGCGCGGCTTACAACAGCATCGGCTTTGTGGCCATCCGTAATCACTATCTCACAGATGCACTTTCAGCACAACTATACGCATGTATCAAAAATTTCTTTGCGTTGACCGATTCTGAAAAACAAAAATATGAAATTGCCGGGCTGGCAGGGCAGCGCGGTTACATTGGTAAAGGAAAAGAGCATGCCAAAGGGCGCAACACGGGCGACTTGAAAGAGTTTTACCACGTGGGGCAAGAAGTGTTGGATAACGATCCCATCAAACAAGAATACCCTGATAACATTTGGCCAACGGAACTTCCAGAGTTCAAGGAGATCGCACTGGAGGTTTATCAGCGATTGGAAAAAACCGGGGTACAAATGCTTCGGGCAATTGCGCTGTATTTGAATTTGCCCGAAGACTACTTCGATAAAAAAGTGCACCATGGCAACAGTATCTTACGCCCCATCCACTACTTCCCCATAGAAAATCCTGACGCAGTGCCTTCTGATGCAGTGCGAGCCGCTGAGCATGGCGACATCAATTTGATAACATTGCTGATGGGCGCCAGTGCAGATGGGTTGCAAGTGCTGAGGCGCGATGGAAAATGGATACCCATTACCGCGCTGCCAGAGCAATTGGTGGTAAATGTTGGTGATATGTTAGAACGCCTGACCAACAAGAAACTAAAGTCTACCATCCACCGTGTGGTAAACCCACCACGCGACCAAATGAACAAACCGCGTTACTCCATACCCTTCTTTATGCACCCAAGATCTGAAATGAACTTGGCAGCATTGCCGGGTTGTGTAGATGCCCAACACCCAAAGTTATGGGCAGACATTACCGCGGGCGAGTTTCTCAACCAGCGTCTGCGCGAAATCGGTTTAAAAAAATAGTCGGCAATTGGCAAAATCCATAAGCTATACAGCCTTTCTCAAAGATGTGTTGCTGCTGTCCGTATCAAGTTTTGGAGGGCCGCAGGCGCACCTTGCGCATTTTCAAAAAGTGCTGGCCCAAAAAAAACATTACGTTACTGAGGCAGACCTGATTGAACTCAATGCAATTTGCCAGGTGCTGCCCGGCCCTACTTCCACTCAAACAATCAGCGCGGTGGGTTACAAACTCGGTGGCCCCAATCTTGCGTATTTAACGCTGTTGATTTGGATGATACCCTCTGTCACCATCATGACAGTGGCAGGCCTACTGATTGGCAGTTACGACTCGCAGCAGGTGTCAATAGCAACAAGATTTATCCAACCCATGGCAGTAGGCATGGTGGCATACGCAGCCTACAAATTCAGCCGAAAAATAGTTCAAACCAAACGGGCTGTCGCCATCATGCTGGGAGCCGCAATCATTTCGTTTCTGGTGAAATCTCCATTTGTGTTTCCTGTCATCTTGTTGGTTGCAGGCTGCATTACTGCGTTTAATTACCGGGCGCACCCCCGCGAGGAGAAGAAGAAGTTTGTTGTGCCCATGGCGAATTTCATTTTGTGGGTAGGGGTGCTTGTTGGTGCCGCGGTGTTGGGTGCTGTCACAAAGAACAATCCGGATTTTTTGCCTGTGCGCTTGTTCGAAAATTTCTACCGCAACGGTAGCTTGGTCTTCGGTGGCGGGCAGGTGCTTACGCCCTTGTTGCACACCGAGTTTGTGCAATACGCAAAGCCAACCATCGATGGCGTTGGCGAGCCTTATCTGAGTAATCAGGAATTCCTTTCAGGATACGCGCTGGCGCAATCTCTTCCGGGGCCCGTTTTTTCCTTTAGCTCGTATGTGGGTGCGCTGGCCATGCACAGCCGCGGGTTTGGCCCCGCGGGTCAGGTCGCGGGCGGCATCATGTCAGCAATCGGTATATTTTTGCCGGGTACATTCCTGATTTTCTTCATGTTGCGGGTATGGGAAAGCTTGAAAAAATTCAGGCCTATCCGCGCCTCACTGGATGGCATCAATGCCGCTAGTGCCGGCCTCATTGCTGCTGCGGCCATTATCTTGTTCGAGCCACTACGGCAGGAGTGGCTGAATTACGCCATCACGCTATCTACTTTCCTGTTAATGGTATTTACAAAACTGCCTTCGTGGGCGGTAATACTGGGCGGGTTGATCCTCGGTTTATTATTCAACTGATATCAACACCAGAATGCATCTCAAAAAAAACCCGCATGGAGCGGGTTTTTTAAAACATCTTATCGGGTTGAAGCTTAGCCTAACTTGAACTGAATCGGCAATGTATAGCGCTGCTTTACAGGCTTACCACGCTGCTTTCCGGGGTTCCATGCTGGCGAACTCTGCACAATGCGAATCGCTTCTTCATCACAACCTGCACCAATACCCTTTAGCACTTTGACATCGCTGATCGATCCGTCTTTTCCGATCACAAACTGGACGAATACTTTGCCTTCTACACCCATCCTTCTGGCTTGAGCCGGATACTTGATCTTCTCGCCAACATACTTGTAGAAAGCCGCCATTCCACCTTTGGGGGTAGCCGTTTCTTCCACCACAGTAAATATCTCGTCTGTTTCTTCTGGCTTCTCTTCCACAACTTGCACGGCTTCCACCTTGGTGTCTTCCGTTACCTCCACATCGAGGTTGATATTCAAATCTTCTTTGATCTCCTCCTCGTCTGGAACTTCCACAATCTGTGGCTGCTGAATGACCGGTTCAGGGGGGGGTGGTTGTTCGGTGGGCGGCACTTCAATCATTTCTTCGAATGCATTCGTGCTTTTTCCGGCCAGTAGGTCTACCTGTTCATCGTAGGTGCGGTGGTCAAAGAGCCTTTCGGTCACCAACAAAGTAAACATCAAACCTATACTGAAAAATAAACCTGATTTTTTCGTCAAATCTGCCTTTTCACTCTTCTTTGCTTCCATAGTGCTACGGTTAGGATTTCAAATATAGCAATACAATCCTAATCCAAACCCGGAGTCACAAAAAAGCGGGATCTTTTTTACAAAAAATCCCTCAACGAAGGTCAAAAACGGCTCAAAACGAAAAAACAATCGGAAGCATGCAGCGCTGACGCACCGGTTTACCGCGTTGCCTGCCGGCATTCCATCTAGGTGCCTTTTCCATCACGCGCACTGCCTCTTCATCACAGCCTGCACCTATTCCGCGAAGCACTTTTACTTCACTGATGGTACCGTCTTTGCCCACTACAAATTGCACCATTACCTTCCCTTCTACTTCCCTTCTACCCCGTTTCTGCGCGCCACGGCAGGGTACCTTACATTTTCCTGCAGGTATTTGTAAAATGCTGTCATGCCACCCACAGGCATTGCTGCCTCCTCTACAATAGTGAAAACTTCTTCTGTTTCTTCTTCTACTGGCGCAGTCTCCGCAACAGGCAAATCCAGCCGCGGAGCCTCCACGTCAAACTCGATGTTTAGATTTTCGTTGATCTCTACCGCATCGGGCACTTCAACAATCTGAGGCTGCTGAATAACAGGTGGAGGTGGCTGCAACTGCTGCGTGGGGGGCACGTCAATCAACTCCTCCGCAGTATTTGTGGTTCTTTCAGCCAATAAATCAATTTTGGTGTCTGCTGTCTTCCATTCAAAAGCCGTGGTGACACCACCCAACGACAAAAGCAATCCTACACTGAAAAAAAGCGAACGTTTCTGAGAGATATCCGCTTGCACTGACTTTTTCGCTTCCATAATCTTTTTTCGTCAAACCATATTGATGGAGTCTTACGAAACACAAGGCAAGAATGTTGTGGCTGAAAATTTATTGATGGCTTACTAAAGCGATTATTTGCGACTTCCGTAGAAGAGCGTAAAATATGCGGTGGGGAATACAGCCCGGTTTGTGGCTGTAGGCATGAGGATGATTTCATTGAAGTACGCATCAAGCAGAACCCCCACTTCAAACCCGGTGACCTGGGACTTTACCACGCCCAGCTCGAAATTCAAACCAAACTTGACGTTACCTCCCAGTTCAAGTTTTGACCGTCCGAGGCCTTCAAACAGGTAACCAGTACCTAAAATTTTATCAGGGGTGTGCTCGCGGTTGTTTGGATCGTATTGTTCGTGCACGGTATTGAAGAAACTGCTGCCAACAGTCCGCTCAATGTAATAGGGAGCTACCACACCCAGCGAAGGCCCCGCGGCAAACACTGCTTTTATTTCCACCCCCTGCTGAGGCGCTTTCGTAAACAGCACAATATCACGGCCATACTGAAAACGAAATGCATATAGATAATTTGTCTTGCCAAAAATAAAGAAACTGCCTGTACCCGAGCTGATGCGCACTTCGGCCGGATTTTTCACATTCATGATCTCTAATCCGAAAGTTTCAAACTGATTGGGTCGCACGCGTCTGGCTTTTTTGAACGTAAATCCGCCAATCAGCCCTCCTGCCGAGTTCTTGTTAATGCCCCAAGTGAACTCCCGATCGTATTCATAGCTGTCTTGTGTTTGCGCCAAAACAGGTAAGCCTGCTCCAAGCAGACACAAATTCAGCAATACTTGCAGTGAAAAACTTCTCACAAATTGAACGGGTGATGAACTTATCCGAAATTTACACTAAAAATGAAAACGAAAAATACGCTTCAATAGTTTATCACCAAATCAACAAAAATATGAATAACACAATGGCTGTAGGCGAGTACATAGGAGGTTTAAGGACAGAGGCCAAACACCTCAAATCCGGGCAGGTAGTTATTACTGATGCACCGGTTGATAATCTGGGCAAAGGGGAAGCATTCAGCCCTACCGACCTCGTTTGTGCTGCGTTGAGCAGTTGCATGATGACCATTATGGGCCAGGTGGCCGATAGCGAGGGCATTGACTTGCGCGGTCTAAAAACAGAAATCGTAAAAGTAATGGCAAGTAATCCTCGTAAGATTGCAGAAATCGCCATCACTTTTTCGCACGGCCATTTGGCTGCCACCCAGGTGCAAAAACAAAAATTGATGAATGCCGCACGCACCTGCCCAGTTGCCCTAAGTTTGAGTGCTGAGTTGAAGCAAACAGTTACATTCAATTTTTAGTTTGCATTTTCAGAAGATGCATCTTAATGGTGCGGTAGTCGATGTCAAAATGAGACGTGTCGTACACCGCTTTTCCGTCTTTGATGATCAACACCTGGGGCGATGCGTGAACAACGGCAAAAGTCTGCGCAATCTCATTAGAAACTGATCGATAGGAAAGTAAGTCGAGATAGTAGACCTTGGCGTCTTTCATTTCATCCTTCTCCCAATTACGCTCCAGCCTGTTCAATGCAGTTTTACTGATAGAACAGGTAGTAGAATGCTTGAATAACAACACCGGTTGTTGATTTGATTCATCTTTGATTTCGTTAAGCTGAGATTGATCGGTTAGCGGAATCCAGTTCATACAATTTAATCGTAAAGGTCTTTCCAGAGTTCTTTTTCTTTTTTGTCATACCGGGGCCTACGCACTTTCTCTTTCACTGCCTCGGTCTGGTTGTCGTTTTTCTTAAACAACTTCGCCCACCATAACTTCACGTTCATCAAAAAAGTTCGTTCACTCTTCACGTTGTCACGATAACCATGCGCAAACTTTGCGTCAGGATGCAATTTCTTTCCATGTGGCTTGCTCATTTTCAGGTTACCCTGGTAGTTACCGATCTTGGCGTAGGCCCGGCCGGGCGCCAACACTTTCAAAGCATCCTTATCGCCCCTTGGGCTATGGCGGTAATTGCGCGTGAGGCGCGCTCTGCCTTGGAAAGTGTTTCCTTTCCCGAAGGCGGCATTGGGCTTGCGTGCGTGCAATGCTGACTTACTTGAACTTGAATTGTGCTTAAAAGACCATAGTTGCTTCATGCGGCCCTCATACTCACTGGCGCGAACGGTGCCGCCATCTGGCCGAATTCCTTTCAGCGCACCTTCTTGCGCCTTGGGTTTAGTGCCATACTTACTCTGCCTTACCGCTACTTGTAAACCCTCTACGGCCAATATGCGGTTATCGGGCTCGCGTTTTTTGAGTGCGTTTTTGTTACCTCTGGGGCTCGCTGTGAACGTGTAGTCGCGTTTTACTTTCACCTGCAAGCCCTCAACAGCAAATGCTTCGTTATCCGGCTTCTTGTTTTTCATTGCCCCACGGTTTGCCTTAGGGTTTTGCGCATATCGATTATTGCTTTTCACCGGCACCTGCAGCCCTTGCACGTACAAAACAGTGTTGCTTGGCTCTTTTTTCTTTAATGCCTCCTTTGCAGATTTTGAATTTTTGATAAAACCGTAATCACGCCTCACATTCACTTGCAACCCTTCGGCCTCCATGCCATAGTCGCTGGGTTCTTTCTTTTTGGTGGAGTTCTTATTCGCTTTTATATTTTGAATGTAGCTGCCACGTTTTACCGCTACTTGCAATCCATTTACATATAGCAACTTGTCAGTCGGCTCCTTTTGCTTCAACGCCAAAGGGCTCGATTTAGGGCCACGCAGGTAGGTATAGGCGCGCTTGCTTCGGCCCGCATAGTTAGTGCCGCGCACCAAGGGTGTGCGAACGTCAACCGCTTGACCATTGTTATTCCACGTCTGGCCGCTCACGCTGCCTCCACCCTTAGCAGGTCGCCTCGATTTCTTAAATCCTGTGAACTCTTCTCCCTGGTCACGCATTTGCAGACGTTTGCTCAGAAGAAGATTGCCGCTGTAGCTGCCGGCACCCCTGGCGCCCACTCCGGGTGTACGCACATCAATCGCATTGCCATTGTTGTTCCTCAACTGACCACTCACGCTACCTCCGCCTTTTGCGGGCCGCTTAGACCTTCTAAATCCTGTAAATCCCTCGCCCTGGTCACGCATCTGATGGCGATTACGCAACCTCAAGTTGCCCGTGTAGCTGCCTGTGCCCCGTGCTCCGGCTCCGGGGATGCGCACCGCCACCGCAGTGCCGTTGTTGTTCTTCAACCTGCTGCTAACGCTGCCTCCGCCTTTGATGGGCCGACTCGAGCGCCTGAATCCGGAAAATGCTTCGCCCTGGTCTCGCATCTGTTGCCGGTTGCGCAATTTCAAATTGCCACTGTAGCTGCCTGTGCCCCGTGCTCCAGCTCCGGGGGCGCGCACCGCCACAGCAGTGCCATTGTTGTTCTTCAACCTGCTGCTAACGCTGCCTCCGCCTTTGTTGGGGCGACTTGAGCGCCTGAAGCCGGAAAACGCTTCGCCCTGGTCTCGCATCTGTTGGCGGTTGCGCAATTTAATGTTGCCGCTGTAGGTGCCCACGCCACGGCCGCCCGCGCCAGGCACAGGCACTGCAAGCGCATTTCCGCGGTTGCTTCTGCTCTGCCTGCTAATGCTGCCGCCTCCCTTTGGCGTGCGCCTTGCTTTTCGAAACCCGGAAAAAGCCTCACCCTGATCGCGCAACCGCGTGAAGGCATTTCTCAACTTTATACTCCCGCTGTAAGCCCCCACTCCAGCTCCGCCCCTGGGAATTCGTGCAGGCACTGCACCGTTCAATGGCTTTTTTTCACCAAGTCTCGAACGACTTTGAATGCCCACACCGGGCACAAGGCTTGATCTTCCTCTTTGCCTGCCACTCACTGACAACTTGCGAGGAAAAAATCGAACTCCTGCAGTCTGCGTTTTGCGGCCAGACGATGTTCGGCCAAGTGGGCGGCCGGAAATATCTCCCCGCCAGGCACGTTCACCACGTTTTGTGGCCGTCACAAATCCGCTTCTGAAAGTGCCGCTGTAAGGACGGTCTCTTCCCCTCGGTTTATTGGGCTTGAACGTCCTTGGGCCGGGCTCAAAAACAGGTGGTGGAGACTTATAATTTCTGGTACGCAGAGGCTTCCCCGCAATGTCTTTGGTGTATGCCTTTTCCACTTTCCGGAATTTTCCCCAGTACACATTCTTTCGCCCAACTGTGACAAATGGGCGCGAAGCAGAGCGCGGAGCCACCCGGTTCTTGCGCGTTGGAAACGGCCGTGGGCCAGATCGCGAAATCGTAACGGGGCGGCTTTTGGTGTAGTATGTTCGCGAAAACATACGCTCACTCTTCTTCGGCTTTCTTGATGGGTTATTGATATATGGGCCACGATTTGGATAAACATTGTTGCGTGCAGCCCTTGCCGAAGACGATAGAATGCGCTTGTTGCCAATGGGCTTGCCCGGACGGTCACCCTTTCGCTTGCGACCGGCATAAGTGGGCGGTGGGCGCTCGATTGCCCGCACCGCAGATGAACTGTTTTTTGTACGCAACCTGCGCCCGGATATGTCACGCGTTTCTGATCTTACTTTTTTTGACTTCTTAGGCTTGGATTTCTGTGTCACCCTGGGCAGTGGGCGTGCGGGGCGGTCGCCTTTGGTATTTTGGGCAAATGCACTTCCCCCTATTGCCAAAAGCAACAGCAAGCATGCAAATCTGAATATCAATTTAAAGCCCAAGCCTGTAAAGTATCAAATGAGAGATTACCTTAACTTTAAACAGGCTAAGTTAGTAAAATATTGTAAACATGACAGTTGAAGAGTTCAAAGGTACGCTGGGCCAGAGTCTGCCCCCTGTAGGTATTTCGCCATTGTTGCAAGCACTGTGGCTTGATGCCAAAGGCGATTGGCAGGGCAGCCATGCCATCGTGCAAGATATGGAATCAAAAGAAGCTGCGTGGTTGCATGCTTACTTGCACCGCAAAGAGGGCGATGAGTTTAATGCCGGTTATTGGTACAACCGCACAGGCAAAAAGTTTTCCAAAGCAAGCTTAGAAGAGGAGTGGGAGGAGATTTTAAAAGCGAACTTGACAAAATAAAGTTTACCTGTGTGTAATGCGATGCTACCATTTCAAATCCCCGAATAGCCACTACTAGAATCGAGTCAGTTCTTCGATTTTTATTTTCAACCTCCCCTTCGGCAAAAAGTTGTTCTCTAACGTAGGGGCAAATGGAATGGCGGTGTCCAGGCTCGCTTCGCGCATCACCGGTGCATCCAAATCTTGGAAACAATGTTCACTGATCCAAGCTGATATCTCGGCACCAATGCCACCGGTAAGGGTATCTTCGTGGAGCACCAAAACTCTTCCGGTTTTTTTTAC
>DHLV01000235.1:2181-2998 GCA_002405445.1 Flammeovirgaceae bacterium UBA4659 | reverse complement strand
CTGCTTTTGATGAGTACAGTCAGATTTGCTCAAAACCGTGAAAACCGAAACGTTGGGACATTTACCCGGATCGCCTTTCGTACCCCCGGCAAGCTGATTGTAAAGCAAGGGTCACCACAAAAAGTAGAACTGGTAGGCGACAGCGAGTTGTTGTCAAAAATTGAAACAGAGGTAGATGGCGATAAACTTACCATCGGCCGCGAAAACCGTTGGAGGGACTGGAGTTGGGGAAGGGAAGAACAGCTCACTGTTTACGTTACGATGGCAAATATTGAAAGCTTAAGTGTGGCCGGCTCGGGCGACCTGACAGGTGAAGGGCGTTTCAGCACGGGTGATTTAAAACTTTCGGTGAGCGGATCGGGCAGCTTGCAAGTTGACGTAGTTGCCACAGGCGACATAGAAGCCAACGTGTCAGGCTCGGGCCGATTGCAGGTGGGCGGCAGTTGCAATGCGCTGGAGAGTGACGTAAGTGGTTCGGGGCGAGTGGTTGTGCATGCAAAAATCAGTGGAACGGCTGATGTTGGTATTTCCGGATCGGGTAGGATTGAAGCAAGCGGCACTGCGCAGGCGATGAAAGCCACCGTCAGCGGTTCGGGTGAGGTGCATGCATCTAACCTGGAAGTGAACAATTGCAGCGTGCGCATTTCCGGTTCTGGCGATGTGGAAATCAACGTGAAAAACGAACTGGATGCGAATATTTCCGGTAGCGGAACGGTGAGCTACAAAGGCAACCCCAGCCATGTGAACGGGCATTCATCGGGTAGTGGCAAGGTGAGGAAGATGTAGGTGTTGGAAGTTGGAAGTGCAAAGTTGAAAG
>DHLV01000235.1:0-1893 GCA_002405445.1 Flammeovirgaceae bacterium UBA4659 | reverse complement strand
AGTTGAAAGTTGAAAGTTGAAAGTGCAAAGTGCAAAGTTGAAAGTTGGAAGTTCAAAGTTGGGGGATGAGGATTGATTGTGAGGAAAAAAAATAAGGCGGCTCAACACGTGAACAAGAGCGGTGGGAAACTTCCGCTTTTTTTGGCTCGTGACAAAGCAGGTATATGACCATTCACCGTTTTGCAAAAGTATTCAGGGTCTTCAGCGCGATGAATCAGTCACGCTACGCATTGCCCACCTATAAGCAATTTGGGGAGGCGCTGGCACACTGATGACTGCCGGCTGGATGGATTGAGCAAGCGATACAAAACCATTAAGCACACAACCGGGGCGTACGTCAGTGACAAGAATTGGATTTGATGTATCTTCGCATTTGAAAGCTTTTGCCATGGACCCATTTCACATGAATTTCCATATCGATGTCGAAATCGGATTACAGTTATTGATCTCTTTTGTACTGGGCGCAGCCATTGGGCTGGAGCGCGAATACAACAGTAAAGCAGCCGGCCTCCGCACCATGATCATGATTTGCTTGGGGTCCACCATCTTCACGGAATTATCGATGATGTTAGGCGGAGACAACCCCGACCGAATTGCGGCCAATATTGTGACAGGTGTTGGATTTTTAGGTGCGGGAGTGATATTCAAAGATGGGCTGAGCATCACGGGCATTACCACCGCCACCACGATTTGGATAGCTGCGGCTTTGGGCATGGCGGTGGGCGCGGGTGAGTATTTCATTGCTGTGGTCAGCACCGGTGTTATCATCATTGTTCTGAGTGTTTTCAACAAAATTCAACTTTGGGTTGAAAGGATCAACCAAACGCACACCTACAGGATTACTTTTACCGACATCAACGACCAAAAAACCCAAACGGAAATTGAAACACATCCGCTGCGCTTTTATCGCAAGCGCAGCATTAAAGAAAATGGGAGATATACAGTGGTGTACGAAGTTACCGGGTCACAAAAAAATTTGGTCGAGTTCACTCACTACCTCAAGCAAAGCGAAAAAATAGACTCGTTTGAGTATTAATCCTTTTTTACCTGCTCGTGATTCCCATGCTGTTTACTAGAAGCCATCTCAAAAATACATGACCATGTCAGGTTCAACCTGTCGAAACCGGGTTTCAGTATTGAATAGCCTTCGGAAAGCCTGCCTGGCAGGCAGGCTGCCAATGACATCTTTTTCTTTATTGATGATTAAGTTGGAAACCACGTTTGTTTGCTAGTAAAGTTAATAGTTTTAGTTCGCGCACCTTTAGTTTGGTTTCGTAATTTTTGACGCGTTCTTCTACATACTCGTTCACCTTTGTGATGATATTGTGGTAGGCCATGGCGATTTTCCGTGCCCTTGCTTTGATGGCAATGGGTGCGCCTTTTTTGCTTCTGATCTTTCGCATGAAAGCACCAATGGCAATCTGTTTACTTTGTAGTAGGCTACGCGCTGCTTCCCTGAAAATCTGCCCTGCTTTGCTTTTGTTCTTGAGTTTGATCTTTCGGTTTATTTTGCCGCTTTGGCTATTACGTGGACTTAGCTGGCACCAACCTATAAAATGTTTTGCCGTTGGAAATCGGCTAAGCTCAATGCCCGTCTCCCCACCAGCCTTAGCAATGAGTAGTCGGTAAGCCCCGACAGTGTGGATACGTTCATGCCATAAAGGTTCAGTATTTTTTGGTGAAGGCTTTCAATGTGGGGCTTTTGGTGGCGGATAGGTTTCTCGGGAAATCCGCTTTCGATATCAACACTGTTTGTAGTGAGTTCTACCAGCAAGCCATCAATTTTTTCATCAATGGCCTGCAGGTGAGCTTGGTGCAGTTTCCACATCTTTAGGTTTTGCCCAAGCAGGAACAGACATGACTCATTGTAAGAGAGCTTTGAAAAACCTGTTT
>DHLV01000105.1:14099-23485 GCA_002405445.1 Flammeovirgaceae bacterium UBA4659 | reverse complement strand
CACCAACTCGCGAATGCTACGCATGCCTTCGTTGGGCATGCCTTCGTACATATCTAAAATTGCCAACTTGAGCATTTTGCCTCGCTCAATTATAAACCGTGAACGGTTTGTTCAACAATATAATCCACCACACGCTCTAAACTTGACGTATGGGAGAATACCGTCAGCTGTCGGTCGGCACCGGTGCCTTCATGCAAGATCTTATGCGCATACTGAATGGCATGCCGGCTGCCCAACTCGTCTACCACATCATCAATAAATTCCAGCAGCTCGCGTATCAAATCGCGGGTATCTTTTTCGTGCTGAATGCCAAAGTCGATCAACCGGCCATCCAGCCCATAACGGGATGCACGCCACTTATTTTCATTGATCAGCGCACGGCTGTACATGATAAAGCTCATGTTCTCCATGCGCAGTTTATAGAGCTTTACCACCAACGCCTGAAAAATCGCGGTGATGGCAACACTTTCTTCTACACGCATGGGTACATCACAAATTCTAAATTCAATCGTATCAAAAAAAGGATGTACGCGCACATCCCACCAGATCTTTTTTGCATTGTCAATGCAATTGGTTTTGATGAGCAGGTTGATATAGTTCTTGAACTCATCCCAACTGGTAAACGAATCCGGAATACCCGTGCGGGGGAACTTATCAAAAACTTTGGTGCGGAACGATTTAAACCCGGTGTTTCTGCCCTCCCAAAATGGTGAGTTGGACGAAAGTGCATACACATGGGGCAAAAAGTAGCGCACGGTATTCATGATGTGAATGGCCATGTCTTTGTCTTTGATACCGACATGGACGTGTAACCCAAAAATCAAATTGGAGCGTGCAGCCTCCTGCATCTCATTGACAATCGCATCGTAGCGCGGGTTGGGAGTAATCAGTTGCTTGCTCCAATGCGAAAATGGATGGGTGCCGGATGCCCCAATTCTCAACCCCAGGCTTGCCGCCACTTCGGCAACATGCCTGCGAAGTTGTGATATCTCCTTTCTTGCCTGCTCCACATCTCCGCAAATACCCGTGCCTACTTCTACCACTGCCTGGTGCATTTCGGCCTTCACCTGATCAGAATACGCCTTGGATGCTAGCTCAACAATTTTCTGGTCGTGTGATTTTAGCTCACGCGTGGCAGGGTCAATCACCATGTACTCCTCTTCAATTCCGAGTGTAAATTTTTCCATTCAATGCTTTTTAATACCGCAAACTCAATGTTACCAACGGTGCACACGCACAAGAATACTACCCTTTTTTGCCTTTCATTTCCTTATCTTGGGTTTTACGGCCTTTGTTCCCTTCGATTTTTCCTCGGATGTTTTGGACTTCGATGGGGCTGGACTCAACTTCTCGAAACTGGCCACTCCGTTTCGCACAAATGTTCCCCAGGTGAGGTTGTCCTGTCCGGGCTTTTGCATTTGAGCGCGCTCAATGGCAAACTTTGCAGAATGCTCTACCACCCAGTCAAAATTTTCTTGCCCTACCGAGTGAATATCTGCATCGGGTGCTGGGTTACAGAAGTCGATGGCGTAAGGCACACCATTGCGCACGGCCATTTCTACCGTATTGAAATCGTACCCCAGGGCATTGCACAATTGAAGCACATAATCATGCACTTTCTTCAATAATTTTTCTGAAGCCGGCCCATTGTTGCTTTGATATCGCAGGTGGTGGGGGTTGCGCGGTTCGTACTGCATAATGCGCACATACTTTCTGCCCAGGCAATAGCAACGGAAATAATCTTCAAAGATGATTTCTTCCTGCAGCATCATTACCAACTGACCCGTTTCACTGTACGCTTTGAAGAAATCATCCATACTGTTGAGCTTGTACACGCTCTTCCAACCGCCACCTGCGTGTGGTTTCATATAAGCCGGAAAACCGATGTGCTCAAATATCTTTTCCCAACTGAGCGGAAACTTCAAATTGCTGAACGAAGAATCGCTGGTGTCGGTAGGGCGCTCGTGCGAGGGTAAAATAACCGTTTTAGGAACGGGTACCCCAATTTTCAATGCCAAAGCATTGTTAAAGAATTTCTCATCGGCACTCCACCAAAACGGATTGTTGATTACCGCTGTGCCATCAATTGCGGCATTTTTCAAATATGCACGGTAAAACGGTACATCCTGCGAAATTCGGTCGATGATGACGGCATAGTTGTCACCTACGCCTTGCTGCACCATGTCAATCATCACCGGTTCGGCCTTGATATCCTTCAGCCCTGCATCATTCACGCGCTGAACAAACGCTTCAGGAAATGAGCGCTCCATACCGTGTAAAATTCCTATTTTCTTCATAGCTGATTCAATTTTGTTTTTATGTTGACGATCTGTTGTTGCAACGTTTTTGGTTCTGTAAGATTAAGATTATGCCCTGAATTTTTAAACCAAAACAGCTCCTTTTTTTGTTTTTAATTTTGCAAAGTAATCTTGTGCCTGTGTGGCATGCGCTGGGAAGTCTTTTTTGCCAATAAACAAAAATATCGGGCAGTCGATCACACGGGCTGCCATGCGGTCAACAGCCGATGCTCGGTTAAAAGTGGGCAGCCGCCTATCTGACCACGTTTGCACCGATCCCGCAAGACGGCCCGATTTTCCGGAGAAATATGCAAGCCAACTTCTGTGCAAAAGAGATTTTACGAGCATTTTGGAAAGGCACTCGTACTTGCTTTAGTGCTGAAATGGCTTTTTGATTGCCGGTCTTTTCTGCCTGCCCCATCATCCAAGCCAAAGGGAGTTTTTCACTTTCCTGTTGGCTTACCCTGGGGCTAATGGACGTACAAGCCTCCAATTTCCGCGGGGATGCCGCTGCGCTGCGCAATGCCAAAAACCCACCCAGCGAGTGGCCTATCAGTAACGTTTGTCTTTGGAAAAACGCCTGAGCAGGCAGTCAACCATTTCGCCCACATCAGACTCGATCAGCGCAAGCGTTAAATTTTGGGCGCTCGCGTTCAGTTGAAGGGTTTTACCCTTATCGCGTTGGTCCCACACCACCACAAAATGTTTTTACAACTCGCTGGTGAACTGATGGGCCTAGCCCGGGGCTGAGTTTCCCGAGCCACATGCAAAAAAAGCTAGGATTTCCCGCTTTCGCGCCCTTCATGCTAATCCATTGGCTGATGCCGCCTATCAAAACAGATTACCGTGTGTTGACCTGAGCAAAACAGTTGAATGAAAGGAAAAAAAAGAAACTCCAACAATGGCCCGATCGAATGCTCACACCTGCATCACTTGATCAGCGACAAGTAATGCGGAAACATTTCGCGCCACACGGGCCAATCGTGGTTGGCGCCTTGGCGCACATCAAGCCAATGATGAATGCCTTTGTTACGCAAAATGGCTGCCATTTTTTCGTTGGCATCCCAACACAAATCTTGTGTGCCGGTGCCCAAAATGACTTGCAACTCCCATAAAGCAGGGTTGGTGGCATTTGGTAAAAAATCCGGTGGGTTGTTGAAATATACGTTGTCATCATAGTAGCCCGTTACTTGGTCTTTAATGTCAAATGCAGCACCCATGTTGAACACATACTTCACAACTTCAGGGTGTTTGAACGCAAAGTTTGATGCATGATAGCCTCCAAAGCTGCAGCCTGCTGTTGCCACTTTGCCCACGCCTGTTTCTCTTTGCGCCAGAGGCACGAGCTCATTCAGCAGCATTTCATCATACCAGATATGGTTGCGCACACGCTCGGCCGGATGAATGTCGCGGTTGTACCAACTGAGGGAATCAATGCCATCGGGGCAGTATATTTTCACCAGTCCCTTATCGAGGAACCATGCCACACTGTCGATAAGTTTGAAATCTTTGTTCTCGTAGTAGCGGCCCATGCTTGTGGGGAAAAGGATAACGGGATAGCCCTGGTGACCGAATGACAGCACATCGATATCGCGGCTAAGGCGTGGGGAGTACCAACGGTGGTGTTGTTCGTGGGGCATATTTTAAATTTAAAATGGAAGATTGAAGATTTCAGATGAAAGATTTGTTGATTTAAATGAGGGCTTTATGACGCAGCTAAAAATACTATTTTTGCGTTTCGTAAAATGGAAAATTTATTCACCAATAGCAAGTAGTGGCAGAAGACAAACCGGATACAATTCTTTATCAATCCATCAAGCTAACGGGTGTACACTCAAAATTGCTCGAACGCGATGTGGACGTTGAAATTCTGTTGCCCGAAAATTTTGAGTCCGCAGACCAAAAATACCCATTGTTGGTTTTGAATGATGGCCAGGATAATGATGCGGTACGGGTAAAGAGAACCGTTGAGCATCTGACGCAAAGTGGCGCAGTGAAAGAAATTGTGGTTGTGGGGGTGACTGCAGGCGACCGTCTGCAGGAATATGGAGTGTCTGTGAAAGCAGACTACAAAAAAAGAGGCACTAGGGCAAAGGCCTATGCTGACTATATTGTGGGCGAGTTGGTGCCCTACGTTGTTTACAAATACCCCGTAGCAGTTGAACCCGAACAACATGCCATTGCCGGCTACTCCATGGGAGGGCTCAGCGCAATGGATATTGCCTGGAACCACTCTGATATGTTTACAAAGATTGGTGTTTTCAGCGGCTCGCTGTGGTGGCGCAAGCGCGATGCCCACAGCGTGTTTTACTCAGACCACCGCGACCGCATCATGCATCAGCTCATCCGCAAAAGCAAAATGCGGCCTGGCCTAAAGTTTTGGTTTCAAACAGGCACTGAAGACGAAGCGAGTGACCGCAACAACAACGGCATCATCGATTCGATTGACGATACTTTGGATTTGATTGCGGAGCTAACACTGAAGGGTTATCGCCCATTTAAAGACATTCACTACTACGAAATGCAAGGCGGCCGCCACGATACGGCTACCTGGGCGAAGGCTATGCCCGAATTTTTGAAATGGGCGTTTGGAAAATAAATTTGTAAATTCGAAACATGATTTCGAAGATTCAATCACCCCCACGTACCATCATGGAAGTTTATAAAATGTTACCCGAGGGGACTTTAGCAGAGTTAATTGATGGACAAATCTATATGTCACCCGCGCCCACCAACAAACACCAAAGAATGTTGATTTTATTTGTCAGGAAGTTAGGCGAGTTTGTGGAAAAAAATTCTCTCGGCACAATTTTGATAGCACCATCTGATGTTTATTTTGACGACTCTCTCAATGCCGTCCAGCCAGATTTGTACTTTGTTTCCGTTGATAATCCTTGCCAACCTCAGGATGAAGTTCCCTATCATGGTGCGCCCGATTTGATTGCTGAATTTCTTTCTTCAAGTAACAATAAACACGACTTGGTTACAAAAAAAGAATTGTATGAACGTTTTGGGGTAAAAGAATATTGGGGTATTGACCCTTCGACTAAAGAAGCATTGGTCTATCAATTGGAAAATAAATCTTATTCTTTGGCCGGTAAAGAAACCGGTCGTATTTATTCACCTCTGTTCGATCACACCTTTGAGTTCTAAACCTCCTTTGTTTAGCAGTGCCAACATTGACACGATTATCTTTGATTTGGGCGGAGTACTGATCGACTGAAATCAGCGCTATTTGTACCGAAAGATTTTCAATACCGAAGAAGAGATTACCTGGTTTTTAGAAAACGTCTGCACGCCCGAATGGAATGACCAGCAAGATGCAGGCCGTAGCTTTGAAGAGGCCACAGAAGAACTGGTTCAAAAATTTCCTGAACATGAGGTGGCCATCCGGGCTTGGTACGGCCGTTGGCATGAAACTATAGCGGGGCCAATTGAGGGTACGGTAGACATTTTGAAGCAAGTCAGAGACTCAAAAAAGTACCGACTCTACGCACTCACAAATTGGTCGGCTCAAACATTTCCGTGGGCGCTCGATAACTTCGAGTTTTTGCACTGGTTCGAGGGCATTGTCGTTTCGGGCGTGGAAAAAACACGCAAGCCCTTCCCTGAGTTTTACCAAATTTTATTTGACCGTTATCAAATCAATCCTACCAAAGCAGTTTTTATTGACGACAATCATAAAAATGTGATGGGGGCAAATGCGGTGGGCTTACCTACTATTCATTTTCAATCACCAGAGCGACTGAAAGTTGATTTGGGAAAGATCAACTTGTTGGGATAAAAGGTTGCTTGAGCTATTTTATAGGTAATACCCCTACAAATGTATCACCTCTCCATACGCAGCAGCGGCCGCTTCCATAATGGCTTCGCTCATGGTAGGGTGTGGGTGAACTGTCTTGATGATTTCATGGCCCGTTGTTTCCAGTTTGCGAGCCGCCACCACTTCGGCAATCATTTCGGTTACGTTGGCACCAATCATGTGCGCGCCCAAAAACTCTCCGTACTTCGCATCGAAAATCAATTTGACAAAACCATCGCTGGCGCCCGCAGCTTTTGCCTTTCCTGATGCCGTAAACGGAAACTTGCCCACTTTGATTTGGTAGCCTGCTTTCTTGGCGGCTTCTTCGGTATAGCCAACCGATGCAATCTCTGGCGAGCAGTAGGTGCAGCCGGGCACGTTGTTGTAATTCAATGGCTCAGGGTTTTGGCCTGCAATCTTTTCTACACAAATGATGCCCTCGGCAGAAGCCACGTGCGCCAACGCTGGGCCGCTGGTAATGTCGCCAATGGCATACACACCCGGCACGTTGGTTCTGTAAAACTGATCAACCATTACCTTTCCTTTTTCAAACTTTACACCCGTTTCTTCCAAACCGAGGTTTTCTAAATTGGTGGCAACGCCCACCGCAGAAAGTACAATGTCACTTTCAATTTTGATTTCGCCACCCGGGGTTTTTACGGTTGACACGCAACCCTTCCCACTGGTATCAACCTTGGTTACTTCTGAATTGGTGTAAATGTTGATGCCAGACTTCTTAAAGGATTTTTCAAGTTGTTTTGAAACCTCTTCGTCTTCCACCGGCACAATGCGCGGTAAAAACTCCACAATTGTCACTTCCACACCCACCGTATTGAAGAAGTACGCAAACTCAACGCCAATGGCCCCTGACCCCACCACCAGCATTTTTGCGGGCTTCTCAGGTAGCACCATTGCCTCTCGGTAGCCGATGATTTTCTTTCCGTCCAATTTCAAGGCCGGTAGTTCACGCGAACGCGCACCTGTGGCAAGGATAATGTGCTTAGCCTCGTAGTCTGTTTTCTTGCCGGCAGCATCTGTCACCTCTACCTTTCCACCCTTCTTTAGTTTTCCGTGGCCGGCAATTTGCTCGATTTTATTTTTCTTAAACAAAAACTGCACGCCTTTGCTCATACCAGCTGCTACATCGCGGCTGCGTTTAACCATGGCCGCCATATCAGGCGCTGCATCTTTCACATCAATACCATAATCTTTGGCGTGTTTGATGTATTCGAAAACATTGGCGCTTTTGAGCAACGCTTTGGTAGGGATACAACCCCAGTTTAAACAAATGCCGCCCAGTTCAGCCTTTTCCACCACGCCTACCTTCATGCCTAATTGCGAGGCACGAATGGCCGCTACATATCCACCGGGGCCCGATCCAATAACAATAACATCAAAGTTTGCCATGATTTTATTTTTTTAATTTTTGTATTTCGTTCAAAAGGTTGGCAAATTAATTCAAAATATTGATGGCAAAAAAAGATTACTTTCGCACCAAAACAATATCTGCCCAGTACATGAATTTAAAAGATACCCTTTTGCTATTCTTGGGTACCACGGTTGGAATTGTCGGTTCTTTTTTGGGGATTACCCAAACGCATGGTGCTGATTTTGTGAAGGGTTTTGGGGCGGGCATCATGCTCGTGTTTTGTATCAATTTTATACCTAAACTGATAAAAAGAAAAAATGAAACTATTACAAAATAAAACGGCCCTCATCACGGGCGCCTCCAAGGGCATAGGCCGCGCCATTGCTTTGAAGTTTGCCGAGCAAGGTGCCAATGTAGCCTTCACCTATTTATCAAGCGTAGAACAAGGCCAGGCGCTAGAAGCAGAATTGGCCGCAAAAGGAGTAAAAGCAAAAGGCTACCGGTCTGATGCTTCCGATTTTGCACAAGCAGATAAACTCATCAATGATGTGGTTGCGGAATTTGGCTCGTTGGATGTTTTGGTAAATAATGCCGGTATTACAATGGACAACCTGTTGCTGCGCATGACAGAAGAAATGTGGGATAAGATTATGCAGGTGAATTTGAAGTCGTGCTTCAACACAGTGAAAGCCGCATGCAAGCCTATGATGAAACAAAAGGGCGGATCGATTATTAATATGACTTCGGTGGTCGGCTTAAAAGGTAATGCTGGCCAAGCGAATTACGCAGCATCAAAAGCGGGTATCATTGGTTTTACAAAATCCATTGCGCTAGAGTTAGGTTCGCGAGGCATCCGCAGCAACGCAATCGCACCAGGGTTTATCGAAACCGAAATGACGGGCAAGCTGGATGAAAAAACCGTACAAAGTTGGCGCGATGCCATTCCGCTTAAACGTGGCGGCAAACCCGAAGACGTAGCCGATGCGTGTGTGTTCTTAGCATCAGACATGTCCACATACATTACTGGACAAGTGCTGCAAGTAGACGGTGGGATGCTTACCTAGCAAATGGCAATAAAGTACTTATTGGAAAAACTTGAACTTTCCTTCAATGGCAAACCAGCCTGGAAGGGTCATGGTTGGCACAGGCCATCTGTAATGGCAACCGTAAAAGAAATAACCGAAGCAGAGGCCGCCAACCGAGCGGGTGGTTCTCACTCCACTGTTGAATTGGTGTTGCACATGGTAGCTTGGCGTGAGTTTGTGACGCAGCGCTTGAAGGGTAATTCAAAATTACAGAGTTGCCAAAGAAGACAACTTTCCCATAGCAATACCGCTTGCACAAGCCGTGGAAAAACTGAAGCAAAGTCAAGATGATTTGGTTGGTGCCCTTACGTCATTCCCAACTGAAAAACTTGGCGAAATGGTAGATAACAAAGGGTACGACTTTCTAACCATGATTGAAGGCATTGTCCACCACGATTTATACCATACCGGACAAATTGCACTCTTAAAAAAAGTAAAAGCAACTTAACATTTTGCTTAGGTAACTCACGGCAATGTTTAAAAGAACTCAAATCGTTAGATAACTAGATGCCAAACACTCGTAAGCCCACAAAAAAAATTAGAATTTTTTAACGCATTGTTTGGAAACTCTACTAAACTAGTATACGTTTGTGTCATCATAGTCGGGGAAGCTTTAGTAAAAACTAGCAAACCGATTTATAAAGAAGCGGGGAGAGAACAGGCTCTTTGAACCGCTAGCAACCCCTAAACGGGTGCTAACACCTGCCTCAGAGAAGGTCTCTGGGGAACTATAAACCGGTATGAAAATGAAAGCATTTACCACCCGCACACCACGAACAAAAGTTCGAACCCCACAATCAAGTTACTCGTTTGCAATCAATAGCAATTGCTGT
>DHLV01000105.1:5971-13868 GCA_002405445.1 Flammeovirgaceae bacterium UBA4659 | reverse complement strand
CGGCCTGCCGAGTGACGGGTATGGCTACGGTTAAGGTCCGCTTGAATTACAGATTCAAGATTTCAAATTCCAAATTGGAACGTTGAAACGAGAACCTCACCAAATAAATCTTAAATCAGAAATTTTTAATCTCAAATCAATATGTCATTACGTTTCGAAACACTTCAATTACACGCAGGCCAAGAAGCTGACCCTACAACCGGTTCACGTGCTGTGCCCATTTATCAAACTACTTCCTATGTTTTTAAAAATTCCGAACATGGTGCCAACCTTTTTGCTCTCAAGGAATTTGGAAACATTTATACCCGCATCATGAACCCCACCACCGATGTGTTTGAAAAACGCGTAGCTGCATTAGAAGGTGGCGTGGCTGCGTTGGCGGTGGGCTCTGGCCAAGCCGCGCAGTTCATTGCATTGAATAACATCTTGCAAGCGGGAGATAATTTTGTGTCCACTTCTTTTTTGTACGGGGGTACCTACAACCAATTCAAAGTTGCATTCAAGCGCTTAGGTATTGAAGTGCGCTTTGCTGAAGGCGACAAGCCCGAAGCATTTGAAAAGCTCATCGATAAAAACACAAAGGCGATCTATTTGGAAACCATTGGCAACCCAGGTTTCAACATTCCTGATTTTGAAGCGATAGCAGCGTTGGCCAAAAAGCACGACCTGCCCGTGATTGTTGACAATACGTTTGGTGCTGCAGGGTATTTGTTTCAACCCTTGAAACACGGAGCCAACGTGGTGGTTGAATCAGCTACCAAATGGATTGGCGGCCACGGCACTTCCATTGGCGGTGTGATTGTGGATGGTGGAAACTACAACTGGGGCAACGGCAAGTTCTCGCAATTCACTGAACCCAGCGAAGGCTACCATGGTTTGAAATTCTGGGACGTATTTGGTGAAGGCAACCCGCTCGGTCTGCCAAATATTGCATTCATCATCCGCGCCCGCGTGGAAGGCTTGCGCGATTTTGGTCCGGCTATCAGCCCATTTAATTCGTTTTTGCTGATTCAAGGCTTGGAAACACTTTCGCTACGTGTACAACGTGCAGTTGACAACGCCCTGGCACTCGCGCAATGGCTTGAGAAACACCCTCACGTGGAGACTGTTAATTACCCTGGTCTCGCGTCAAGCACATACCATCAATTGGCGAAAAAATATTTGCGCAATGGATTCGGTGCCGTGCTTTCGTTTACGGTGAAAGGCACAAAAGAAAACACCGCGAAGCTGGTAGACAACCTGAAGTTGGTGAGCCACTTGGCTAATGTGGGTGATGCAAAAACACTGATCATCCTGCCTTCGGCCACCACACATCAGCAATTGTCAGATGAAGAACAAATTTCATCGGGCGTATTGCCAACGTTGCTGCGCGTTTCAGTAGGGCTTGAGCATATCGATGACATCAAAGCCGACTTTGTGCAGGCATTTGAGAAGGTGTTCCAAGGAGAATTGGTTAGTTAATTTATTATTTAGCTTAAGACGCGAAGTTGCAAAAGTTTTCTTTGCGGCTTTGCGCCTTGGCGTGGAACAAAGCTATATGCTAAAATCAGAATCGATATTTCATTACAAACAAGATTTTGAGTTGGAGCTCGGGAAAAAACTCCCGGGCTTTCAACTTAAATACACAACGTTAGGTCAACTCAACAAAGAGCGAAGTAATGTGGTGTGGGTATGTCATGCCCTTACGGGCAGTTCTGATTTTACAGATTGGTGGAAAAGCTTGTTTGAAGAAGGATCTCCATTTGACCCCCGCGACTACTTTATCATCTGCGCCAATACGTTGGGCGGGTGTTACGGCTCCACAGGACCGTTGTCTCTGAACCCGGCTACCGGTAAAAACTTCTTTCACGACTTCCCAATTCTTACGCACAAGGATATTGTGAGGTCATTTGATTTGTTGCGCGAATATCTAGGTATTGAAAAAATCCATACGCTCATTGGTGGCTCGCTGGGCGGACAGCAAGTATTGGAGTGGGCGATTCAACAACCAAAAGTTTTCCGGCACATCATACCAGTTGCCTGCAATGCGCAGCATTCACCTTGGGGTATTGCTTTCAACGAAGCCCAGCGCATGGCGATTGAAGCAGATGCGACATGGAAACAGAACGATGTGCGGGCGGGCATTGACGGAATGAAAGCGGCCAGAGCAATGGGCATGATTTCGTACCGCGCCTATGAAATCTACCAGCACACCCAAGCCGAAAAAACCAATGAGAAAGTAGCAGATTTTCGAGCGGCTACCTACCAAAAATACCAAGGCGAAAAACTGGCAAGCCGATTCAACGCGTTCACCTATTGGATTTTGTCGAAGGCCATGGACAGCCACAATGTGGGGCGCGGGCGCGAGAGTGTGAAAGCAGCATTGAAGACCATTCAGGCAAAAACACTGGTAGTAGGTATTGAAAATGATTTTCTCTACCCTATTCAAGAGCAAAAATTTCTGGCCGAACTAATCCCGGGCGCACAGCTTGAATCCATCACCTCGCTGTACGGGCACGATGGTTTTTTGGTAGAGTTTGACCAGTTTAAAAATATTGTAAGGAAATTTTTGAAAAGAAAAGTCGAAGTAGTCGTGTGACCGTTCCTATGCGAAGCGAAAAGCGGTCTGACGACTTATTGGCGATAAAACATAAATCTAAAATCACAAATCGTAAATCAATAGTGGCGTGAAAAAGAAATTAAAAATTGGTCTGTTTGGGTTTGGTGTGGTTGGGCAAGGCCTGTATCATGTGCTGAACGAAACACACGGAGTGAAGGCTGAAATTGCTCGCATCTGCGTGAAGAACCGCGACAAAAAAAGAAGTTTACCTGCTGGGATTTTTACCTACGAGGCAAGCGATATTCTCAATGACCCCGCCATTGATGTGGTGGTTGAATTGATTGACGATGCCAAAGCGGCCTTTCAAATTGTAAAATCTGCCCTTGAAAAAGGTAAGCACGTAGTAACGGCCAATAAAAAAATGCTGGCCGAAAACCTCGCTGAAATCTATGAATTACAACAAACATGTAACCGCTCGGTGTTGTACGAAGGCTCGGTGTGTGGCAGCATTCCCATTTTGCGGAATCTAGAAGAATATTACGATAATGATTTAATCACAAGCATTGAAGGAATTTTTAATGGTTCCACAAATTACATTCTCACTAAAGTTTTTGAAGAACGAAAAAGTTATGGTGAGGCATTGAAAGGTGCGCAAGAGTTGGGCTTTGCTGAAAGCGACCCATCGCTAGATGTAAAAGGCTTCGACCCTAAGTTCAAACTGACTATTGCAATTGCCCATACGTTCGGGGTTTTCGTAAAGCCGGAAGAAATCATCAACATTGGCATCGACAAGATTTCCGCAGTTGATTTGAAATATGCCCGCGAAAACAATCTAACCATCAAGCTAGTCGCCCGCGCATACAAGCTCAATGGAAAAATTGTAGGCTGGGTAGCGCCCCAGTTCATTCCAGCCGACCACATGCTCGCCAATGTGCGCAATGAGTACAATGCAGTGTTGGTGCAGGGTGCTTTCGCTGAAAAGCAAGTGTTTATTGGTAAAGGCGCAGGCAGCTACCCTACCGCTTCAGCTGTGTTATCAGATATCTCGGCATTGACTTTTGATTATCGATACGAGTATAAAAAGTTTGAGCAAGGTGATGGCTTACCATTCTCAAACGATGTGTTGGTTGATGTGGTAATTAGCTTTGCGGATAAAGGCAGCATTCTTCCAGCAGACTTCCAAAATTTTAAAGGCGGCTACCAAGGTAACGGACTACAATACATGACGGGGTCGGTGTCACTACAAAAATTGGCCGAGCTTGCAACACGCGAAGACGTGAGTGTGATTTTAGCGAGCGAACTGAATTTAGAGACTTCTGAAAAAGTTGCAGCGAAAGAATTGCTTAGCGCGTGATTATTTTCTGTTGGCCAAATACACGCCACCCAAAATGGCCGCCATACCAATGAAGTGACCGAGGTATAGTTTCTCTCCATCGAGAACGCCCCACATCACCGAAACAATGGGCATTACGTAAGTAACGGAGGCCGCGAACAAAGGCGAAGAAATCTGAAGCAGTTTATTGAAGATGAGGTTGGCAACGGCCGTACTCATTAACGCCAAAATAACAATGAAGCCTGCGGCTTGCCACGCACCTGGCTGCTCTACCAATTTGGACGTGAAATCTGTGAAGACAAATAAATACACCAGTGCAAACGGCCAAATGAGTAGCAATGAGACACTGGTAACGGTTAGCGAGCCAAGCCCCTCCACTTTATATTTTAGGTAGTTGACGTTGGTGCCGTACAGCGCACATGCCAACACGACTAACAATGCATAGCCATTGAATCCGCCTATCGCTCCATCTGCCCTGGCCAACGCCAGAATGATGGCACCACCAAAGGAAATGAGTAAGCCAAGGATGGCGAATCCGCGAAAGCGCTGATGAAAAAACAGCACGCCCATTACGACTGCCCAAATAGGTGAGAGCGTATTTAAGATTCCGGTGACAGAACTTTGCAGGCGCGTTTGTGCCAACGCAAATAAAAACGCGGGAATAAAAATGCCCATCATGCCCGACAGAAATAGCTTTAAGTGGTCGCCCTGCTTGAGCTCTCTCCATCGCAACAATGCAAAGGGCAAAAGAAAAATAGATGCTGCCGCCACACGAAGTGAGCCTACTTCTGCAGGAGAAAAAACTTTAAGCCCTTGTTTGATAAGGATGAAGGACGTACCCCAGATTAACGCTAGCAAAATCAGTAGAAAAACTGCCGTACCCTTTTTATTTTCTGACATGGATTATATTGACGCGCAAAGAACTAGATTAACCTTGGGATTTCAAATACGGATTTTTGCTGGATTAGCGGAATGTAATCAGTAGCGTCATTCTGACTTTAACTGGTTTTCCTCTCTGATAACCAGGCTTCCAGTCTGGCAAAACAGAAACTGCAAACAAGGCAGCTTCATCGCAGCCTAAACCAATTCCTTTAACAATTTTTACATCGCCAACAGCTCCATCTTGCATAATGGTAAACATCACGAAAACTCTTCCAGTTAAACCTTTTTCTTTGGCTAATCTAGGCATCACCAAGTTGTAGCCTAAAAATTCAGAAAGCATATTCATACCGCCAGGAAACACTGGCATCTCTTCGACAGTAGTAAATATTTCGCCATTTACTTTTACTGTATCTGCAACATATGCAATCTGTAGTAAGTCCATTAATTCAGGAAAGTCGCGTTTTCTTATGTAAATGGCTTGAGTGAATTTCTCCTTGGCAATGATTTGATTCCAAATTGAATCGGGTACTATTACATCTGTTTTACCGTTCTTAATGTCTGTTTTGAATTTTAATCCACCTCGATTATAATCAATGCTTTCCTTAATCCCCTTCTCGCTATAGGTGATTTCTAAGAACTTTTTTTCCTTCATATCGAACTCCTGAACTAATCCAATGAAGGTTCCATTTTTCGCATCAATTGCACCTATTCTATAATGCGTTGCTAGTTCTCCGAGTGTGATTTCCCCTTTATTGTTGTAGTAGATTTTTGATTGACCCAAAAGTGAAAAAACATTCAGGCACAGGACGCTCAGAATAAAACTCCTAAGCATACTCGGCTTCATACTGGTCTTTTACATTTTCCAATATCCCGTATATCTCGTCAACACTTAAGCTTTCCACCAACCTCATCCTAAACGGCTTGAAGTCCGGAACGCCTTTAAAATAATTTGTGTAGTGCCTACGCATTTCAAAAATGCCGAGCTTCTCCCCTTTCCAGCGGATTGAAAAATCTAAATGCTTTCGTGTAACTTCGATTCGGTCGGTGATGGTAGGTGGCGGTAAATGCTGCCCCGTTTTGATGAAGTGTTTTACTTCATTGAAAAACCAAGGCGCACCAATGGCCGCACGACCAATCATTACGCCATCTACTCCATATCGGTTTTTGTACTCCACCGCTTTTTCAGGCGAATCGATATCGCCATTCCCGAAAATAGGAATGTGCATCCGTGGGTTTTCTTTTATTTTGCCAATCAAAGTCCAATCGGCAGAACCCTTGTACATCTGCACCCGCGTGCGACCATGAACGGTCAATGCTTTGATACCAATGTCTTGCAAACGTTCGGCTACTTCTACGATATTTTTTGTATTGTCGTCCCAGCCTAAGCGCGTTTTTACAGTTACGGGTAAGTGAGTAGCCTTCACTATATCAGCTGTCATCTGCACCATCTTAGGGATGTCTTGTAACAGCGCAGCGCCCGCTCCGCGACAAGCCACCGCTTTTACCGGACAGCCATAGTTGATATCGATCAAATCGGGATTTACTTCGGTCGCAATCTTGGCCGACTCCACCATGTTGCCGATGTCGCCACCAAACAATTGGATGCCAATCGGTCTTTCGTATTCAAAAATATCAAGCTTCTGCCGGCTCTTGGCTGCATCGCGAATCAAGCCTTCTGAAGAAATGAATTCGGTGTACATCAAATCGGCACAGCCCTCTTTGCACACGGCACGGAAGGGTGGGTCGCTCACATCTTCCATAGGAGCCAGGAGTAGGGGAAATTCGCCCAATTCTATGTTTCCAATCTTCGCCACGTTTGATTATTCGTTTAAAAACAGCGTTGTTTGCGATTGATCTTAAAACTTAAGAGCAAAGGTAACAATTAATTAAAGGATGACAGAGCAAAAACCTGCGTGGGTGGTGTTGTTGGTAGTGACATTGAGCGCTGTGGCGGGCACTTTTGTGGGAGCCGGTATTGGAACCCTCGTGGGATCGTTGTTTTATTCGGGCGGGGGTGACTTTCTGCGCAGCGCTGGCACCGGGCAATTGACGGCAGATATGAAAGTGCCCATGTTGGTGATGCAGGGCATTTCTTCGTTGTTCGGATTCTTGTTGATCCCATATTTTGCATACCGTGCACTGACACGGCAAAATCTCCAAAGCTTCAGTACCCACAAATTCAACAGCAGACTTCTGTTATTGTCACTATTGATTACCGTATCGTTTGCCATCGCTGACTCTGCAATTATCGAATGGAACAAGTCCGTAGTGTTTCCAGAGTTTTTGAAATCATTTGAAATGTGGGCACGGGATTACGAAAACCGGTTGGAAGAGTTGACCAAGATTTTTACACAATTCAATGATACGGGTGAATTTGTTATTGCCTTGCTGATTGTGGCGTTAGGCGCAGGTGTTTGCGAAGAGTTTTTGTTTAGGGGCATCATCCAAAGAGAATTTTTCCGCGGATCCAACAACATCCATGTATCCATTTGGGTAGCAGCTTTTTTATTTAGTACCATGCACATGCAGTTTTTTGGGTTTGTGCCACGGCTCTTGTTAGGCGCTCTGTTTGGATATTTATACTATTGGTCGGGCAACCTGTTGGTACCGATGTTTGCACACTTTGTCAACAACGGTTTTTCGTTGTTGATGATGTATTTGTATCAGTTAAAAGTTGTCGATATTGATATGGAAACCGAGCAATCTGTTCCCTGGCACATGGCCGCTGTATTTGCCTGCATTACGGGCGTGCTGCTGTACCTTTTCAGGAAAAACGCTGCTGACACCAAAAATACTTTTGCGTGAACGTTACCCAAAAAAAATTCAGCAACCTTCCTCAACGATTGGCCACTGCATTGCTTGGTGCGGCCGGTGTGGTTTTTAGTATTACGTACAGCGAATGGACCTATCTGTTGATTTTCTTCATCATTTTCTTTTTGTCGCTGCGCGAGTTTTATAAGCTTGTTGGTTTAGATGGCATGATTCCTCAAAAAACATTTGGCATGATTTGCGGAATGACCATTTTCTTTCTTTCGTTTTTTATTGAGCGCGGCACAATCTCCTATCGTTACTACTTTATTTTTTTTCCGCTGCTTTCGTGTGTGTACATGATTAAGCTCTACAAAAAGTTTGAGCGCAAACCT
>DHLV01000105.1:4168-5730 GCA_002405445.1 Flammeovirgaceae bacterium UBA4659 | reverse complement strand
TGCTTGTTCATTTTGTGGTCTACGGATACAGGTGCCTATTTCGCGGGCAACTTTTTCGGCAAACGGAAATTGTTCGAGCGGATTTCTCCTAAGAAATCGTGGGAAGGAGTTTTTGGCGGAGCTGCGTTGGCTATCGCGATGGCGCTAACAATGGCTTACTTTTTCAAGTCGCTGGCGCTTTGGCAATGGATGTGCATCAGCGCCATTATCATTGTAGGTGGCGTGTATGGCGATTTGGTTGAATCGCTGTTGAAGAGAAGCATCGAAATCAAAGACTCAGGCACCAGTCTGCCTGGCCATGGTGGGTTCTTGGATCGATTTGATGGATTGTTTATCTCGGCTCCATTTATCGTGGCGTTTCTGGAGATTTTCTAACATTCGCCACAGAATCACAGATAATTTTTCCCGTTTATTGGCTCTGCAGTTTCCAAATTGCGATAGGGTTCAAAACGAGGATGTTGAACTCACATCTGTTTTAGAATTTCTCCGGCCTTTCTTAACGTGTCCTCTCCCTTCGCAAAACAAAACCTGAGTATCTTTTGGTCTGTAGCATCTTTATAAAAAACTGAAACGGGTATCGGTGCCAACTTTTTCTCTTTCGTCATCCACACCGCCATTTCCTTTTCACTTAATTGAGATATCCCCTCATACGAAAGCAATTGAAAATAACTTCCATAACATGGCAGCGGCTTAAACGATGAACCCTTGATTTGCTGCAAAAAGAAATCTCGCTTCTGCTGGTAAAATTTGCCAAGGTTGAGATAGTTTTCGGGCTGTGCCATATATTCTGCCAACGCAAATTGCGTAGGTGTGTTGACACTGAACGTGATAAACTGATGAGCCTTTCTGATTTCAGTAGTTAATGCGGGTGACGCAACAGTGTAACCGACTTTCCACCCTGTGGCGTGAAACGTTTTTCCAAATGAAAAAACGGCAATGCTTTGATTGGCAAGTGCAGGATATTTTAAAATGCTTTCATGCTTTTTGTCATCAAAGATGATTCGCTCATATACTTCATCGCTCAACACCAATAAATTATTTTTCAGCGCAATCTCCTGCAATTCTCTTGAATCTAACTCCGACAGAACAGCGCCAGACGGATTATGTGGCGTATTCACCATTACCATCCGTGTCTTAGAAGTAACTTTATCACGAACCTCTTGCCAATCAATAGAAAAATCCGGTGCCGTTAGGTTGATGTGTATTGGTGTGCCGCCATTCAACCGAATGGCCGGGTCGTAACAATCATAAGACGGGTCAAAAAGAATCACCTCATCGCCTGCGCTAACCAATGCGGCAATCGTGGCGAAAATGGCTTCGGTGCCACCGGCTGTTACAGTTACTTCTGTTTCAAAATCTGTTGCGCGTTGGTAGGTCTTCTCTACTACTTCGGCAATCACTTTTCGCAATGCAGGCACACCAGGCATGGGCGCATATTGGTTATGGCCAGCCCTCATGTTTTTGTAAATCAGGTCAACCAAGGCTTCTGAGACAGGAAAATCAGGAAACCCTTGCGAGAGATTAATGGCATTGTGCTCCAATGCCAGCTTAGACATCACAGA
>DHLV01000105.1:1038-3971 GCA_002405445.1 Flammeovirgaceae bacterium UBA4659 | reverse complement strand
CAAAAGAGAGGGGTGACTCCTTCTGAAAGGTCGACTGGTCCTCTTTCATTCCCCGATACAAATTAGAAATTACTTTCGTAGTGGCGCCAGTATTCGATACTCGGTATCTACATCACCTTTACTGATGTCGGTCAGTTTGCCTTTCAACATTTTCTTCTTCAGTGGGGTCAGGTAGTCAATAAATAACTTTCCTTCTATGTGGTCATACTCATGCTGGATAATGCGCGCCTTCATGCCATCAAATTCCTCTTCATGCTCTACCCATTCTTCATCAAAATAATGTATACGTAGTTTCTCTTTGCGCCACACATCTTCGCGGATGTTCGGTATACTCAAACAACCTTCCTCAAAATCCCATTCTTTACCTTCTTCCTTCAAAATCGTAGGGTTGATGAAAACCTTTTTGAAGTCCTTCAATTCAGGTTGCTCTTCCAGAGCAGAGGCGTCCACTACAAAAAAGCGGATGCCTTTGCCAATTTGAGGGGCGGCTAAACCAATGCCACTGGCGGCTTCCATGGTTTCAAACATATCTTGAGCAAATGCTTTTACGTCCATCTCTCCTTTCACAATTTCCTTGGCTTTTTTTCGAAGCACGGGGTCGCCATACATGACAATCGGGTACACCATAAATATTAAATAATGCGCAAAGTTATTGAGAAATCTTTAGGCTTCTATCTTTTTTTGCCCTGCATATAATCTTGTAAAATCAACACCGCACTGATTTTGTCTGATTGACCCTTTATCTGTCGATCTTTCTTTTTCATGCCGCCCATGAGCATCGCTTGTTGGGCAATGGAAGTGGTAAATCGCTCGTCAATGGTGGTGATGGGTTTGGCCGGAAAGTTCTTTTTAAATATCCCAATAAACTGCCGCACGTTTGGCGCGGTGTCCGAATCTTGGTTGTTCAATTGCTTCGGCATCCCTATAACGACCTCATCCACCGCTTCCTTTTCGAAGTAGGTTTTCAAATAAGCAATCAGTCTGGCTGTTTCTACGGTTTCCAACGCAGTCGCGATAATTTGCTGCGGATCAGTCACTGCCAACCCAGTGCGTTTAATGCCATAGTCGATGGAGAGGATGCGGGCCATGGTTAATTTTTAGCAGTTTGGAAAATTCGGATCCATCGAAGGCTTACCAAATCAATGTATTTCTTCTTCATTTCTTCCGAAAGAAAACTCATCTGTATCAATTTATACCAATTCATTTTCTGCGCTTCAATTTCCGCGAGTGTCTTTTGAATAACAACAGGTGTTAATCCAAGCCTCTCTTTTCCAAAATAATCGGTTAGGTTCTCTCTCGTGATTTTGCTCTTCTTTCCCGCCAAGGTGAGCGCAAGTTCTTCTTGCGGATTAGGTATGGCTACGGTAGTATTCAACAAATCATAAGCAGGTGACAATTCTACTTTACCATTGCGTCTGATTAACGAAAAGTTTTTTAAGTGCATGTCCTCATTTCCACATAGAAAATTAAAAATGGTAAGCTTCAATAGTTTTTCCTTCTCTATAAGTGGAAAGGTACAAAATTGGTTTAGCACATCGGCCACTTTCTCCATGGATGAACGGTACTTCGTTTCACGTGTCTGACCTGTTAATTGCGCAAAATCCTCTAACGCAACTTTTCTCTTCTTTGGTAAACGGTCAAATCGTTTGATGAAGTATGATTTGGAGCCATCTTTTGAATACACCATTCCATGAAAAGGAATTTCAATCCCTACCAAGGCCGCAAGGCGCATCGTTAAGTCTTCGTTCTCTGGCAACTCAGCATACAAATCATTTTGTGGCTTGATAATGAACGTGCCCCCAACATCTTTAATTTCAAATATCGATTTTGCAACATTGAGTTGTGTGCTGAGCTTTGGCTGCACTCCTTGAATGGACATTTTAGCAGACCGCATCATGGCTTCTTTTATCTGCTCGCTTTTATCGTATGGAAAATCATTAAGTTCAGTCAAGCGTGGAGACAAAAGTCTAAGACCACGAACAGAATATTTTTGTTCGCCACAAGGCTGGTAAGTGATAGGGCAGCGATTCATTCATGAAGTGGTTTTACACTAACTGCGCCTACCAAATCTGCGCCTACTGCCAAGAGCTGACTAAAGTTATCGCCTCGGTCTATCTTATTTTGTCGCAGTAATCCCTCCAGCTGTTGACCTTCTGGTAAAAGCCCATCGAAAAACGGGGGAAAAGTTTCAAACTCGAACCTCTTTTTGCTGACAGGCATAGTTAGCGAAACGGAACTACCAGAATACCCTTCAACATACTCGAATTGAAAACTCTTCCAGTCGGTTTCGACTAAATACCCTGCTAACTCGCCATCGAAAAAAACTTGAGCCTTTCTCATACAGTTTTATCTAAAGGGCTCTCTAACTTAACATCAATGTTTAGCCCCTTAAGTATTTTAAGAAGCGTAGAGAGTTGCACGGTTTCCTTTCCTTTCTCTAGATCGTAGATAACAGTTTTGCCAACACCAATCATCTCGGCCAATTTTGCTTGAGTTAGGCCACTTTGCTTTCTGTGCAAACGAATAAAGTTTCCTAGTCCAGGTTGATTTAGCATATATATTTACCGTCTTGGCAGTAAATATATACATTATATTGTTAAAAATATATCAAAATATGATATTTTTACTGTCTAAACGGTAAAAAATAAGGTAACTAGTTTATTTACCAACGTATTAATCAAAATTTACTGAGAAAAGCATCTATAGCAGTAAATCAAACAGTCTTAGCCCTTTCCCAATACTCATCCATCTCTGCCAAACTCATCTCCCCCATTTTTTTTCCGTCCTTGGCCGACTCAGTTTCTAAAAATTGAAAGCGCTTAATGAATTTCTTGTTGGTGCGCTCAAGGGCCTCTTCGGGGTCGATGTTGATGAACCGCGAATAGTTCACCAATGAAAACAACAAGTCGCCAAACTCGGCCATGGCTTTTTGG
>DHLV01000105.1:0-782 GCA_002405445.1 Flammeovirgaceae bacterium UBA4659 | reverse complement strand
CTTGTCTTGTATGCGGATGGCTTTGACCAAAGCAGGCAACGATTTGGGCACACCTTCCAACACCGATTTATTTCCGGTGCGCAATTTTATTTTCTCCCAATTCTCTTTCACTGTTTTTTCATCATCTGCCTTTACATCGCCATACACGTGCGGGTGGCGTTCAATCAATTTGTCGCAAATTGCATTTAGCACATCGGCCATGTCAAATGCCTTTATTTCAGAAGCAATGCGCGAGTAGAAAGCCATGTGCAACATCAAGTCACCCAACTCCTTTTTTACTTCGTGCAAGTTGCCTTCCAAGATTGCATCCGATAACTCATAAGTCTCTTCAATCGTGAGGTGGCGCAAACTTTCAAGTGTTTGCTTTTTATCCCACGGGCAATTTTCTCGCAGTTCATCCATTACGGTGAGGAGCCTGTCAAATGCCTTTAATTTGGCTTCACGATTGAGGTCGGGGGCAGAAAGTGGCATGTTGAGTATTTAAAATTTTGATTTCTAAGGTCCGATGGAGCACAGAAAATGTCAGCGAATAAAAAAACTTTGCCGTGAAATTACTTTTTTATCTTTGCATCAGGGTTTCAAATAACTAAATCATGGCTATTTTCCTCTTAACACTGGGAGTTTTCGCGCTCTTCTTTGCATTGATGTCCGTGCGATTGCTATTTATTAAAAACGGAGAATTCAGAGGCACCTGCGCTACCCAAAGCCCGTTTATAGCCTAGGAAGGAATCAAGTGCGGCTATTGTGGTAAGGAAGTGGACGCTGTCGAAGCTTGTGGCGAC
>DHLV01000014.1:27150-29420 GCA_002405445.1 Flammeovirgaceae bacterium UBA4659 | reverse complement strand
TCACAGAACAAATGAAATGGTTGATGCCTTTCCTGGTACTGGTGGTACATGGTCAGGGTTTTTCACAGGATATCCGGCCAAAAGAAATTGACCCTTCGTCATTAGTTGATGAGATTTTTGCGATGCAAGACGTAAACATCAACTATCAGGATCTGTATGAAAACTACCTGCAACTTTTATCGAACCCACTTGACTTGAACGAAGCGACAGACGAACAACTGCAATCGCTCTACTTGTTGAGCCCAGCGCAGATTCAATCTTTCTTGCGATACCGCAAAGAAACGGGGTGGTTTGTATCCGTTTACGAATTACAGGCAATTCCAGCTTTTACCCCAGAAATCATCCTTAAACTCGCTCCCTTTGTAACGGTCAAAGACCCTGTGGTGCGCGGCAATCAATCCATCAAAAAAAGGTTGGGAGGGTTACAAAGCAACTACCTGATCTTGCGGTGGTCCCGTACGTTGGAAAATCAGCGAGGCTACTCCGCAAACGCAGACTCGGCCATCCGGTACGCTGGCACTCCCGATCAGGTATACGCCCGGCTACGGGTTGCAAAACCAGGCAAATTCAGCTTTGGATTCACCGTTGAAAAAGACGCTGGGGAGTCCATTGTTTGGAATCCGGCAAAAAAGTATTTCGGTTTCGACTATTTGTCGTTTCACGCCCAAGCAATCAATAAGGGAAGAATCAAGAATATCATTCTGGGAGATTACCAGGCACAGTTCGGGCAAGGCATTGCGTTGGGCTCGGTTTTTGGCATTGGCAAAAATGGTGAGGCCGTCACTACCACGCGGAGGAGTAACCTCGGTTTTTCACCATACACCTCGCTGTATGAGGCCGGTTATTTTCGAGGAGCAGCCATCACGTATCAATTGTCTGGCAATTTACTCCTCCACACCATGCTTTCTTCGCGTGGCCGTGACGGTAATCTCAATCAAGACAGCGTTGAGAACGTTGGCATTGTTACGTCTTTCAACTTTACCGGCCTTCATCGCACTCCTAACGAAATTGCCAACCGCAATTCGATTAGCGAGATCAATGTTGCTTCGGTGCTTAACTTTAAAAACACGCATGTCGATGCAGGCCTGTTGGTACACCAAACGAAGTATTCAGCTTCGTTGCAACGTACGCCACGGGCGTACAATCAGTTTTCATTTAATGGCAGCGAAAACACCAATGTGGGCGGTTTCATTAACTATGGTTTCCAAAACATTTCCATATTCAGTGAGTGGTGCCACAGCTTAGGTGCCGGCACGGCATGGGTGGGCGGCATTTTAGCCAGCCTTACCAACAAACTGGATGTGTCGCTGCATTACCGGCACTTCGATCGGAACTTCTACAGCTTTTACAGTAACGCACTAGCCGAGAATTCGACCCCACAAAATGAGCGCGGAACATACTGCGGTTGGAAATACACTTTCAACAAAAAGTATTCTGTTTCCGGGTATGCCGACATATTCAGTTTCCCCTGGCTTAAGTTCCGGTCGTATGCTCCATCGCAAGGTTCTGAATGGTTGATCAGATTCAATTACCGGCCTGCCAAAACAGTAACGATGTTTGTGCAGGCACGGGAGGAAACGAAGGCACGCAACAATACCATGGATGCGACACTGTACAGCACCTCACCCGCCACCAGAAGAAATTTTTGGTTCAACGTTGATTACGATGTAACACCATCACTGAGTTTACGCACAAGAGTTCAATTGAGCACCTTCAGTTTCGAAGGTCATAATACGCAGGGGTCGGTACTCGTGCAGGATGCTACCGTTAACAGAGGCAGGTTGAGGGTAAGCGGCCGCTTTGCCATGTTTGATACCGACAACTTTGACAATCGCCTGTATGTGTATGAGCGAGATGTTTGGCTGGCATTCACTTTTCCTGCCTACAACGGCCGCGGCACAAGGCAATATCTGATGATTCAATACCAATTCAGTAAGCGCATCGATGTTTGGCTGCGATGGTCGCAGACCCGTTACATCAACCGCGATACAATCGGCAGCGGGAGCGATACCATTGTTGGAAATACAGATAATGATGTTAAATTTCAATTTCGATTCATATTGTAACATGCATGCGACAAAACTGATCAGCGGACAGGTGTTGTGGATACTGTGCCTCGGACTCATCATTTTTACTTTGGTATTTCGGCTGATATTTAAGAAACGCAGGAAGTAACACCAAAACCAAGGAACGTGCGGTACATTGCCCGGCACCGGTTGAATCACCGTGACGACATATTCCATGCTTAATCGCCACGAGGTTTTTCAAGG
>DHLV01000014.1:17758-26995 GCA_002405445.1 Flammeovirgaceae bacterium UBA4659 | reverse complement strand
TTCACAGCGAGCGAATGTACTTGCTATTTAAAAGCTTCACCCTTCGTGCGCACCATCTGCTTTTCATCACCCTTTAGCTGATAGTCGCTAACGATTCTGCGAGGGGTCGGCCACTGAAATGCAGTCCACAACACTATCACTGCAAAGTAAATTGTAAAGTATTGATGTTGGGTCAAGAATAGCCCGGCCGCCATCAGCAAGGAACCAACCAACGTGGCTGACATGCGCATTACCACCACGCTGACATATCGATCTAGCCGAATGCCAAGGCTGGGTTCAGGTGCATTTTGAACAATTCGCCTGGCGCTCAACCAATGAACAATCGTTAGGTGAGTGAGTGCCAACGCAGGGAACACTATCAATATCATATCTACAAATTCTTGCGCTTGCACCAATGGTGCGATGTCGTTGTTCAACACCAGATTATACAAATACAGAAAACCTGCTACCGGCACAAACATCAGCGCCAGGCAGCGATTGTATAGTTTGTAAAAATATTCGGTGAGAGAGTTATAATTCATTTCGGGGCTTTTGTAACTTCAAAGCTAATTATAATTTACTTTTGCAACAGAGATTGAAAGAACATGGAGCCTACTGCAACATTGAGCCGGAAAGAACAAGTGATTCGAAGTGCTGCACAGCTCTTCAGGGAAAAAGGTTATGCCGCTTCTTCAATGAGGGATTTGGCTCAGAAACTCGGAATTGAGGCTGCAAGTTTATACTCGCACATCAAATCAAAAGAAGAGATTTTGCAGAGTCTCTGTTTCGATATGGCAACGGAGTTTCGCAAATCGCTGCAAGAGGTTGAATCAAAAAATGTTTCGGCCAGTGAAAAACTGAAACTTGGAATCATCGGACACATCCAGGTGATGGCAAAAGACCTGGTGGCATCTGCTGTTTTTATGAATGAGCACCGCCACTTGAGCCAGCCCTTCTTACGTGATTTTTTATTGCTGCGCATCAACTACATCAACCGATTCAAAGACATCATTGAGCAGGGTATCGCCAGTGGTGAGTTCAAAGAAAACGTTGATAAGAAACTGGCCGTTATGACGCTGTTCTCCTCATTAAACTGGATGCCGATGTGGTATGACCCGCAAAGCAACATCATGCCCGCTGACATTGGGCGGCAATTGGCTGACATGCTGATAATGGGTCTCAAGCGCTAGTTGCGCTTTTTCGGCTCACCGCAATATTTCGCGCGATTTTCAAACACTTAATACCATAACTTTGTTAAATTGCAAACGATTGTTAGCCTGTTAGCGCTTGATTTAAAAAACCATTAAACAAACTGATCTATGTACGGTGGTGGCAATACTTTTGAAGGAATCAAATCAGACAGCGTAGCGCAAGAAGACCCTGTCAAACTTGCCGAGTTTGAAGCCAGAATTCAACGAGGGGAGAAGATTGAGCCCACAGACTGGATGCCCCAGTTGTACCGCAAGCAGTTGATCAGAATGATCGAGCAACATGCTCACAGTGAAATTATTGGCGCCTTGCCAGAAGGGACGTGGATCACCCGTGCACCGGGATTTAAGCGGAAGATGGCGTTAATGGCCAAAGTGCAAGATGAAGTGGGCCATGCACAACTGTTGTACAGTGCCGCAGAAACCCTTGGTAAATCCAGGGAGCAGATGATTGACGACTTGATAACAGGAAAATCAAAATACTCCAACATATTCAACTACCCAACATATACCTGGGCAGATTGCTGTTTCATTTCATGGCTGGTTGATGCAGGGGCAATTGTTAACCAGTTGGCCAACGCAAAAGGCAGCTATGGGCCCTATTGTAGGGCGCTTGACCGTATCTGTGCGGAAGAATCGTTCCATCTGAAGTATGGGCACCACTGCGTGATCTACCTGGCCTCAGGCACTGCCAAGCAACGCGATATGTTTCAAGAAGCATTGAACCGCTGGTGGCCACCGATGATGCATTTTTTTGGCCCCACTGATAAAATCTCTGTACACACTGACGTACTGATGCGCTGGAAAGTGAAAATGGGCACCAATGATGACATGCGGAACCAGTTTCTGGATATGTATGTGCCAAAGATATGGGAACTTGGCTTTACTATACCTGATCCAAAACTGAAAAAGAATGAAACAACGGGCCGGTGGGAATATACCGAACCTGACTGGGAGGAATTCAAACGCGTGATCAACGGTGACGGACCGTGCAACAAAGAAAGGCTGGAGGTAAGACGCATTGCCGAAGAACGTGGCAGGTGGGTACGCGAGGCACTGAAGTCACCCAAAACCACGTACGTGATGCCACTGGCGTAATTTCATGCATGGGAGTTGCTCGGGGTGAACTTCCCAACGCAAAGTCAATCGACACTCTCAACAGCACAACAAACATCAAAACCCTTGAATTCTTTAGACCCTCGCGTAATTCGTTTACCCAGCATTGCTGAAGGCAGCGATATCAAGTCAAAGGCGCCATTAGACCAGTTTGGTACATTTGAGGTTTTCGTGCAGCCGCGCGAAGGAAAACCTTTTCAGCACGAGGGCATTGTGCATGCACCGAATCTGGAACTTTCTTATGTACTTGCCAAAGAGACATTCACCCGAAGGTTCACCTGTGTATCGATCTATACTGTAGACACGCGAGATGTTTTTGTATCTGCCACTACTGAAGGCAATGTGAGCGCCTACGAAACGATACCCGGGGAAATGGAAACAACCATAGTATCTTCTACGAAGGAATTTGAAATCTACCATCTCCCTAAAAGAGGGAAACAGCACATACACGCAGGCACAGTCAAGGCATCTTCTCCACAACATGCCATGGTGGTGGCCAAGCAGCAATTCGGCAGTAACCAATCAGTTTACAATGTTTGGGCTATTGAAAGTGCCAGGATACGCTTCACTCGTGCAGAGGAAGCGGAACTATGGCTTACGCTACCCGAAAAAAAATTCCGGGATGCCGCTGACTACAAGGCAGGTGATAAATTGACACATTTTCTCGAATCGCGCGAACCAGCCAAATGAAATGGAAAATATTGCTCTTAAAGAATTGCTGTACAAAATGGCCGATGACCAGTTGATTCTTGGCCATCGTAATTCCGAATGGACCGGTTTTGGGCCTTTGCTGGAGGAAGACATCGCCTTCTCATCAATGGCTCAAGACAAAGTAGGGCACAGCCTTGCATTGTACACATTGCTCCAACAACTCGGGGAAAATGATCCTGATACGGTTGCTTTCACGCGCAACGCTCCGCAGTTCCACAATTGCATTTTGGTAGAACTTCCCAATCAGGAATATGATTTCAGTTTGATCAGGCATTTTTTGTACGATACGGCCGAGGCACTCCGTTTCGAGATGTTGACATCATCTCAATTCGAGCCACTGGCACAAGTGGCCAAAAAGGTGCGCGCAGAATTGCGTTACCACACCCTGCATGCCAAAACCTGGATGAACCAACTTGGCTCAGCCACAGACGAGAGCATCAGCCGGTTACAAAGATCGTTAGACTTGGCATTTCCCTACGCACTCGGCATGTTTGAGCATTCACCTTACGAAAGTGATTTAATCAGCCACGGTATTTTCGCAGGCGAAAATGAATTGAGAAACCAATGGTTAGGGAAAGTAGAAGAAACGCTGTTTAAAACGAGTTTACAGATGCCGGATTGGAAGTTGATACAACCGGTAATGGGCGGCCGAATGGGCAAACACAGCAAACACCTCCAGCCGCTGCTAGATGAAATGAGTGAAGTATTTAGGATTGACCCTACTGCAGAATGGTAGCGGGCAGCAAAAAAAGATTGAACTCAATTGCACTGTAAACTTTTGACATTCATTACCCATGACGCTGACTGTACAACAAGTTTACGATTGGCTGGAGGATGTGAAAGATCCCGAAATACCCGTGCTCTCTCTGGTTGACCTTGGCGTTATCACCGAAGTGGTGGCTTCCGAAAATAGCGTACGAGTGGAGATGACACCAACGTTTGCCGGCTGTCCGGCTTTGGATGTCATGAAACGTGAAGTTATCGAAAAATTGAAGAGCAAAGGCATTGCAGAGGTCATCGTCAACGTATCGTTTCAACACCCGTGGTCATCAGATCGTATCTCTGAAAAAGGCAAAACAGCTTTGAAGAGGTTTGGCCTCGCCCCTCCCCCGTCTAACAAAGTGTTGCACGATCTTGAGATACTGGAAAACGCCAGTTGCCCCCGGTGCAATGGATACAACACCGAACTCAAAAACCCTTTTGGCCCCACCTTGTGCCGGGCGATCTTCTACTGCTACACCTGCCACGAGGCGTTTGAGCAGTTCAAACCGTTGTAGAAAACAAACACCAAACCCAAACCGCGAAGTTGAAGCAATACCCGGATCGCTGCGCTTTGCAAAAGGCGGTTGGAAATACCTTGAATAAGGCCACGCCAAGCGTTGCGTTGATGGTTCATTTATTGGCAGCGCCAATTGATACATGCAGCGGAACCGGCACGATGGCCTGCACAAATTTTTGGTACAGTACCTACCCCAGTGAGCGCAGAGAACGATTGCAAATGAAATGCATTGCATCACTATGAAAGTGATAACGGTTCGATCGAAACTCCTCAGGTGCCAATCAATAAAAAAGTCCTGATGTTACTCAGGACTCATCGCAATTAATTCAATTGTTACCAGCGCTTCCTTTCGCGGCCACCTCTTCCGGCCCGGTCTCGATCGCGATCTCTGTTGCGATCCCTGCTGCCCGAGCGACCATCTCGCTCACCTCCACCAAAGCGTTTGTGCCTTCCGCCACCTTCATCGTCCCTTTTTTCTCTGCGCTCACCGGTCATCTCCAACCTCACTTTACGGCCACGCACCTCCAGGCCTTCAAACCCTTTCAGCACTTTTGAAGTAACGTCTTTTTCTAATTCAAAGAACGAATAGGCGCCCTTGAGATCAATTCGTCCTATCTTTCCCTTGTCTATTTCACCGTAGTCGCAAATCAGCCCAAGCAAGTCACCCTTCTCAAGGCCATCCATCTTGCCCAGATTGATGAAGATGCGGTCGCCAGTAGTGTAATTCTCAGCGCCACCTTCGTCTATAAAGCTCTGTTTGCGCTCACTTCCTCCTTTGTTCAAATCTCTTGCATCACGATAGTACTCCAAAAACCGGTTGAACTCGATCGATGCAAATCGTTTGATGATGTCTTCCTTGCTCAGGTCGCGCAACTCATGATACACTTCCGGCAAGAAGCTATCAATCTCCTCTTCGTTTACTTCTACATTTCGCATTTTTTGGGTTAAAGCCATGATCTTCTTCTGGCAAACTTCATCGCCTGTCGGGACTGATATTTTTGTGAACCTGCGTTTCAGTGTTTTTTCGATTTGGCTGATTTTGCCCATATCACGCTTGGAAACGATAGCCATTGAAATGCCTTTCTTGCCGGCACGAGCCGTTCGGCCGCTGCGGTGGGTGTAGTATTCGATCTCGTCAGGCAAATTCATGTGTATCACGTGAGTGATATTGCTGACATCAATTCCACGGGCTGCCACGTCAGTCGCCACCAACAACTGAAGTGTTTTGTTCTTGAAACTCTTCATCACGCGGTCGCGTTGTGCTTGTGTCAAATCCCCGTGCAGGGCATCAGCGTTGTAGCCGTCTTTGATCAGGTGCTCGGCCACCTTTTGCGTGTCAATTTTGGTTCGACAGAAAATGACACCAAAAATATCTGTCGTGTAATCCACCAGTCGTTTCAGGGCTAAATACTTGTCGCGATCGTCTACCAGCACAAATTGATGCTCGATATTTTCATTTCCCTGGTTGCGTTCTCCCACAGTGAGTTCCTGTGGGTTGGTCATGTAGTTCTTCGATATCTCACGCACTTCACGTGGCATAGTTGCCGAAAACAGCCAAACATTCTTCTCATCCGGGGTACCCGATAAGATCTCGTCAATGTCGTCTTTGAAACCCATGTTCAACATCTCATCGGCTTCATCCAACACTACGTACTGTACCGTGCCTAGGTTTACTACCCTGCGCTCGATCAAATCGATAAGCCGGCCGGGTGTTGCCACAATAATTTGTGCCCCACGCTTTACTTTTTTGATCTGTTCTGAAATACTTGCTCCACCGTACACAGTGACGATATTCAGATCTTTCATGCCTTTGGAAAAATTTTCAAGATCAGTGGTGATCTGCACACTCAATTCACGAGTGGGTGCCAGTATCAACGCTTGTGTAGTACGGTTACCTTCGTCTATCAAGTCGAGCAAGGGAAGACCGAAAGCGGCTGTCTTGCCAGTGCCAGTTTGTGCCAACCCTACCAGGTCGGTCTTGCCCTGCAACAGAATAGGAATGGCCTGTTCTTGAATGGGCGTGGGATTTTCAAACCCCATTTGGCGGATCGCCTCCACCAGTTGCCCTGAGAGCCCCAGGGCGTCAAAAGATTTCATTAATAGTTAAATTGTAATGGTGTGTTAAAAAATTATGCTACAAAGGTAACGTAATTAATTGAAAGTGATTTTATTAGGTAACGCCACCGGCATACGACCCAATACAACTGCGCACCAGGGCTTTAGGAACATTTTATTTGGCTGGCCGGAATATTTCAGTTTCAGCGCAAATTACCCGACAGTGCGTATATCCAGAACCAAGCATCACGGGCTACGGCCTGTAACGAAAGGACTGCCGACATCAATATCTACCTGCCAAAGTCATCTTGCAACCTTACAATATCGTCTTCGTTGCTGGGGTGAGAGCCATCAGTGTGCTGCCAAATCTCAGCCACTACACCCCAGCCGTTAAGTCCCACTAATCGGTGTCTTTGGCCTTGCCTTAATTCTACGATCTCACCCAGCGCCAATGTTTTGGCGTCACCCTGTTCGTCTGTTTCGCTGGTCACTACGCCCGCCACGCCACTCACCAATTTCCAAATCTCCGCTCTGCGAAAATGATACTGCCAGGAGAGCCGTTGATGAGGTGCTACCACTAAAATTTTTGGACTCAATTTTCCACCGATCACCAAGTCTGCCGGATTGAGGTGCGGGAAAAACAACTGGATGAAGCGTTGAGAAAGACTTTCATCAATGACAAAAAAACCACCCCACGGCCTCAAAAAATCATGTGATGCCACTGTTAAATCTAACTCTGATAATTTTTGCTCAATTGAAGCAAAGACCTGCTGTTTGGTGAGTGAAGCTGATAATTCCAAATTCAACATAAAACTATTTTTTGATATACAATTTTAAAATTTCGGCCCAATGCTGGTAGCCCGCTGCACTTAGGTGCAGGCCATCCGTTGCATACTTAGCCTCAAGGTTTTCATTCTTGTCAACAAATTTGCTATGCAAATCAATGAAGGTATACTTTATTTTCTCTGCATATTTGGCAAGGTATCCATTGATAGCCGCTACTTTTTCCTGCTTACCTTTAAACTGTTTGGGGAAATTCTGAAAGCTCTCGTTCAATGGCAAGATGCTCTGTACAAAGATCTCTGTTTTGGGCGATGCGGCCCGGAGACGATAAACAATATTGAAGATATTTTCTATGATTATTTCATTGGGGGTGTTGCGCGATAAATCATTGATTCCGATCAGCAAAAAAAGCTTTGCGGGTTTTCTTTTGGTGATCTCATCCAATCTGTTGAGCACCCCGAAAGTAACGTCTCCCGAAATGCCTCGGTTGATGATGGTCGAATCATTGAGCAGTTTTTTCCAGTTACCGCCTTCGGTGATGCTGTTGCCGACCATCATATTTTTTTCAGTAACGATCGGTTGCTTTTTGAAAGCTGCTAACCTCTTGATGTAATGCTCCGGCACGTTGGGAAGCGTGTCGTACCCGCGCGGTTGCGCCCATAACATTACGGGCAGCGCAAACAGTAAAAAAAATAGACTCTTCATTGTAAAGACAAATTAATAATCGAACGCGGCCAAAAAATCATTTCTTTGGCACCATCATCAAACAGCTCAAGTGCTCTGCATCAAACATATCCTGAGCCAGTTCTTGCAACTTGCGCGCAGTGGTGCCCTTGATGTGATTTTGAATTTCCTCAAAGGTAATCACTCGGCCCAAATCCAACAGGTTCCGTGCCATCATCATTAAGAAATTGATATTGCTCTCCTCAGCCATTGCAATTTGCCCAAGCAATTGCTCTTTGGCATTGGCCAACTGCTTTATACCGAGTTTCTCATCACACAATCGTTGCATTTCTGCCTGCACCAATTGAATGCTTCTTTTGAGCTGGCCGGGTTCTGTGCCAAATGATGTCACGAATATTCCGGTATCCGTAAAGGGTATGAACTGCGCACCGATGCTGTAAACAAATCCATGCTTTTCGCGAAGCGCCAAATTGAGGCGAGAATTCATTCCGGCACCACCCAGTATACTCGTAAGCATGTAAAAAGCACTTCTGTTATCGTCTGCTAAACGATAGGCAGCCCGCCCGATGGCACAGCGTGCCTGCTTCACGGATCGCTCAATGACCACTTCTTTTGGGCGATAGCCAACAAATTTTTTTCGGGTGCGCCTCGAAATAGTTTTGGGGATGTGGCCTAAATGCCTTTCGGCCAATTGCACAACTTGCTCCATCGACAAATCTCCCACACAGGTAAAAACGATTTTCCGCGTATCAAAATGTGCCTTTACAAAAGAAAGGAAGTCTTTGCGCTGAAAAGAGCCTACTGTTTTTTCGGTGCCCAAGATATTCATACCGAGCGAGTGTCCGGCAAAAATGATCTTGTCGAATTCATCCTGAAGGGAATCTTCGGGATCATCGAGGTACATCGACATTTCCTCCAATATCACCTTCCGCTCGCGCTCAATTTGTTCTTTTGGAAAAACAGAATTAAAAGTGATATCTGCCAACAATTCGATCGCCCGTTCGGCATGTTCGTTACGAAGCGAGGCATAAAACATGATTTTCTCTTTGTCGGTATAGGCGTTCAACTCTCCGCCCAATACCTCCAGCCGATTGAGTATGTGGAAAGAATTCCTCTTTTGGGTGCCTTTGAAGGCCATGTGCTCCCAAAAGTGCGCAATGCCCTGGTTGGCAGGCGACTCATCTCTGCTGCCAATATCGAGCATGATGCCGCAGTGCACAATTTTGGTAGAAGTGACCTGGTTGTGCACCACGCGGATGCCATTTTTTAGTGTATGGGTTTGAAAGGTGCGCATACCAACAAGTAATGTGAAGATATTGGGAAAACAAAAAAGCGGCCATAAAAAGCCGCTTGTTTTCGAAAAAATTTGTGGGCCCAGCTGGGCACGATCCAGCGACCCCCTGATTATGAGTCAGGTGCTCT
>DHLV01000014.1:0-17631 GCA_002405445.1 Flammeovirgaceae bacterium UBA4659 | reverse complement strand
CCTGATTATGAGTCAGGTGCTCTAACCAGCTGAGCTATGGGCCCTTGCAATTATCCCTGCAAAAGGACTGCAATGTTACGGCAGATTGAGCAATCTGACAAATCAAAAAATCACATCGCACAAAAGACAACCTTTACTTCAGGCTCATGCTCGCTGCGGGTTGATACACGTAGCGAAAAGTATAGTGCCGATCTAAATCCGTTAAATTATTTGGCGCGGCAGGTGCCCCTTTGTAATAACTGATGATTTCCATTTTGGCATAACGACCATCGTTTGTCTTAACTAAAATCACCCTTCCCGCAATTGGCGAAACAATGGTTGAGCTACCCGAGCCCGCATTTTGCCACCAGTTGTTAGTAGAAGTGCTACCCGGAACAAAGGGTGCAGACGATACCGCAAATGCATTGGTTGCCTTATTGTCTGACACGTATCCGCTTTCTGGCGCTGTAACCACCTCAGAAAAAACTCCAGTTACCACTTGCGCTTGCGCAGATCCCGGACCGCTGGTACCGCTATTAAGGATGATACTCGTGGCGCGAAAACCAATATCCCATTTATTGGTGGCACTGTCTGTATTGGCAACTATCTGCCCGGTTTTAAAATTAAAAAAGGTGTACTTCTTTTTTTCGGCTGGGCGGGTTGGTGGCCCTGCAGGATTCAATACCAATGGGGCGTAATCAGCATTCAAATCATTAAAAACAATTGCATTCAGCGGTGCAGGCGCTGGGTTAGACTTATCGCACGCGCTAAACCCGACAAGCAACAAAATCAAAGACAAAGAAAAAATGTACTTCATAAATTATTATTGGTTATTAGATTTTTCAAAAAGTGAAAACGACACGCTGGCATAAACTAGTCGGCCGGGTAGATTAGAAATAAAAATCGGATTGGTGTAATCGAAAAGGTTATCTACCCCCAGCTGCAAACGTATTTGTTGAATTGTTTTGGCTACTGACAAATTCACCAACGCATAACCGGGCACAAAACTATCGTATGAGTCAAGTATGCTGTTGTTGTTACGATCGGATGGTGGGATGGTTTGGCCTTGGATATTGCCTTGCACATCGCCCACGCCAAACTTGCCGCGGTAAATTACGCGCAAGCTCCCCTCCCATCCGCTAGATTGGTTCTTGTAAAATATTTTGAAGTTACCCGTGTGGCGAGACCGGTTGTACAAGCCAAAGTATTCGCCTTGCGTCAGCCGCTGGGTTTGCAAAGTGGCGGGGTCGCGCCAGAATACTTCTCCACGGTCTATCGCATCCGTCACATCGCGATCTTTGGCAAACAACATTTGGTAGCCCAATGACAGCGAAACGTTCTTGACTACTTGATAGCTCAAATCGGTTTCGATGCCTTGCGTAAGTGCACGTTTGATGTTTCGGTAACTATAGATGGTTTGGTTGGCCGTTGTAAAGGCTACCGGTTGTAAATCAATCAGATTATTAATGGTATTTCGAAATAAATTAATGTCCCACGAAAGTGACTGAAGTAATGCCAGCCTTGCGCCAGCATTAAACGATAATGAACGCTCCGCTTCCAGTTTGCCTAACGGCTGTTGGCCGTTAACATACGAAGCGATAAGCCCCTTCTGTTCGAAATCCTGAATCCTGGTTTTAGCAACTTCCGTTCCCAACACGGTGTATCCTCCACCCGCTGCATTAAAAAAATTGTAATACAGTTGCCTAAAGTCAGGCGCTTTGAAACCTACACCCATCGATGCTTTGAAAATCACTTTTGGGTTGAGTTCAAATCGCGCAGATAACTTGGGGCTTAACTGCTCTCCATAGATAGAATTATAATCAAACCTACCGCCCACGATAATCGTCAGCGGCTTCCATCCATTCCATTCGTGTTGTGCAAACAAGTATTGCGTGCGCTGGAATTCCTGTCGTCCGTTTGCATAGCGTGATGTGGTAACGTTCTCGTCAATAAACCCGGCACCGATAGTGGTTATATTTTGATCATTGAAAAAATACTCTCCATTTACCTCGTAGCGTGTAAACTTCTGGTCAAAGTTATCTGTGTAGGTGATACTATCATCGCGCTGACGCTTTAGATATGTATCCGTAGTATAGCCCGTGGTGTAATAACGAGCAATCGCCTTGAACTTTTCGCTGAAGCGATGAGTGATCACTGGGTTGAAATTCCAATCATTTACGTTGCCGCTGCCAAATGTGCGGGTAGATTGACTGTTTGCCAGCACATCAAAGTTATAGTCCTGCTGCTCGGTAAAGTAACGGCCGCCAATAGATATATCTGTTTTGGACGAGAGTTTTGTGTTGATTCGCGCACCCAATGTATAGTTGCGAAAAGGTGAAACCGTTTTGCCAAAAACATCGGGCGACAAATCATATCCGTCCGTGCTGTATCGGTTTCCAAAAATAGAAGCGGACCAATTTTTGCAGGCCAACCCTGCGGTGGCATTCAAATCAAGTGTGTTGTTGGTGGCATATCGCGTAGAAAATTTGGCGGTATTGCTGGTAGGTTTTTCGGTGATGATGTTGATAACACCGGCCAGCGCCTCTGAGCCGTACAGGCTTGAAGATGGCCCTTTCACAATTTCAATTTGTTTGATGTTACCCACTGTGAGGCGACTCAACTCCAGTGAGCCGGTAAAGCGTCCAATTAATGGCTCGCCATCTACCAATATCAAAGTATAATCTGGGTTGAAGCCTTGTATTTGAATGCCGTTGCCCATGCCATTTACCTGCGGCACCACCACCAAACCTGTTTGCTCGGTCAACACATCGTTGAGGCGAACAGAACCCATGGTTTTGATCATGGGTGTTTGCACTAATGTTACCGGCATCGGCAACGCTCCCATAGTGCGTTCGTTGCGGGTAGCTGTAATCACCACTTCTTCTAATTCGCGGACTTTGGTAGAATCATCTTGCGCACGCAATGGCATCACCCACCCCGTGCACGAAACAAAAGCCACTAATCGGAGTAAATAATTAAACACGGGTGCAAATATGTGAGGCCAGTATTCGAAAAAATACCCAAAAAAGAATAATTAATGCCAGCCTCTTGTTTTTGATCACTTTTGGATACTTTTGAGTGAAAATCCCGATTTCAGAACCATTAATAACATGATTTTTGTCATTTTTTAATTATGAAAGAACCTTTAGCAGCTCCGGTTCACCCAGAAAATACTCAAAAATGTTCAATGCAATCTCTTTATGAAAAGGCTGACATTACCCTGTCGATTGCAGCGAACGAAACAGCGGATGCGCAAGCTTTAGATCACCAAATCACAAAAGGCACCATTCACTTTTACTTTTGTTTAACGGGGAGTGCCGTATTTCAATTTGGCCCACATTACAGTCGAGAAATTACCCGGCAGCGCTACTACTTCTTTTATAACCCCGACAAGGACATGCCCTTTTCCATGCTGGTGGCTACCCAAACCAAAATGGTCTTCATGACGATTTCTCTGCAAAGCCTTCATCAATTATTTGTGAATGACGCTCTTCCGTTGCTAAACCCCGAGAATAGTAACCAGAAGTTCTATGACGAAAAGGAAATTCCACCCTCGCTGATGCTGGTCCTTAATCAGTTATTTACAACGCAATTGAGTGACAGCGCGCAAAAACTTTACTATCACGGTAAGGTGTTTGAGTTATTGAGCCTTTACTTTTCGCTCCGCCAACCTAACAGCGAAGCCTGCCCATTCCTAAAAGACCAAGAAACGGTAAGGAAAATCAAGCAAGCCAAAGAATACCTGTTAAAGAACTTAGAGGCATCGCCTAGCTTGAAAGAACTCGCCAAGGTTGTTAGCATCAATGAATATCAGTTGAAAGCTGGGTTCAAAGAAATTTACGGACAAACGGTTCATAGCTTTTTACTTGACCACAAGCTAGACCAATCCAGGCTGCTGCTTGATTCAGGAAAATACTTGGTGAACGAAGCTGCCTACCAGGTGGGTTATGCTAACCCAAGCCATTTTATCGCAGCGTTTAAGAAGAAATTTGGCGTTACGCCCAAGAAGTATTTAATGCAGCACTCACCCCGTTAGCGGTTCAGGGCCATCGGTATTTTTGATTTGTTCATCTTCCGCTGGGTTGGTTGGGCCATCTCCCAATAAAATTGCAAAAGCTTTCAGCCTTGGTGAATAACCCAACAGTATCTTCATGATACCCACTGCCGGTACCGCCAGTATCATTCCGGCTATACCCCAGATCTTTCCACCCACCAGCAAAGCCACGATGGCTGCCAAGGCATTGACGGAAATTTTTGAGCCTGTGATTTTAGGAGTGATGAAATTCCCTTCCAAAAACTGAACTACCGCATGCACTGCAATAACCCCTACTGCATACCAAACCGAATCTTTCGTGATCAAAGCGACCAGTGTGGGCAGAGCTGCACCCAGCGCAATACCCACATAGGGGATCATGGTGAGTGCTCCAGACAGAAATCCAAAAAAGATAGCGTGGTCAATGCCTATGATCAGCAGGCCAACACTGTTCAAAATTCCCGCTATCAGCACCACCAGCGTCAACCCTGAAAGGTAGGCCTTGATAATGGATTGAATCTCTTCTTTCCATTGCATTGCCGAACCAGGCATCAACGCTAAAAAAAAATCTTTGAACCTGTTTCGGTACAGTAAAAACAAGAAGATGTAGATCGGGACCTGAACGAAAAAGTAGGCCAGGTAAGAGGTGGACAGCAGGATTTTGCCCAAATAGCTTGACATGTTCTTCAGCCCATCCTTCAGATATTGAACTTGCTCAACGGTAGATACATCGAATTGATCGCTCATCGATTTACTGATATCGTTGATCAGATTCAAAAATCGTTGCTCCAGGCCCGGTAAACTTGCAGCCAAATTGGCCAACTGCGATACCACAAACCAACTCATCAACAACATCACCACCAGTACGCAAACCAGCGTGTGGCTGATGGCCGTAATCTCACCCATTTTTTTGCCGAAGAACTTAACCATGGGCAGCAATACCACAGAAAACAATGCTGCAAATGCCATGGGCATCACAATATCTTTGGTCAGCACTAAGAACGCGATGCTCAGCGCCAGCACCATCAAGTACTGGTACACCACTTTTAATTTGAAGGTTTCCTGCTCCATATTCATTCAATTACACGTCTGGCCGATCGAAATCGCTTTTTGTAATAATCAGAAAACAAGTTGGTCTCTACCACACCAAGCGATGTGGAGGCATGTATAAACTTTACATCATTTTTTGATTTTACAGCCGTGATGATGCCCACGTGTGTGATCTCTCGCTTCTTACGCCCTGTTGCAAAAAATACAAGGTCGCCTGGCTTCAAGTCAACAATCCTTATTTTTTCGCCCACCAATGCCTGGGCATCGGCAGTGCGGGGCAAATTTACCTGAATGGCGCTGAAAGCATTGCCGGTCAAAGCAGAGCAATCGATTCCGGACCGCGTGGTGCCACCCCACTTGTAGGGCGTGCCGGTGTAGGTGCGGGCTGCGCGTATCACTGCTTCAACTTCGTGTTGCCGCTGTTTGGCTTTGCGGGAAGCCGAACATCCGCTCAGCAACAAAAAAATCGACAGTAAAATGGTCAGTCGGTGCAAACTTAAATGACTAATTTTGCGATTTACTATTGACATCACACAACAAATTTAGCACATAATGGCATACACCAAAGAAGTAGAAGCGCCCACAACTGAGTTCGCCATCGAAGTAATGAAGGCGTTTCAATCTATTGTGGGAGAAGGCTTTGTAATGGTGGACGAAGAAACACGCAACGAGTACGGCCACGACAAAACCGAAGACTATCAATTTATGCCTGACGTGGTGGTGAAGCCAGGCACACCGGAAGAAGTGAGCGAGGTGCTAAAAATTTGTAATCAATATAAATTACCTACAACACCGCGCGGGGCAGGAACAGGATTGAGCGGGGGTGCACTACCAGTAAAAAAAGGTGTTGTCATCAGCATGGAACGGTTCAACAAAATCTTGAATATCGATGAGTTGAATTTGCAGGCAACGGTAGAGCCGGGTGTGATCACAGAAGTATTTCAAAAAGCCGTTAAAGAAAAAGGACTGTTTTACCCGCCTGACCCCGCAAGTGGGGGCTCTTGTTTTTTAGGAGGGAACTTGGCCAACAACTCGGGAGGGCCAAAAGCTGTGAAGTATGGCGTTACCCGTGACTATGTGTTGAACATGCAAGTGGTATTGCCGACTGGCGAAATTATTTGGACTGCTGCTAATGTGTTGAAGAATTCTACAGGATACAACCTGACGCAATTGATGTGCGGCAGCGAAGGAACGTTGGGCATTATCACGAAAATTGTTTTCAAGTTGCGCGGCTATCCGCAGAAGAACGTGCTAATGATGATTCCGTTCAGCAGCAATGAAGAAGCGTGCAAAGCCATTGCAGCCATTTATGTAGCGGGCATTACACCTTCAGGGATGGAGTTTTTTGAGAAAGAGGCAGCGGCCAAAACTTTTGATTACTGCGAAAAAGTATTGAATAGCCCCGTCACGACCAAGTTAACGGAAGGAATGAATGCATATTTACTATGCGAGCTAGACGGTAACGATGAGGAAGTGCTGATGCGCGATGCGGAGCGCGTGATGGGTGTAGTGGAAAAATTTGAAAGTGGAGAGATTTTGTTTGCTGATACCGAAGCGCAAAAAGCGGAGTTATGGAAAATCAGAAAAAATATTTCTCCGGCTGTTAACTGGTACACACTCACTAAATCAGATGATGTGGTGGTGCCGCGTGCCAATCTGCCAAAGCTCATTAATGGCATTAAAGAAATTGGGAAACGTTACAACTTCAACACAGTTTGCTTTGGTCATTTGGGTGATGGCAATCTGCACGTGAATATTTTAAAGGAAGGCTTGAGCGAAGAATATTGGAATACAAAAGTAAACGAAGGCATCGGTGAGATTTTCAAACTGACAGTAAGTTTGGGCGGCACGCTATCGGGTGAACACGGCATTGGTATTGCTAAACGTCCCTACATGTCCATCGCTATGAGTGAAGTAAACCTCAACCTGATGCGGGGCATTAAAAAAGTTTTTGACCCAAATGGGATTTTGAACCCCGGGAAAATTTTTTAAATATGCCCGTTGAATTCACAGGCGTTCAGTCAATATCACTAAGTTTCACTACCTTTAGCAAATGGCTATATTTAAACAGAATCAAATCGAGGAGATCACCGCAGTTATTGAGAAAATAGAAAAAGAACTGAAACCTAACTGCGAAATTGGTGCACGGGAAAAGCTTATTCTGCGTACCATTTTAAAAACCAACAAAATAGAAAAGGCTGTGAAATTTTTTCCCTGCAAACGGGAGTATTCAGACACCATCGTTTCTCATTTTGTAAATGAAAAGGGATTGATAAAAAATAGATTTAGCAGCAATACGCAAACGTGTATTTTTCTGCTGTTTTGATTTTGGTTTATGAAAGTATCAGCAAATCAATTATTCAAGAAATTAGTTGAAGAATATCATTTAATTGGGCAAACTGGGATCATCCAGTTTACTTTGAAAGACTTGACTATTAAAATTGAAACTAAGGATACAATTGGTAATCTGATTCAAGAATGGCTCAAGGAATGGATGAAAAAAGAGAAGATTGAATTTGAGGAGAATACCAACTCGCAAACTTTTCCCGACATCTTTCTTAATGTAAAAGATAAAAGGAAAGGATTATTGGAAATCAAAACGTTCGATTTTGATAGAGGACCAGGATTTGACTTGGCAAATTTCGATTCTTATTGCAATTCACTTTTAGAAAATTCTCATCGGTTGGATTCAGATTATTTGATACTGGCCTATCAAATGAGTGGTTCAGAAATTACCATTAAGGACATTTGGCTTAAGAAGATTTGGGAGCTATCTGGCGCAAGTTCTACTTATCCAATTAAAGTGCAGGAGAAGAAAAAGGTAATTTATAACATACGACCGATTATCTGGTACTCAGGTAAAACCACTTTCAAATCATTCAGCTCAAAAGAAGAATTTTTAAAAGCGTTGAATGAAACAAGGTATCAATATCCTAAAACCCATCATGAAAATGCTCACTGGCTGAAGAAGGTTTTGAAAGATTACAAAGATAAAACAGGCTCAGATTTAAAGGTTGTATAGTCGGGCTGAAAAACTTCCGCCAATCTCTCACCAACCGATTTTACAACGTTCACAGCAACTGTGTTTCCCAATAAATCAAATCCATCTTCAGTTTTTACAGGCATTTCAAACCATTCAGGAAATCCAAATAATCGAAGCCCCTCGCGTAGTGTCATTCTACGTAAACCATCACCATCAGGAACAACTAACCGCGCCATATCAGTAGCGACCAGAGTAGGGGCAATTCCATTAGGATCTAAAATTTTATTAATCTCAAAACTAAGTTTACCAGTAACAATGTTGTAGCCTGGCTTTAATGCTTTATTCTCTGCGCGATACGTCTTCTCACCAAAAATAGTTTGCTCTGAAATTAAGCTTTTTGGATACTCAAATTTTAGGTAGCCCTTCGCTACCAAATCATCAAGCATTTCTTTCAACTTTGGAGAATCATGAAATGTTTTAATCTGCTTATAAGTGAGTGTCATGCCATCCATCCACTTAATGCCAATTTCTTTGGCCCAATGTTTTTTTCTTCGCTCTTTAAATAGCTTGCTTAACAAAACAGATTGCTCTTTTGTAACAGCACCTTTTAATCCAATATCCCAGCTATGGATATTGTCATCGCCTCCACGTTTGTCTTTAATTGATTTTCCATGTAATTCTTTGAGTGGAAAATTTTTCAATAACAATTTGGTAAACTTTGTATCTAAGGTTGGTAGACCACTTTCCAATATTTCTTTTAGCCTGACATTATTTTTTTCAAAGCCTACTAAACTGATTTCGTGATCAAGTGTCCCCACAATAAAAACTCTTTTTCTTGCTTGAGGTAACCCAAAATTCGCTGCGTTTAATACATTCCAACTAACGTGATAACCTAAAGCTGTTAGTTTCTCTAAGATCACACGAAGTGTTTTTCCAATAGTATCATTTTTATACTCTAAATCGTGTTTAACTAAGCCCTCCACGTTTTCAAGTATAAATCCATAAGGCTTCTTTTCAGCAATGATTCGTTCAATCTCGAAAAATAATGTTCCCCGTGTATCAATAAATCCATGCCGCTTACCACCTGCACTAAAAGGTTGACACGGAAATCCACCGAGCAAAAAATCAAAATCCGGAATAGCTGAATTCTTGACTTTTGAAATATCGCCAACCTTTAGGCTGTGTTCGAAATTCTTATGAAGAACGGACAAAGCATGAGGCTTAATCTCAGAAGTCATCACGCAAGTCGGGGCAAAGCCTCTACACTTAAATGCTTCTTCAAATCCCAATCGTAAACCTCCGATGCCCGCAAACAAATCGATAAATCTAACTTCTTGCATACTCTTTCGTTTTGCTCTTCTTTGTTTTCCGATAAATCAATTTGGGTTCAGCAACAATCATATCCGATTCAACCTCTGGCACAAAATTTTTGCACCCAATTGCTTGAAGGCACTGAATTAGGAAAGCTGCCCCAAATGTGCCGCGGCTAATTTTACTATCAACACTTGCTTTTGTTTCCTGCACACCAATGTTGCAAAGCAAACCAACAAGGTCATCGGTGGTAACACCTCGCCTTACCAATTCAGACTTAAGGAGTCGTTTTACTTTTTTGTTCCAGTCCACGTTTTCCATACCTCAAATATATGACAATCGGTTGTCATATATGCAAATTTTTATACATATTCAATAGGATCAAAATCTTATCTGATTGAATATGTGATAAATAAGCTTTATTCGATAAGTGTTCATTTCACCACTCATAACCTTCCGTTACTCTTTATCCTGTAAATTCACTTTACAAAAAATCGACATTGGCACTAACGATTAGTCAGCTAACTTTCGAGTTGATTAACTCTAAAACTATGCTCAAAAAATACTATTTACTCTATTCATTAATTCTTCTACTGATCGCTACTTCTTCCATTGCTCAAAAAATAGACATGGAAAAAATGAAGGGCATGAAACCACGCGCCATCGGCCCTGCCGGCATGAGCGGGCGCATTACGGCCATTGATGTAGTTAATAGCAATACAGACATCATGTATGCAGGCTCTGCTTCGGGTGGCGTGTGGAAAACCGCCAGTGGGGGCATCAACTGGGAGCCTATTTTTGACAAAGAAAATATATTGTCAATTGGCGCCATTGCCATTCAGCAAGACAACCCCTCGGTAATTTGGGTAGGGACAGGTGAAGGCAACCCACGTAACAGCTTGAATAGCGGCTCGGGCGTTTACCGCACCTTAGACGGTGGCAAAAATTGGAAACTGATGGGATTGGAAAAAACACGCAACATCTATCGCATCATCATCGACCCAAAAAACACCAACACCGTTTACGTAGCGGCTATCGGGTCACCTTGGGGCGAGCATCCCGAGCGGGGTGTTTTCAAAACCACGGATGGCGGAAATTCATGGGAAAAAGTTTTGTACGTAAATGACAAAACAGGCTGTGCTGATTTGGTTATGGACCCAACCAATCCAAACAAGTTAATCGCTGCCATGTGGGAACATAGACGCTGGCCATGGACATTCAAATCGGGTGGCCCCGGTTCAGGTTTGCACATCACCTTCGATGGTGGAAAAACATGGACAAAGCGAACCGATAAAGATGGTTTGCCGGAAGGAGAGCTTGGCCGCATGGGCTTGGCCATCGCGGCCAGCAAACCTGATGTGATTTATGCAGCCATCGAGAGTAAAAAGAATGCGTTATACAAATCAACCGATGGCGGATTTAAATGGACGATGGTAAACGATAAGATGAGTGAAATTGGTGATCGACCTTTCTACTATTCAGAAATCCATACAGATCCTAAAAATGAAAATCGATTGTACACCATTTATTCTGAAGTGAACGTGAGCGAAGATGGTGGCAAGTCGTTTCAAAAATTGCTCCCATACTCTGGCGTACATCCCGATCACCACGCATGGTGGATTTCAAAAGAAGACCCGGGCTTTATTGTAGAGGGAAATGATGGTGGTTTGAATATCACCCACGACTATGGAAAAAATTGGCGCTTTGTAGAGAATATTCCCGTAGGGCAGTTTTACCATGTGGCCGTGGATATGGACCAACCCTATAATGTGTACGGTGGCTTACAAGATAATGGCTCATGGGCTGGACCTGCCTACACGTGGAAAGACGGTGGAATTCAAAACGCGTACTGGCAAGCCGTGATGTTTGGCGATGGCTTTGACGTACAGCCTGATCCTGAAGACAGTCGCTTTGGTTATGCGATGTCGCAAGGCGGATTTTTGGGCCGATACGACCGCAAAACCGGTCACACCAAAATCATTCGCCCCACACATCCCGATGCGAAATTCAAGTTGCGATTTAACTGGAATGCAGCGCTGGCTCTCGATCCATTTGACAAATCGACAATCTATTATGGAAGTCAGTTTTTGCACAAGTCAACCGACAAAGGCAGCACGTGGGAAATCATTTCTGGTGATTTGACGACCAACGATCCGGAAAAGCAAAAACAACATGAAAGTGGCGGCCTTACCATGGATGCTACCGGTGCAGAGAACCATTGCACGATATTGGCCATCGCGCCAAGCCCCAAAGACAAAAATGTAATTTGGGTGGGCACCGATGACGGCCAAGTTCAACTGACCCGCGATGGCGGAAAAACGTGGACGAACTTGACCACCAAAATTGCAGGCATGCCCAAAGGTGCTTGGATTCCACAAGTGCAAGCCAGCACTTACAATGCAGGCGAAGTGTTTGTGGTGGTGAATAACTATCGTCAGTTTGATTACAAGCCGTACCTGTTCCGCTCGAAAGACTTCGGGCAAACTTGGGAGAGCCTGATATCTGCTTCGCAAGTGGGTGACAACAATTACACGTTGGCGGTAGCGCAAGATTTAGTCGAGCCCAAACTCATTTTTGTGGGCACCGAAAATGGTTTATGGGTAAGTTTGGACGATGGCAAAAACTACACACGGTGGACAAGCGGCTACCCCGCAGGCGTTCCCACCATGGATTTGGTTGTACATCCACGCGAACATGATTTAGTAATTGGTACTTTCGGCCGTGCGTTGTATGTGTTAGACGACATTCGCCCACTGCGCGAAATGGTAAAAGAAACCAGTGCAGTATTGAATAAAACGCTGCATGTATTCGACCCAGCTGATGCCTACCAAGTGGTGACGCAAGACCCAGCCGGTATTCTGTTCCCGGGCAATGCCATGTTCCAAGGCGAAAACCGAGCTACGGGCGCAATTATCTCGTATGTCATCAACAAGCCCGAGGAGAAGAAGGAAGAAAAGAAAGTCGATGATAAAAAAGACGACAAAAAAACGGACACAAAAAAGGACGCAAAACCTGAGCCCAAAAAAGAAGAACCAAAAGACAAAAAAGACGAGAAGCCGAAAGTGAAGTACGATTCCATCACGTTGGAGGTATTCAACATGAAAGGAGAAAAAATCCGTACCATCAAACAGAAAGCACTGGAAGACAATGGCCTCAATCGCATGACGTGGGGCTTGAATGAAAAAGGTGTACGTCAACCTTCGCGAGAGAAGCCGCGCACCAACGCACAAGAGCCCGGTGGCACGCAAGTATTACCCGGCACGTATAAATTGCGGCTCTCCTTTGGTGATAAGAAAGACTCCACCACCATCAACGTCAAGAATGACCCGCGCTATCCAAACTCAGAGAGCATCATTCAATCACGCTATGCGATGATCAAAGACTTGCAAAAACTGACTGCAGCAGGTGCGCAGGCAATGGAGCGCTTACGCGAATCAAAAGAGATTGCCGAGGAGTATGAAAAGAAAATCAAAGACTCGAAGCGTACTGATTTTAAGGAAGCTACCGACAAAATCAAGGTGATGAAAGACTCCATCAACAACATCATGGACTTTATTGTAGGCAAAGAAGACAAGCGCCAAGGCATTGTGCGCTCTCCGGAGCCTACCCCCATGAGTTACGTTGGCAATGCACAATTCTTCATCAACTCATCGAAAGACCCCATCAGCGCAACAGATCAACGCGTGGCGAAGCAAGCAGAAGAGCAAGTGGCAAAAGTGATTGATCGGGTAAATAAGTTTTATGAAAAATCATGGCCAGAATTTAGAGCGGCCATGGAGAAAGTGAGTATTTCACCTTTTAAGAATTACGAACCGATCAAAAAATAAATTTGCTAGGCGTCTGACGGCTTAAATGATCTCATGATTTGCCGTCTGACGCCTCATGCAAAAATCAGGCTGTTTATGGTGTCAAGCATCGTCTTCCGCAGACTTAGGATTTCAAGTGCCGCATCGTCCCTAGCGGAGAGGATGCAAGACGCAAAAAAATAAAGTTGCTGTAGCAAAAAGTAAAATGAAGAGACCTGCATGCATCCATGCAGGTCTTTTTTCTACCAATGGTTCACAGATTTCAATGTTGTTTACAAATGGTATGTCGAGTTATTAAAGTTTGTGTGTAGCATCGTCCCTAGCAGAGAGAATGCGAGATGGAAAATCTCATACTCCATGGCCGAGCGTGTAAACACAATTTATCATTCTCTTTCTGGAGACGGGAAAAAAGTTAATTCTTTAACTGTCGATTGCCAATCTGTGAATCCCTGCCTGGCCGGCAGGCAGGTGTGGCAATGAGTTACAGCTTCAAAAACTTGTAGGTGTACTTGGCGCCAGATTGCGCATTCTGCACAGCTAAAATGTAGTAGCCTTCGTGGAGGTCCTTTACTTTAAAACGCACTTCAAAATCATCGATTGCTTCTGCCTCCACGCTGATCTCGTTGCCAATGATGTTATGAATTTTGAAGTCAGCCTTCTTGGCGATAGCGGTTTCAAACTTAACGTTCAAAAAATCGTTTGTCGGATTTGGATATACCTGTACGGACTTCACAGGATCGCTGGATGCAAAGGTTTCTTCTTTCGATTGGCCAAAAACCATTGCCGAAACAACGGTGAGAGAAGCAATAAGTAGGGTTTGGACAGCGTTCATTAAGGTTTACTTACGGTGTTTAATGTCCTTTAGATACAATTCGTAAGCCAAAAGTTTAAAATGCCCCCAAAAAATGAAATAAACTACGGTTTGGCTCGTTTAACCGCGCCCGGAAGGTACTGAACAAGGTCAGAAGCAACCACGGAATCCATCCCCAACTCGTATGCGGCCAAATCGCCAGCCATCCCATGCAGGTAAACACCCAAAATGGCCGCATCTAACGGAGCATAGCCTTGCGCCAACAACCCTGTTAAAATGCCGGTAAGCACATCGCCACTACCCCCTGTCGCCATGCCGGGGTTACCGGATGGGTTGAAATAGACATTGCCATCAGGCGAGGCGATCGAACTGAAAGCACCCTTCAATACGATGACTGAGTTGACTTGCTTCGCCAACTGTTTTTGTTTTTCCAGGCGTGCAAAGTCGTCCGACCATGCACCTACCAGCCGTTCAAATTCTTTGGGATGAGGCGTTAAGATACACCCTTGTGGCACGCTCGCCAGCATCTGGCGATTTTCGGAAAGAATGTTAAGGGCGTCTGCATCCAGCACCATTGGTTTTTGATATGAACGAAGAATGGATTCCAGTGCCTCTTTCGTTTTGTCTTGTTTGCCGATGCCCGGGCCGATACCAATGGATTGATAGCTCAACACGTCAGGGACATACTCCAAAAAATCTGACCCAACTATTTCAACCATTGCCTCCGGCACGGCAGTTTGCAGGATATCGTACCCGCATTTGGGCGACAGTACTGTAAGCAACCCTGCCCCCGAACGCATCACCGCTTTTGCGCCCAAAACAGCCGCGCCCATTTTGCCAAGACTGCCCGCCACCAGCAAAGCATGGCCATAACTGGCTTTGTGCGAAAATTTTTTGCGCGGCTTCAAAATTTTCGCGGCAGCTTTTCTATCAACCAGAAAGTGTTTGCACTCTGCTTGCTTGATAAACGATGTGCTAAGTTTAATATCGACTGTAATCCACTCGCCCACGTATTTTGCATTTTCAGGCATTAGAAATGCCAACTTTGGTAACTGAAATGAAACGGTGTAATCGGCTTGAACGATTGCTCCTTTCGAATGAGAATCCATCATCAGGCCCGATGGAATATCTACCGCTACCACATTAGCCTGCGAGTTATTGATTTGTTCAATTACTTCTGCATACAATCCCGAAGGAGGCCGCGAGAGGCCTGAGCCGAAAATTGCATCGATCACAACATCAAATTCTGCTAGCACAAGTTCTGAACTTTGCCGTATTTCTGTCTTGGAAATTTTTGAATCTAACCGAGTTAGATTTTTTTGGAAGTCAAGCGACTCGGGCATTTCACCCTTCACCACAAACACGTTTACGTTATAGCCCACTTCTGCCAGCATGCGTGCAATGGCGAGACCATCTCCCCCATTGTTGCCGGTGCCGCACACCACTGCGATATTTTGTGGCTGCAAGAATGTTTGACAAAACCAATCAAAAAATGCCCGGCTGGCCCGTTCCATCAAGTCAATGGAGGCAATTGGTTCGTGCTCGATCGTAAACTGATCAAGCATTTTGATTTGCTGGCTAGAGAGAATCTTTTGCATTGGCATTTCCTATACAAAACTGATTCAAGTTAATAAAATACAAGCTAACCAGTTAGGCAACACTCAACTCGCGCGTTGGTGAAGAAGAGCAACGTGGGCAGCCTTAGCTTCAAACAAAATCACCTGAGTATTGATTGGTTTGGATGTAATTGGGATAAATCTGAATATGCTTGCTCCTCACCATGTCAAAAATAGTTTGCCTAAACTGCTGCAGGTTCTCTTTCGATAGCGCAGAAACGAATACAACATTCTCAAAACCTTTCTCGCGGTAATACCCTTTCAATTGGTCGAAGTCCACTTCTTCCCTTTTTAACAAATCAATTTTGTTGAGCACCAAAACGGTGGGGATGTTGCCCGCGCCAATTTCAGCCAAGGTTTGGCGAACTACTTCTATGTGGTTATCGTGGAAGGGGTGTGCCGCATCTACCACATGCAACAAAATGTCTGCCTCGCGCACTTCATCCAACGTAGATTTGAACGATTCAATCAAATGGTGAGGCAGTTTTCGGATAAACCCCACCGTATCCGATAACAGAAAAGGAATATCGCCAATCACCACTTTGCGCACGGTGGCATCTACGGTGGCAAACAACTTGTTCTCGGCCTTCACATCTGCTTTTGAAAGTACATTCATCAGTGTAGACTTGCCTACATTGGTGTAGCCCACCAACGCCACGCGCACCGTACTTTGGCGCGACTTGCGCTGCGTCATCCGTTGCTTATCAATCTTCTTGAGTTCTTCTTTCAACACCGAAATCCGGCTTTTAATCATCCTGCGGTCGGTCTCAATTTCCTTCTCGCCCGCACCCCCGCGCGAACCGGTGCCACCGCGCTGGCGCTCCAGGTGCGTCCACATGCGCGTTAACCGGGGGAGAAGGTATTGGTTCATGGCCAGTTCTACCTGCGTTTTGGCCTGCGCGGTTTGTGCCCGCATCAAAAAGATATCGAGGATCAACAAACTGCGATCATACACGCGTACTTTATGATCCTCTCTATTGGCCGGGTTAAGTTCCTTTTCAATATTTCGCAACTGCGAGGGACTTAAATCATCATCAAAAATGACCTGATCGATATTTTCGCGGAAAACTCGCTCCTTAATTTCCTCAAGTTTGCCTTTGCCCACAAATGTGCGCACATCCGGATGTGGTAACTTTTGCACAAATCTGGCAACCGTTTGAATATGAGCCGTTTCCGCCAAGAACTCGAGTTCATCAAGGTGCTCGGTGGTTTGCTCAGGAAGTGTCTTTGAGTCTGCCAATGCCACCAATATTGCCTTTCTCTCGTCTGTCATCGATTGCAAATTTACTTTCTTATCTGTTTCATTTCTAACACAGGTTACATTTGTTAACTTTATGAAATTTATTCCAAATTGGTCTGTGGTGACTAATTTCGAATAGTTCCAAAAAACGACCAAACCGTGTAAAAGCCCATTTTTTTGGGGCAAAGTAAACCATGAGAGTCGCAGTTGTGCTAAATACATCCTGGAACATTTACAACTTCAGGATGAATCTCATCAAATCCTTGATGGCAAAGGGCCACGAGGTACATACCGTTGCCCCGCACGATGAATTTACGCACCATCTGGAGGAGGCGGGTTGCAAGCACCACAATGTACGAATGGACAGCAGAGGGGCCAATCCGTTGAAAGATTTTGCCTTGATTTTGGAGCTCTTGAGCATCTATCGAAATGCAAAGCCTGACGTGATCTTGCATTTTACGATCAAACCGAATGTTTACGGCACACTGGCAGCCTCACTTTTGAAAATCCCGGTGGTCAACAACGTATGCGGCCTTGGTACCATTTTCCTGAAGGATACAATTGTCTCCAGGTTTGCGATCGCATTGTATAAAATTGCATTTCGGTACCCAAAGAAAGTTTTCTTTCAAAACCCGGACGACCTGAATCTGTTTGTCAATCGAAAATTGATCAAAGCAGACATCTGCGACCTGGTTCCAGGATCGGGCGTTGACCTGCAACATTTTCATCCCACCGATTTCAAACGGAACCAACCGTTTACGTTCCTTTTGATATCACGCCTGATCAGCGATAAAGGTATTTT
>DHLV01000204.1 GCA_002405445.1 Flammeovirgaceae bacterium UBA4659 | reverse complement strand
TCTACCAATTTCACCACTTCGGCATTTTTCCAAACCTTAAATTGCAGATCACTAACTCCAAATTTGTTGTAATCTGAAATTGTAAATCTGCAATCTTAAACTAAGAAGTGCCCAGAACTGGACTCGAACCAGCACACCTTGCGGCACTACCCCCTCAAAGTAGCGTGTCTACCAATTTCACCACCTGGGCATTTAAACACTGCGTTTAGTGTAAGGGACAACAAAAGTACGGATGTTTTGAAATAATTTCAACCGCAAATATCCATGAGCCCTTTTTGTCAGGCTTCGCCCATCGTACCGCCAAAGTTCATCGGAAATTGTGGAAGGTCATTTGTTTGCTTAATTGCTCCAAATGTTGCCTCATACTTGCTGATATTGTCCTTCAGTGCAGCCAGCAACCTTTTTGCATGCTCCGGAGTGATGACAATGCGTGACTTCACTTTTGCCTTTGGCACCCCTGGCATCAACCGTATAAAGTCAATAACAAACTCGCTGTTCGAGTGGGCGATCATCGCCAGATTAGAATAAATTCCCTCTGCGATTTCCTCAGACAACTCTATGTTGATCTGATTTTGTGGGAGCTGGTTTATTTCCTCTGCCATAATGTTTATTTTGAAAATTCGTCTTTTTTAAAATTTGAAAAGAGTAAAAACATACGATGGGATAGATGAGCTAAATTGAAAGAGGCTGCCTTTTTAAAAGCAGCCTCACATTCAAATTAGTTCATCTTCAAATTTTCAGATCAATCCTGCAGTTCGCGCTCTTTGCTCTTGCGTTCAGGCGCATTTACCAAACTTTGGTATTCCTCCTCAGAGCCAACAATCAAATCGTTAAACCTGCGCTGACCTGTACCTGCCGGAATAAGGTGACCCACTATGACGTTCTCTTTCAAACCCAATAGTTGATCTGCCTTCCCTCTGATGGCTGCCTCACTGAGCACTTTCGTTGTTTCCTGGAATGAAGCGGCAGACAGCCAGCTTTCTGTCTTCAACGAAGCTTGTGTGATACCTTGCAATGTAGGCCGGGATACCGCAGCCAACGCCTCGCGCACGTCCACCAAACGTTGATCTTTGCGTTTCAACGAGGAATTTTCATCGCGCAGTTCGCGCGCTGTGATGATCTGCCCTACTTTAAACCTTGTAGAGTCACCTGCTTCCGTTACTACTTTTTTATCCAAAACCAAATCATTCACTTCACGGAACTCAAATTTATCAACATACTCACCCGGCAGGAATGTGGTGTCGCCCGAGTCGATGATTTCCACTTTTTGCATCATCTGGCTCACAATACACTCAATGTGTTTATCGTTGATTTTTACACCTTGTAGGCGGTACACTTCTTGTATCTCGTTGACAAGGTATTCTTGCACTGCGGTAGGTCCTTTGATCGACAAAATATCCGATGGTGTGATCGCCCCATCAGACAAAGGCTGACCCGCTTTCACAAAGTCGTTGTCTTGCACTAAAATGTGCTTACTCAACGGCACCAGGTATCGTTTCTGCACACCGTCTTTCGATTCGATGAATATCTCGCGATTACCACGTTTAATGCCACCGTATGTGACCACACCATCTATTTCTGATACAACGGCAGGGTTCGATGGATTGCGCGCCTCAAACAATTCTGTTACGCGAGGCAAACCACCCGTAATGTCGCGGCTCTTACCCATTGTACGCGGTATCTTCGCCAGCACCTGACCAGCCTTGATTTTATCTCCTTCATCAACGGCTAAGTGCGCACCCACTGGTATGTTATATCCCTTGGTATCAGCTTTACCCTTCACAATGATAGCCGGGTTCTTCGTCTTATCTCGGGTGTCAGTAATCACTTTTTCACGATGGCCGGTTTGCTCATCTGATTCCTCTTTATAAGTAATGCCCTCTATAATCGCTTCGTACTCGATGTCACCATCAAATTCAGAAAGGATTACGGCATTGTAAGGATCCCAATAGCACAGCTCTGTTCCTTTTTCAACTTTCTGGCCGTCCTTCACTTTAAGGAAGGCTCCGTATGGAACGTTATTCGAAATAAGCACGCGCTTCTCTTCATCGAGGATTCTGATCTCACCGGTGCGCCCCATCACTACCTTTACCTTGTTATCTTCTCGGTCTGTAGTGTCAACGGAGCGAATTCCTTCAAACTCAATAACACCAGCGAATTTCGCTTTGATGTTTGCGTCTACCGCGATGTTAGATGCTGCACCGCCCACGTGGAATGTGCGAAGTGTAAGCTGTGTTCCTGGTTCACCAATCGACTGGGCAGCAATAACACCCACCGATTCGCCTGCTTGCACCATTTTGCCGGTGGCCAGATTGCGACCATAGCATTTCGCGCAGGCACCAAAATTTGTCTCGCAGGTGAGTACTGAGCGAATTTCAACCTCTTCGATGTTTGTTTCGTCAATTTTCTTTGCAATTTCATCGGTGATTTCCTGATTGGCCTCGCAAATGAGTTGTTCGGAAATCGGATCATAAATGTCATGCACCGCCACGCGGCCAACGATACGCTCTGACAACGGCTCGACAATATCTTCGTTGTCTTTCAAAGCAGTTACCTTCAGTCCACGAAGTGTACCACAATCCTCTTCGGTAATCACCAGGTCATTGGCAACATCTACAAGGCGTCTGGTGAGGTAACCTGCATCCGCTGTTTTCAAAGCAGTATCTGCCAAACCCTTGCGTGCACCGTGGGTGGAAATAAAATACTCTAATACATCCAGGCCTTCTTTGAAGTTCGATAGAATCGGGTTTTCAATAATTGAGCCGACTGATCCTGCGAGGTTCTTTTGTGGCTTCGCCATTAAACCGCGCATGCCCCCCAACTGCCTGATTTGTTCGCGCGAACCACGGGCGCCAGAGTGCATCATCATATAGATGGAATTAAAACCCTGTTGGTCTTCTTCCAACTGCTTCATCAGTGTGTTGGTCAACATGGTGTTTGTGCGCGTCCATATATCGATTACCTGGTTGTAGCGTTCGTTGTCGGTGATCAAACCCATCATGTAGTTGTTCCAAACAGAATCAACCTCCTTTTGCGCATCTTCCACCAGCTTTTTCTTTTCCACAGGCACCTTTACATCGCCCAAGCCCATCGATAGACCACCGCGATATGCCATCTGGAATCCCAGTTCTTTGATATCATCCAAGAATTTGGCCGTCTTGGCCTGTCCGGCAACTTTGAAAACATCGGCAATAATAGCCTGGAGTTTCTTTTTGGTGAGTAGTTCGTCCACAAAGCCTACTTCATCGGGCACAACTTGGTTGAACAGTACACGCCCGGTGGTTGTCTCAATCAACTTCTTGCTCCACTCGCCAGTTTTCTTATCTTTTACTTTGGAAAACACCTTGATATGGGCATGTTTCGAGAGCTTGCTTTCATTATAGGCAACTACAACTTCTTCAGCTGAGTAGAATGTTTTTCCCTCACCTTTCTCGCCTTTTCTTCCCTTAGTGAGGTAATACAGCCCCAACACCATGTCTTGTGAGGGCACCGTAATGGGTGCACCATTTGCAGGATTGAGGATATTATGAGAAGACAACATTAAAAGTGAAGCCTCCAGGATCGCCTCTTGGCCGAGGGGAATGTGCACGGCCATCTGGTCACCGTCAAAGTCGGCATTAAAGGCCGTACACACCAGCGGGTGTAATTGAATCGCTTTACCTTCAATCAGCTTGGGCTGAAATGCCTGAATACCCAACCGATGTAATGTTGGCGCACGGTTGAGTAGAACGGGGTGCCCCTTCAGTACGTTTTCCAAGATATCCCAAACCACAGGATCTTTGCGGTCAACAATTTTCTTTGCTGATTTCACTGTCTTAACGATTCCTCTTTCAATGAGCTTTCTAATGATAAATGGCTTGAATAATTCAGCGGCCATATCTTTCGGCAAACCACACTCGTGCAACTTCAACTCTGGGCCTACCACAATTACTGAACGGCCCGAGTAGTCAACCCGTTTGCCCAAAAGGTTTTGACGGAAGCGGCCTTGCTTACCCTTGAGCATATCGCTCAATGATTTCAGTGCGCGGTTGCCATCACTGCGTACAGCGTTTACTTTGCGCGAATTGTCAAACAACGAGTCGACAGCCTCTTGTAACATGCGTTTCTCGTTTCGCAAAATCACTTCTGGTGCTTTGATGTCGATCAAACGCTTGAGGCGGTTGTTGCGGATGATAACGCGTCTGTACAAATCGTTCAGATCAGACGTGGCAAAACGCCCACCATCCAAAGGCACCAGCGGGCGCAACTCCGGTGGAATCACCGGCACCATCTTGATGGTCATCCACTGTGGCTTATTTTCCACGCGAGAGTTTGCTTCGCGGAAAGCCTCCACAACTTTCAATCTCTTTAATGCCTCCGCTTTACGCTGCTGTGAGGTGTCTGTCGCTGCTTGGTGGCGCAACTCATACGACAGCTCGTCAAGTTTTACCCGGCTCAACAACATCTCGAGTGCATCAGCTCCCATTTTGGCGATGAATTTCTTGGGGTCGTTGTCGTCCAACATTTGGTTCTCCCGGGGCAGCTTATCGACAATGTCGAGGTATTCCTCCTCGGTGAGAAAATCCAAACGGTTGACACCGTCTTCCTCTTTAATGCCGGCTTGGATGACTACGTATCGCTCGTAATAGATAATTTGATCCAGCTTTTTGGTTGGTAAACCGAGCAAGTATCCGATTTTATTCGGCAACGACCGGAAATACCAGATGTGCGCCACAGGCACCACCAACTCAATGTGCCCCATGCGCTCTCTGCGCACCTTCTTTTCTGTAACCTCCACACCGCAACGATCGCAAATAATGCCCTTGTAACGGATACGCTTGTATTTTCCGCAATGGCACTCCCAGTCCTTTACGGGGCCAAAAATGCGCTCGCAAAACAAACCACCCATCTCAGGCTTGTAAGTTCTGTAGTTGATGGTTTCTGGTTGCGTAATCTCACCGTGCGAACTTTCCAAAATTGACTCTGGAGAAGCCAAGCTGATGGTGATTTTTGAGAAATCGTTGTTGATCTTCTTATTTTTTCTGAAAGACATGCTGTGCGTTTTTTCAGTTAACTAAATTCATTTTCAAAGTCTGAAAGTTGATTAGTCCGAAAGTCAGAAAGCTTGGCTTACCGACTTTCGGACTCTCGACTTTACTAATCCATCGTAATCTCCAATGCTAAACCTCTAAGTTCATGCACCAACACGTTGAACGATTCTGGTATATTCGGCTTGCGCATGTTCTCACCCTTCACAATCGACTCGTACGCTTTCGCGCGACCAATAACATCGTCAGACTTGATCGTTAAAATCTCTTGCAGGATGTGAGATGCACCGAATGCCTCCAGCGCCCACACTTCCATTTCTCCGAAACGCTGACCGCCAAACTGAGCTTTGCCGCCCAATGGTTGTTGTGTGATCAGCGAGTACGGCCCAATTGAGCGAGCATGCATCTTGTCGTCAACCAAGTGCCCCAGCTTGAGCATGTATGACATTCCCACAGTTACTGGTTGGTCAAACTTCTGGCCTGTTAAACCATCGTACAAATATGTCCTGCCGAAGTCAGGCAAGCCAGCTTCCTTCAATTCTGCTGAAACATTGTCAAGAGATGCACCATCGAAGATCGGTGTAGCATACTTGCGGTTCAGCTTTTTGCCTGCCCACGCCAGCACGGTTTCGTAAATTTGGCCCAGGTTCATGCGCGAAGGCACCCCGAGCGGATTCAAACAGATGTCTACGGGTGTTCCGTCTTCAAGGAATGGCATATCCTCTTCGCGAACAATACGCGCCACTACACCCTTGTTGCCGTGGCGACCCGCCATTTTATCGCCTACCTTCAACTTACGCTTCTTAGCAACATACACCTTGGCCAACTGCACAATGCCGGTAGGTAGCTCGTCACCTACTTCCAACGTAAATCTCTCTCGCTTGAACACGCCAGAGATGCTGTTGCGTTTGTTCAGGTAATTCTTCACTAACTCGGCAACCAGTTCGTTCGTGGTGTCATCTGAAGTCCAACTATCAAGGCTGATGTCAGCAATCAGGTTGACCTCTTCCGGCACGCTGTAGTTGCTCTCATCGCGGTAGATATTTTTATCCGGGAACAGATTGCTCTCAATCACCTTGCTGGTGAATTTCACGCCCTTACTGATCAGTTCATCACCAAACTTATGCTTTACTCCCTGGCTGGTCTTGCCTGTGAGCAGTGAAGTCAGTTTCTTGATCATCTCGCTCCTCAAGTCAGTCAATTGCTTGCTGTAGCGGTTCTTCAGTGCGTCCAGCTCTTTCTTCGATTTGGTACGCAAGTCCTTATCCTTCTTGGGGCGCGAGAACAACTTGGTATCGATGACAACACCTTTCAATGATGGTGGCGCTTTCATCGAGGCATCCTTCACATCGCCAGCTTTGTCACCAAAGATGGCCCTCAGTAATTTTTCTTCGGGCGTTGGATCAGTCTCACCTTTGGGAGTAATCTTACCTATCAAAATGTCACCCTCCTTCACTTCCGCGCCCATCCGTATAATGCCATTCTCGTCCAAATGCTTGATGGCATCTTCGCTTACGTTAGGTATTTCCGAAGTGAGTTCCTCCTCGCCACGCTTGGTGTCACGCACCTCCAGCTCAAATTCTTCAATATGAATGGATGTGTAAATGTCATCACGCACGACACGCTCAGAGATGACGATTGCATCTTCAAAGTTGTAACCCTGCCATGGCATGTATGCCACCAGCAGGTTTCTTCCCAATGCCAACTCTCCGTTTGCGGTTCCGTAACCCTGGCAAAGCGGTTGCCCTTTCACTACTTTTTCGCCCTTCCTCACCAAAGGAGTCAGGTTGATGCAGGTATCTTGGTTCGTTCTGCGGAACTTGATCAAATTGTACGTTTTGAACTCGTCATCAAAGCGCACCATTTGCTGCTCTTCAGAAACATCGTATTTAATAACAATCTTCTTCGCATCAACAAAGTCAACCACACCACTTCCCTCAGCCAAAATGAGCGCGCGGGAGTCGAGTGCGATCCTTCCCTCCAACCCTGTTCCCACGATGGGCGCCTCCGGCCGCATCAACGGTACAGCCTGGCGTTGCATGTTTGAGCCCATCAACGCACGGTTGGCATCGTCATGCTCCAGAAATGGGATCAACGAAGCGGCAATCGAAACAATTTGGTTGGGTGCAATATCCATGTATCGGATTTCCTTCGGCTCAACCACCGGGAAATCACCTTCAAACCGGGCTTTTACTTTCTCGTTTTCAATTTCGCCACCTGTTTTGATTTTTACGTTCGCCTGGGCGATGTTGTGTGTATCTTCTTCTTCGGCAGTTAAAAACACAACATCTTTTCCTCGAACTTTTCCATTCTCAACTTTGCGGTACGGTGTTTCGATGAAGCCCATCTTATTCACTTTTGCGTGCACGCAGAGTGATGAAATCAAACCGATGTTTGGACCTTCAGGCGTTTCAATGGTACACAAACGTCCGTAGTGGGTGTAGTGAACATCTCGCACTTCAAAACCTGCACGCTCTCTTGAAAGGCCGCCTGGCCCAAGTGCCGACATCCTGCGCTTGTGGGTGATCTCGGCCAATGGATTGGTTTGATCCATAAACTGAGACAGTTGGTTGGTGCCAAAGAATGAATTGATCACCGAAGACAATGTCCTTGCGTTGATCAAATCCACAGGCTTAAAGTCTTCGTTATCACGAACGTTCATCCTCTCTTTGATGGTCCGCGCCATGCGAGCCAACCCCACACCAAACTGCGAATACAACTGCTCACCTACGGTTCTCACACGCCTGTTGCTCAAGTGGTCAATGTCGTCCACCACAGCCTTGGAGTTGATCAAACCGATCAAATATTTCACGATGAGGATAATGTCCTCGGTAGTCAATACACGTTGGTCGAAGCTAAGGTCAAGACCAAGCTTCTTGTTGATGCGGTAACGGCCAACTTCACCCAGGTCATAACGCTTTTCGCTGAAGAACAAACTCTGGATGATGTCGCGTGCGGTTTGTTCGTCAGGCGCTTCGGTATTTCTCAATTGGCGATAAATCTGTTCAACCGCTTCCTTCTCAGAGTTCGAGTTGTCTTTCGCCAAGGTATTGAAGATGATATAATAGTCAGCCACGTTTACATCTACACGATGCAGGATGATTGATTTTACGCCTGAGTCGAGGATCACATCCACATCGTCCACAGTGATTACGTGGTCGCGCTCCAGAAGCACCTCATTACGGTCGATGGAAACCACCTCACCGGTATCTTCGTCCACAAAGTCTTCTGTCCAAGTCTTGAGCACACGGGCTGCCAACTTGCGGTCAACCACTTTCTTGAGGTTATTTTTGTTGGCCTCCACTTCTTCGCTCAGGCCGAACAGATCCAGGATGTCTTTATCTGATCCATACCCGATGGCGCGCAACAGGGTTGTTACCGGGAACTTCTTCTTGCGGTCAATATATGCATACATCACCGCGTTTACGTCTGTGGCAAATTCAATCCATGAGCCCTTGAACGGGATAATGCGTGCCGAATACAGTTTGGTACCGTTGGTGTGCTTGCTCATGGCAAAAAACACACCGGGTGAGCGGTGCAGTTGGGATACAATCACCCGCTCGGCACCGTTGATTACAAAGGAGCCTTTTTCGGTCATGTAGGGAATGTTTCCTAAGAAAACTTCCTGTTCGATGGTTTCGAAGTCCTCATTGTCCTCATCGTTGCAAGTGAGGCGGAGTTTAGCCTTCAGCGGCACAGAAAAAGTCAAGCCCCTGTCGATACATTCGTCCACGCTGTATTTTGGCGGGTCAATGGTATAATCCACAAACTCGAGCACGAAGTTTTCGCGCGAGTCGGAGATTGGGAAGTTTTCTGCAAAAACTTTGAAAAGGCCTTCATTCTGGCGCTTTTCAGCGGGTGTTTCTATCTGCAAAAAGTCTTTGAACGATTGAAGCTGGATATCCAGAAAATCGGGATATTCCAATACTTTGTCGATTGATGAGAAATCAATTCGATTGTTAGATGTCTTCTTTGCCAAGGTTTGTACGATTTATTTATTGATCCCTGTTTTAAGACTCACCCAAATGGGAGTGTAATTAAATAGGCAAACCCCAACCCTATTTTGCATAGGACTGGGGCCTGAAATGCCATTCAGACGGTATGATTCGCCTTCAAGAATTATTTCAACTCCACCTCGGCACCAGCCTCAGTAAGTTGCTTCTTCAAGTTTTCAGCTTCGTCTTTTGGCAAGCCTTCTTTAATGGTCTTGGGTGCGCCATCAACCATGTCTTTTGCTTCTTTCAAGCCAAGTCCGGTCAACTCCTTCACCAATTTCACAATCTGGAGTTTATTAGCGCCTGGGTTTTTCAACACCACATCGAAGTTGGTTTTCTCAGCAGCAGCAGCGCCACCGCCTCCCGCTGCCGGGCCGGCTGCTACTGCTACAGCGGCTGCTGCAGGCTCGATGCCATATGTTTCTTTCAAATAAGAAGCCAACTCGTTTACTTCTTTAACGGTGAGTTCTACTAGTTGATCGCCAAGGGATTTTACGTCTGCCATGATTGATAAGTGTTTAAAATTTTGAGTTCAAAAATTATTGTTTTCTTTCTTCCAATGCCTTTACCAGGCCTGCCACAGTTTGTTTGCCACTCAATAGTGCAGACAATACATTTTTAGCAGGTGATTGCAGCAATGAAACAACTTCACCGATGAGTTCATTCTTGGATTTCAACTCAACGAGGGTATCCAGATGTTCTTCGCCAACAAATACGGTTGATTCGATGGACGCGCCTTTTAACCCTGGACGCCCTTGAATCTTTTTGCGATACTCCTTTATCACTCTTGCCGGAGCATTACCAGATTCCTTGGAAAAAATTACACCTGAAAAGCCGTGAAGAACTTTGTACAGTTCCTCATAATTACCAGTTTGCTTTTCGAGCGCCTTTTTGATGAGTGTGTTTTTATACACGCGGTATTCCACGCCTGCATTAAAGCACAGTCTGCGAAAAGCATTGATTTGTGCTACTGTAAGGCCAGATGCATCGGTAATATAGAAGTGATTGTGCTGCGAAAACTTCTCAGCCAATTCTTCAATGATCTGCCCTTTTTCTTCTTTGGTCATCGTTTTGAAAATTAAATAGACCTTTAAATCGAATTTGAATCAACTTTGATGCCCGGACTCATCGTAGAAGAAAGGGATATACTTCTGAGGTATGTACCTTTTGATGAAGACGGTTTCAACTTTACTACTGCCTGGATAAGTTCAGCCGCATTGTCTTTAATTTTGTCTGCGCTGAAGGAAGCCTTACCTATGCTCGCATGAATGATTCCTTGTTTGTCAATCTTGAAGTCAACTTTACCGGCCTTCACTTCTTTCACTGCTTTGCCTACTTCAAGGGTTACTGTTCCAGACTTAGGGTTAGGCATCAGGCCACGTGGCCCCAATACTTTACCCAAACGCCCTACCTTTGCCATTACTGTTGGCGTGGTGATGATCACATCAACATCGGTCCACCCGCCTTCTATTTTTTGGATGTATTCATCCAAACCCACGTGCTCGGCACCCGCATCTTTCGCCTCCTGCACTTTGTCAGGCGTGCAAAGAACCAGCACACGAACTGTTTTTCCCAAACCGTGCGGGAGCGATACCACGCCACGCACCATTTGATCAGATTTCTTCGGGTCTACGCCCAGGCGAATGTCTACATCAACAGACGCATCAAATTTGGTAAATGTGATGTCTTTAATCAACTTAGATGCCTCATCCAAGGTGTACACTTTATCTGCGTTGTATTTGGCAACTACTGCCTTTCTATTTTTTGATTCCCTCATAGCTGTCATTCATTTTCGGGTTATTTATCCCACGGGGCAACACCACTCACAGTCACACCCATGCTGCGCGCAGTACCTGCGATCATCTTCATGGCTGAGTCAATTTTAAATGCGTTCAGATCAGGCATCTTCAACTCAGCAATTTTCTTGATCTGATCCCATGAAATCGACCCTACTTTGGCACGGTTAGGCTCTTTTGATCCTTTCTGCAATTTGATGGCTTCCATGATTAAAACAGCCGCTGGCGGTGTTTTGATGACGAAGTCAAACGACTTGTCGTTGTAAATCGTGATTAACACCGGAAGAACTTGGCCTGGCTTATCTTGCGAGCGCGCATTGAACTGCTTGCAGAAATCCATGATGTTCAAGCCCTTTGAACCTAAAGCAGGCCCGATTGGGGGGGCAGGATTGGCTGCACCGCCCTTCACCTGCAGCTTTAAATAACCAATTACTTCCTTTGCCATACTGCGATTATCTAAATTCTGTTAGTCTATTTTCTCAACTTGCATGTAGCTCAACTCCACAGGCGTATTGCGCCCGAATATTTTCACCATTACGTTCAATTTCTTCTTCTCCTCAAAAATCTCTTCAATGGTGCCGGTAAATCCACTGAATGGGCCATCCATCACTTTCACTGACTCGCCTTTGATGAATGGCGTCTCCAACTTCACTTCAAACTGATCAATCTCATCTACCTTACCCAAAATACGGTTTACTTCTGATTGGCGTAGCGCTACCGGTTCTTTGTTGGTAGCGTTTGAGCCATTCGCACCCAAAAACCCAATCACACCGGGGATGTTATTCACAGTGTGGTAGGCTTCTCCGTTGCTCAGATCGGCCGATATCAAAACGTAGCCCGGAAAGAAGTTTCTCTCTCGAACACGCTTTTTGCCATTGCGCATTTCGTATACTTTCTCTGACGGGATAAGCACTTGCGGAATGAAACTCGTTAGCTTCGAACGCTCGATCTCAGTTTCCAGGTAAGATTTGATTTTCTTCTCCTGTCCGCTGATGACCCTCAGCACATACCACTTTAATTCGCCTACTGTTGCTGTTGCCATGATTTAAAATTCTTTGTAGAACCAAGCCAAGGCATTCTTAAAACCCAAATCGATAAAACCAATTACGAGAGCAAAAATCAATGAGGCAACCAACACCAAAATGGCGCTGCTCTGCAATTCATTGAATTTCGGCCAAGTAACCTTGTTCTTGATTTCGTCAACCGACTCGAGGATATATGCTTTCAGTTTTTCCATCTGGTTGGGCTTTTTCAACCCTTTTATTATTTCTTTTCTGCCCCAAGGCAGGTATTTTCTTTCGCACGGGTGGAGAGATTCGAACTC
>DHLV01000130.1:6050-12619 GCA_002405445.1 Flammeovirgaceae bacterium UBA4659 | reverse complement strand
CACCATCGGGGATTCCATCACCCGAAATGTTTCGTACTATGTCATTGCGCACGCTTCGCGGTTTGTGCCTCCGGGTTCGGTGCGGGTGTATTCCAATGGGCCCGACAGTCTTCCGCACGTGGCCTTTCGCACAACCGAAGGGAAAGTGGTGGTGATCGTGCAGAATGACCGATCTTCCGCTGCGCAGGTCCGTCTCTCGGTCAACCCCGCGGTTGGGTTGACGCTACCGGCCCACTCGTTGAGCACGGTGGTGATGGAAAATTGATTTTCTGATGTATTGGCCCGCATGGGTGCTGGCCAATCCATGGCATTAAAAAATACGCCCTCTTTTGTTGGGCGTAAAGGGCAACCTTGTAAATTGGTTCGGTGATCGGTTAATGTAAACAGGATATGGGCAATGGCGCATATTCGGATGTTTGGGCGCAATTTTTACCAACATGATTTTAAACCCCAACGAGTTCGGGAAATTGTCAGACGAAGAACTGAACGACTTCGAATTGACAAATAACATGAAACTACCAAATGACTATCGACAGTTTCTACTGGCAAATAATGGCGGAAAACCGACTAAACAAGCCAATAAGAGTCCCGAAACTATTGTGACATACATTTTGGGGATGCACAACGGGGACTACTACGCAAGTTTATACAGACACATAGACATGTTTGCAAAACGAATTCCTTTCAGTACATTCCCAATTGCGACAGATTCATTTGGCAACTTGTTCTTACTGTCAGTGCATTCTGAAAACTATGGACAGATATTTTTCTGGGACCATGAAGGAGAACCAGAAATTCAGGACGGACATTATGTGGACAACGTATCGTTTGTGGCGGATTCCTTTGCAGAATTCATGAACAAATTGCATTGATAAAAATTGCGCTAACATTGTGTTTATTTCAGCACTGGCGGCTCCCCGCGCTCGTTGGCAGTCTTCACCAACGAACGTGATGCCCCACAGCCTACTCACCCCGGGTTTTGACTAAAAAATACGCCCTCTTTTGTTGGGCGTAAAGCACAACCTTGTAAATTCGTTAAGTACATGCGGGATATGTGCCAATGGGCATTTTTGGGTGTTGGCGGCAAGTACCCAACCGAGTCCAAAAGACTTTTTTTACTTAACTTGGACTATAAATACTGACAAAATGAGAAAATCGACTGTTATCGAATCAATTAATAAACTCCCAGACGAGGTTTCAATAGAGGAGATTATTGAGAGACTGATAATTATTGAAAAAATTGAAAAAGGACGTCAAGAAGTAAAAGACGGGAAGGTGAATACTGAGGAGCAAGCCAGAGCAAAGTTGAGCAAATGGTTAAATTGATTTGGACTGACCAAGCCATAAATGACATCGGTGACATCGGTGACTATATTGCCGAGAATTCAGAAAAATACGCTAAGCTGACCGTTCAAAAATTGTTTGAGAGACCGGACATATTAAAAACCTTTCCACAAGCAGGGCGAACTGTTCCTGAAAAGAATGACGAGAACGTAAGAGAACTTATTGAGGGAAATTACCGAATCATTTATCAAGTAGTTTCGGCAGACCAAATAAGCATTCTGACTGTTTATCACAGTGCTCGAGATTTGACATTATAGGCAACAGCCGGCAATACTGTGTTTATTCCAGCTGGGCGTAAAGGGCAACTTGGTAAATTGGTTCGGTGGTCGGTAAGTATATGCGGGATATGTGCAATTGTGCATATTCGGGTGTTATGCTTGATGCAGTGGGACAGTGACTCCAACGCGCATTGGCACGTTTCAACAGAACAGTTCATTACCCATAATGAAGTTTTACAAAGTACATATTGTTCATCGCGTAACACTACCACAAGGAAAGCATATTGACGATTATGCCATTGAGTTTGAGGACTTCGAAAAGATGGAGAATGGAAAAAATCAACCTCTGAACCGGTCCAAAAAACGTAGCATTTTGACTTTAAATGAGGTATTTTTCGGGTAAATATATTAGCGTGGCAAAATTAAAATCACTTGAAATATGTGCCGGTGGCGGAGGGCAAGCAGTCGGACTCGAACAAGCTGGTTTTGAACACATTGCACTTGTAGAAATAGAACCACTTGCTTGCCAGACTTTAAAGAAAAATAGGCCGGATTGGAATGTAATTCAGGGAGACCTTCGTCAATTTGATGCGTCTCCATTTAAAGGACAAGTTGACGTTTTAGCAGGGGGTGTTCCTTGCCCACCATTTTCTATAGCTGGAAAGCAACTCGGACACTTAGACGACAGAGATTTGTTTCCAGAAGCAATCAGGATTGCTAAAGAATGTAATCCTAAAGCAATAATCTTAGAGAATGTCAGGGGTTTATTGAGCCCTAAGTTTAAATCCTATCGAAAGCAGATAATTCACGACCTCAAAAAATTGGGATACTCCGGTGATTGGCGACTATTAAATGCGTCAGATTTTGGGGTCCCACAACTAAGACCTAGGGCAATATTAGTTGCAATAAAGGAAGAACATTTTCATAAATTCAATTGGCCTTCCAAGCCACAGACACCCAAACCCGTTGGTGAGGTTCTTTATAAAGAAATGGCAAGTCTTGGTTGGGAAAGCGTTGAAGAATGGAGAAAGAAAGCAAATGGAATTGCACCAACTTTAGTTGGTGGCTCAAAAAAACATGGTGGTGCAGACCTAGGACCAACGAGAGCAAGAAAAGCATGGCTAGAATTGAGCGTTGATGGAAGTGGATTAGCCGACAAGCCACCTATGAATGGTTTCAAGGGAAATCCAAAACTAACTTTAAAAATGACTGCCCTTATTCAAGGGTTCCCAGATGACTGGGAGTTCGTTGGAAAGAAAACACCAGCATATAGACAAGTTGGAAACGCGTTCCCTCCGCCTGTTGCTGCAGCTATTGGAAAAGAAATTATAAGAGCATTAAAGAATGGCAAAGAAAGTATCTAAAGGTAAAGGTTCAAGAAGCAAGCTCAGAGAATATTTTCTTGAAAATATTGGAAAGGTATTAGATTCAGAAACACTTCGTTCAGTTGCGGGAACAAGCGAATGGGGCAGACGCGTTCGTGAATTAAGAAACGAAGAAGGGTTAAATATTGCCACTCACAATGATAGAAGTGATCTAAAGCCTGGTCAATACGTCTTGATTGATACCAAGCCTCTACCTGCATTTGAAAGAGGGATTTCAAAAGAGACAAGAGCATTTGTTTTAGACCGAAATGGATTTACTTGTCAAATGTGTGGTGCAGCTGCAGGTGAGCCACACCCATACGACAAAGGCAGAAAGACTCGATTACACATAGCACATATAATTGACAAATCAATGGGAGGAACTGACGAACCTTCTAACCTGAGAGCTATATGTTCTGTTTGTAATGAAGGTGCATCTAATCTGACATTGAATAGACCAGAAGCCATCAAGTTGGTTGCACAAGTTAGACGAGCACCAAGTAGAGACCAGCTAGATTTATTGGAGTGGTTATTGAAAAAGTTTCCTAAACAAGCGGAAAATTTATTGACAAAGAAGTAACAAATCGCACCAATGCAAAAGCTTTGCGTTGCCGACACAAAAATCAAAGCGAGTTTATTTTATCCTCGCCCGCGCTGGTCTTTTCCCGAATAACCGCTTGCCAACCGCTACTCACCCTTCAAATTGTCCACCGGGTTGATGAACACGGCACGCCAGGTTTGTGAACCAATGGTTAAGGCGCCAAAGACCACGAGCAACAACACGCCCAAACTGATGGTGCCCACGCCCATGGCGGTGCGGTAGGCAATGTACTCGAGCCACAGGTTGTTCACCACGTAGGCCAGCGGTACGCCAATCAGCACCGCCAGGCCAAGAATGGAGAGGAAGCCGCGCGACAACAGCAACACCAACGCGCCATCGGTAGAGCCCAGTACTTTGCGAATGGAGATTTCTTTCACCCGTGTTTCGGTGGCGTAAGTAGCCATGCCCAAAAGCCCGAGGCATGAAATCAAAATCGCCAGCGTGGATACAAAACCGAGCACCGTCACCAGGTCGCCAAAAACAACCTCATAAAATTTGTTGATTTCGGATTTTACTTCCGTGTAGTCAATCTTCAAATCCGGGTTCACCGTAGCCCAGGCTTTTTCTACCGTTTGCCGGGCTTCATCGTAGGTGCCCAGGTAGGCTACCTGCATCACGCTGAACGACTCTGGCTGGTACATCAACGCCATGGGATCAATTTCGCGCATGAGGTCGCGGTGATTGTAGTTGGCCACCACACCCACAATGATTTTTTCGGTGGAGTCATTTTGAAAGATCATGGACTGGCCAATGGCTTCGCGGGCCGACCCCAATTGAAACCTGGCCACAGCCGCTTCATTGATCACCATCAGGTTATTGTTCAGGTTAACCTCCTTGGTTTTGAAAAACTCCCCGGCCACCAACGTCAACTCCATGTTGTCGGCATAGTTCTCGTCAACGAGAAAATAATCCACATTGGTCCATTCCGGCTCTTCCCGCTTTTTCTTGAAACCCGTGCCATACGAGGTGCCGGCTGCCGGCAGATGCGAAGCGGCCGCGACTGCCGAGATGTCGGCGTACTTCTGCAATTCGTTTTTCAGAGTTTCATGGCTCGTGTTGTTGAGCTTAATCAGAATGTTGTTGTTCATCTTGAAGCCGTGGTTCTGGTGGGTGAACAGGTGAAGCTGGTCGTAGGCCACCATGACGGTAAGAATGAAGAAGAGGGACAACGTAAACTGAGATACGAGCAAGGTCTTGCGCAATCCCATGCGCGAGAAGAGTTTCAGGTTGCTCAGATTTTTTAGGACCTGAACGGGTTGGAAGCCGGAGAGCACCACCGCAGGGAAGAATCCCGCCAGGATGCCCACCACCGTGGCAAACAAAACAAAGATCAGGTACACCGCGGTGCTGCTGTGCAAGTCCCAGCGGAAGATACGGGCGAAGTTGAGCTGCTGGATCATCGGTTCAAGTACCACTACGAGGGCTAGGGCCACGGCCAGGGCGATGAAGGTCACCAGGATGGATTCGGAGATGAACTGCCCGAAAATTTGCCAACGGGCCGCACCGGTCACTTTACGTACACCAATTTCGCGTGCGCGGCTCAGGGAGCGGGCAATGGAAAGATTGGTAAAATTGAAACAGGAGGTGAGCAGAATGATCAAGGCAAGGCCTCCGAGAAAGTAGACAACCAGCCACGGCAACAGGGGCCCGATGGGGTTGTTCATGCTGTTGCTGGGCGTGATGCGAAACAAGGGCTGCAGCGCAAACTTCATTTTGTACGTGTCGGGCGTAGTGATGGACGCAATGTGTTTCCGGTACATCTCGTCAAGGGCTACCTGCAAATCGTGGGGAGTCTTCCCGGATTCGATCATCACGTAGGTCCACCCCTGCCAGTAGTTTGTCCAGCTTTCGGATGTTCGATCAAATTTGCCGGCTTCCTCCAGGGCTTTGACGGTGGACATACTGGCCAGCCCGTCAAAGACGATGTGCGACTTGTTTTTTGTTTCCTTCAACACTCCGGTAACGGTGTACACGCCAATGTCACCCACCTTGAGGGTTTGCCCCACGGGGTTTGGCTCTTTGAAAAGTTTGTTGGCGGCCGCCCGGCTGAGCACGACCGAATAGGGTTGCACGAGAGCAGAGGAAGGATCGCCATGTTCAAGTTCGTATTGAAACATGTTCAGCGCCTCGGCATCCGCAAAAAATCCCGACAGGGGGATGTTGACGTTCTGGTTTTCGAACTCGAGCCAACCGTTTCCAAAGCCGCGCCTGAAACGCACGGCTTTTTCTACGCCCGTGTACTTTTCCATCAGCTCAGGGGCCACGGTCATCGGGCTGGAGCTGTTTTCCTGATCCGAGGTAACGACACCTTTGTCATCTACCCCCAGAGTGGTGACCCGAAAAATGCGCGAGCCATTAGTGTTGTGCCGGTCATAACTCAATTGATCGGCCACCAGCATGATCAGCACCATGCAGATGGACATGGCCACCGCTAGACCAAACACGTTGATCAGCGAAAAAAAGCGGTGGCGAATCAGGTTTCGGAAAGCTGTTTTGATATAGTTGCGGAGCATAAATCGAGGTATCGGATTGAGGATGAGTGGTCAGGTTTCCCAAACATCGCGCCAGCCGTAGGCGGCGCGTTTTTTTGAAGGGTAAGCCCGGTTTTTCGTACAGCGTGTTATGAATCGTACACCCCACTGTTCGGGGGTGAACAGCCTATTGTTTTTGCTCGCGCTTTACAATCAGGTAGTAGGCCAGGAAGCCGGCTGACACAAACGTGGCAAAGATGCCATAGGGCAGTGTGGAGTTGGGATCGGCCCCGATATACTCCATTACGATGAGCGCAAGTCCGGCCGAGAGAATGATTAATCCCCACTTCAACGCAGCGTATTTATTATCGGTCGACATGTTTCTGAAAATTGACTGGGTCTCTTCGTTGACATAGCCTTTTTCAATCATTCGTTTCTTGAGATTAAAATCCGTCATCACTATGGATAAGAAGTAGATGGAACCCCCCAGGCCTCCGAAAATGGCCACCGGCATAAGCACTTCAAATAGCGTCATACGTGTCTTTTTTTATTGTTTGCCCGTTGGACACCG
>DHLV01000130.1:5077-5846 GCA_002405445.1 Flammeovirgaceae bacterium UBA4659 | reverse complement strand
GGTGTCTAACCCTCCAAATGCCTGGCCCGTATTAACTGTCAATGGACGAAAGATCCCTGGTGACGCAAGTATTGGCGGGTGAGGCCGGTGCATTTCGTCTGTTGGTGGAACGCCACCAGCGGCTGGTCATGCACATGATAACCCGGGTGGTTGATCGCCCGGAAGATCGGGAGGAGTTATGCCAGGATGTGTTTCTTCGGGTGTACGACAAACTGGGCGAGTTTGCTTTTCAATCGAAGTTGAGCACCTGGATTGCCACCATTGCGTATCGCCAGGCCATTAACCATCTGCGTAAGCAAAAAATGAAATGGAGTGAAATTCCGGAAGATGACCAGTGGCAGCAGCGATGGGGCATGACGGACACCCCGGCCGATTTGCTGGAAGACGCCCAGCAGGAGGAATGGGTCCGGCAGTTGATTGATCAGTTACCGGTGCAATACCGAACCGTGTTAACCCTTTATCACCTCGAGCACTTCGACTATCGGGAGATTGGCGAGGCTACGGGGATGCCGGAAGGCACGGTTAAAAATTACCTGTTCCGGGCACGTCAGATATTAAAAGAGAAAGTAATTTTATGGCAACGCAGCGAAAAGGTATGAACCCAGGCGATCAGCAGCACCAGGAAAATGTGGAAAGGGGACAGGTGTCAACCCACGAAGACGAGCGTGCCTACCAGGTGGTGTTTCGCGCAGCAGCGCAACCACCGCGCGTGGATATCACTCCGGGCTTTGCCGATCGGGTGATGCAGCGCATCGCGGCCCGTGAGGCC
>DHLV01000130.1:0-4833 GCA_002405445.1 Flammeovirgaceae bacterium UBA4659 | reverse complement strand
TTTTGCTCACCGGCTTTCAGTTCAAACTCACGTTTCTTAACCCTGTTAAAGGATTGATTTTGTTGGGGATTATGCTCGTTATCGCATTTCAATGGATAGATAAGCGCTGGATTAAACCGGTGACATAGACTATTCAAGAGTAGTATTTAGCGATATTTATTCATCACATTCTCTTTCGAAATCGCTAAAAAATATTTTGCGAATGACTTAGATCCGCAATTGTTTTCGAAATCTTCAACTGCGAGAATATGCCCAGTAGAGCTTCGCTTTTTTAATTCGTATGCACCACTCTCTATTTTTTTTACAACTTCAGGACATGAAGCAAAAACTTCACTTAACTTTTTGTTGAAATTGGTAACTAGTGCTTCAGCGTCAGACATGGATGCTGGTCGATAACGCTTATACGACTTGGATGATGGGAAGAAATAAATAAATTCTTCCGCCTGCCGATAGAAAAAAACCCGAATAGAGGGAGATGCATACAACAGAACATACATTTTCTTTCCGGGCATCATTTGATCCCCTGAAAAGACGCCATCAAATTTATAATTATGTGATTCGTAGTTTATTCCTGCAGCGCTTACCGCTTTGATTTGATCTGCAAGAAAGACAACGTTTCTACCATCCGGATAAACAAAATCTACGGAGTGGTTTTTTGAGAGCGTGGAATTGATGTTTCTAACTTGACCAACCACAGTGTCACCTTGCTCAGTTACTATAAAACCCTTTGACAGTTCAGTCATACCCATAGAATCATTAGTTTCCTTTACAGGTTGGCGTTCGACTTTTTTCGCCCCTTCTGAAACCGTACCGTTTTCAACCATTTTTCTGAATTTTAGAAGGTCCAAAAACTCAACGATATAAGGTTCCCGATAAAGCGAGTAGTTTTCTGGTTTTGCAGCGGATTTATACTTTTCATAATATGACTCAGCTTCCGTGAGTTCACCTTGCACCAAATTTATTTCTGACAGATTCCAGTATATCATCGCAGGTACGTAGTCTTCCAGCCTCGATTCAGTGATAGTTGCCTGCTTACTGTAAAACTCTTCTGCTTCCGCCAATAAAGACATGGCGGAAGCGTCACTGGCATTCTCTTTTAACATATCTAGGCTTTTTTCCATCTTTTGAGAAGCCGCATCAAAATCCCCAAAATCATACTTGCGATTTTTTGATTTAGGGTTCATTATAAGTAAAGTAGCTTTCAACGAAGTTGTACCGTATAGGTGAACCAATACACTTTTCATTTTTTCGTAAATCTCCTCCGCAAACAACCCTTCAATTCGTTTTAATGCACGAGGGTCTGTTTCTGAAATACGCTGCAATTGCCGCAATGAATCGAACCCCACAACTTTTTTATAGTTAGGATCAAAAGTGTCGGTAATGTAAATGTTTCTGTGAAAAGTCCTCTTGAATTCATCATCCTGCTTTGCAATGGTAACTGTCTTAATCACGGTTTTACTACCATTATCAATGACCTGTAACTCAGCTGGAAAAGATACGATGTAGTGCCTAAGAAATTCTTTGCCTGTTACAGTAAGATTAGACTTGATTTCCTCGTTTTCCACAGCCAAAACCTTTAGGCCGTCCAATTTCATATTGAACGTGTAGTTGGCAGGATTCTTCGAATCCCACTTGTTATTGATAATCAGTCCAAATGGGCTCCAATATGGCCGGGTTTCCTCAACGCTCTTCAAATAAGATAGTGCCTCCGGAAGGTTCACGTTAAAAGTTGCCCCCGTGGGCAATGGAGCGATAGCTGCAAAGTCACGTTTAAGGCGTTTCGTTTTATCGTCAATAGGTATTTGTGCAAATGAGGCTAGAGGCATTAAGAGCAGGTAGAGAATGGCAAAGCATTTCATACTTTTGTTACTTGGAATATAACAAATATAATAGAGTTTTTCTAGATGTTGATTGATTTAGATCCGAAAATTGATTTTGAAAAAATGCACGGCAGGAGGGGCTATTCTATACCTCGAATAGCTCGGGTTCATAAGTCTTTTGAAGGATTTCCTATTTCTCTGATCCTAATTTTAGGCGGTTGGATGATTCAAGGGTGCGTTTCTCCAGCAAAAACGCTTTCTCGCGGGGAGTATGACCTTACGGTGATTCAATGCCTTGAAAAGTTTAAAAGAAATGGGAACCAGCCAAAAATCAACAACATTTTTATCGATGCCTATCAGAAATCGATAAATGAAAAATTGGCCCGTGTCGAGGAATATGAAAGGACAAATGATCCGTTTAAATGGGCCAAGACATTTTCAATTTATCAGGAAATCAATGATCTAAAGAGGATGATTGAGCGCAATCCGGAGGCGCTGGAACTTGTATCGAATCCTTTATCAAAAGAAGCAGAAATTGCAAAAACTCGTTTGCTCGCTGCTGATGAGTATTATCGAGCCGGAATTGAAAGTATGTACAGAAATACTAGCCAGGATGCACTACGTGCTTTTAACTATTTTCAATTAGTGAATGACCTCGCGCCTGGTTACAAGGACGTTTTGGAATTGCAGACGAAACTACAGCAGACAGATTCGTTTAAGATCGTTCGCCACCGTGTGAAGAACGTAACCGATCCTATTGTTCAAAATTCCTCGAAGTCTCAGGCGACCATCAAATCTTTTCCTTCATTTTCATTGGGATTGAACAACTACTTCAGTGGCTTACCCGATGCTAAAATTACCGCTTCCTGGTACGCAGATGTCGGTTGGTTGGTATCCATTCCTGTTAATTCAAACCGAAGGAAACGCCTTCTCATTTATCCAAATGTGTCTTGGTATAATTTCAGATTTGAGGATCCGAATATCTTGGCTAAGACAGTAAATGGCAAGACAGTTTTTGTTTCTGATTCAGTGCCGAACGTTGCAAGATCAAAAATTACATCTGCCTATATTGGTATCAAACCTTTATATTGGGTAACTGTTGAAGGCAGACGATTTAACAGCGAATTCTCTTTCGGTCCTTATGCTTATGTGTTATTAGATAGCTATTTACTCCGATCATTCAACGATCCTGCAAGTATGCCTTCTGTCAAGATTAACGATCGGTTCAACTTAAATTCTCTGCGCTACGGGGTTTATGGATCAGCTGTACTCGGAAATATTGGAATTTTTTTCCAACAAGATGTAAGTGTTTTGTTCCAGCGGAGCAGGGGGCCATCTGTTAATCCTTTTGTTGTGGGCCTTGCTTTTAGAAAAGCGAAGTACTTTCAAAAAAACTGACTGGATTTTTTTCGCAGCCATGCAAAATAGCCCTGTTTTAACCATTGCTGAAAACTAATCGTGAGTTCGTCTATCGGCCGAGAATAGCCTACCTTGGTTGTCAATCCTTTCCACTATGAAACGCAGAATTTTTCCTCAATCCGTGTGCGTCATCAGCATTTCGCTCCTGATTTTTGGTACACAACTTGTAACATTTGCATCGCCTACTAGGAGTGAGGTGGCCCGCTGGCAAAGGCAAGTGGCCAACGTCACCATCATCCGCGACAATTGGGGCATCCCCCACATTTACGGGAAGACGGATGCGGATGCCGTGTTTGGGTTGATGTACGCCCAATGCGAGGACGATTTTGCCCGCGTGGAGATGAACTACATCGAAAAGCTGGGGCGCAAGGCAGAGGTATATGGCGAGAAGGAACTGTACAACGATTTGTATGTTCGGCTTGTCATCGATTCGGCCGGAGCCCGTTCCGATTATGAGAAGAGCCCCGCCTGGCTGAAGAAATTGTTACTCGCTTTCGCGGATGGCATCAACTTCTACCTGTATAAAAATCCGCAGGTGAAGCCCGCCCTGCTCACGCGTTTCGAGCCCTGGTTTCCCCTGCTGTGGACAGACGGCAGCATTGGCGCGATTAACACCGCTGATGTAACACCCGAAGAACTGAAATCTTTTTACACGGGCACGAGCTACCCGGTAGCGCATCGGGCCTCCGGTTTTGATGAGCACACGTCCGGGTCAAATGGTTTTGCCCTGGCCCCGCAGCGCACGGCATCGGGCAAGTCGATTTTGTACATCAATCCGCACGTGACGTTTTACTTCCGCCCCGAGGTACACATGGTAAGTGAAGAGGGACTGAATGCCTATGGTGCTGTTACCTGGGGCCAGTTTTTCGTCTACCAGGGATTTAACGAACACTGCGGCTGGATGCATACTTCGTGCAACGTAGATGTGGCCGATGTGTATCGCGAAAAAGTCTCTCGTGAAAACGGAAAGCTGGTGTATGCGTACAACGGCAAGCAGCGCACGGTGGCGGAGCGCAAGGTGACCTTGCGTATGAAGGATGGAAGAGCCAGAGTGTTTACCACATACGCTACCCATCACGGGCCCGTTATGGCCGTGCGCGATGGTCAGTATGTTACCGTGAAGTCGGTGAACCGATCGTTGAATGGTTTATTGCAAAGTTGGCTGCGCACAAAAGCCAGAGGCCTGGAGGATTTCAAAAAGACGATGGATTACCGAAGCAATGCCTCCAACAACACGGTGTATGCCGATCGGTTTGGCAACATTGCGTATTGGCATGGCAACTTTGTGCCGCTGCGCGATCGACAGTTTGACTGGAGCAACCCGGTGGATGGCACTACTGCAGCCACCGAATGGAAAGGCCTGCACCCCGTGAGTGAGACCGTGCACGTGATCAATCCGGCTGACGGTTGGATACAAAACTGCAACTCCACGCCCTTCACCGTTTCGGGCAACAGCAGCCCGAAGAAAGAAAACTACCCGGCCTACATGGCCCCCGATGGCGAAAATTTCCGGGGCGTCAATGCAGCGCGTGTGCTGTCGCGGGCCAGCGGCTTTACCATCGAAAGCACGATTAAGGCGGGCTATGACCGCTAC
>DHLV01000182.1:9602-15268 GCA_002405445.1 Flammeovirgaceae bacterium UBA4659 | reverse complement strand
TGCCGCACTTCCCACTGCGCATTGCTGCGCAGATACACCGCATACTGGATGGATGTCCAGTCGGCATTGGCGTTGGTGGTGCTGAGGCCAACCATACGATCGGTGTTGGTCTCCGTTGCCGTAAACTGGAAGTAGCCGTTGTTGGCCACCGTATTAAAAGACGCTGCGCCACCGTTCCAACTGCCTCCGGCCTGAATCTTGGTCAGGTTATTGCCCGTGGCCTGCGTGTTCACCAGGTCTGTGAGTCTCCATCTCACTTCTTCATCCACAGTGTTACAAGCTGATATAACTGGTGTTCCCTGCACGCGCCATTCAACGTAATTGGAGACTACGCCTAAATTATAATAGCAGTCTTGATTCAGCTCAATCGAGATTCTGTTAGAAGACGAAAGCGCGGTGGAGAAGAGTATCATCTCAGGAACAATGCCCTGCGTGAAGAATGTACTATTGCTGTAAGAGAACAAGAAGATGTTGCTGTTGCTGAAGGTGAAAGAGGTGTTTCTGGAGTTGCTGTTGAATGAGTTGACGCCATTTTTGTACACCTCGGCAATGGCTCCGTTTCTTATGAAAGTGCCGGAGGATAAGGCATTCCAACTCAGTGGTCCGGCAATCCTGCCCGATCCGGCATCGCCTACATCGAAGTAAGTGTTGCCATCGCTCCAAGGCGCATGTATATTGTATTCATTTCCATTGCCGGAAATTAAAGATTGTTGTACTCCATTATTTGTTCTGAACACTGATGAAAATGTAGCCGTAATACCGTTGCCAACAGCTTGCGCATTGGTAACTGCAGAGACCATGTTTTGCTCTCCCGATAAGGTGAGCGTAGGACGTGTGTTGGCCAAATCAACAACTCCTGCATTCACAATACGGGGTTGGTTGGCAAGGGTGTTTTGCACCGCATCGCGGGCGTTACCACTTTGGTCGTACCAGATGTTTACAAATCCATTACCACCTCCCACAAAGGCAAGCAAAGCAGCTTGATCTAAATCCCCACCCGCGGTGAAGCCGATGTCTTGGGTTGCGTTGTCGCTGCTTCGCCTCACGCGGATGGCCGGCCCGGTGTAGGCCGCAGCAATTCGCCTGACGGAATAAGCCGCCTGGGCAAAGTGTGTGGTGCCCAAAATCGGGTTGAGGATGCGGATGGTGATCGGGTAATTAACACTTGACACCCCGCACGCATTTTTTACAATTAAGGTGCCGTTGAAAACACCACCGGCAGCGGTAGGTGTGGGCAGGGTTACTGAAATAGGGCTTGCCGGCAATGGCGCGTCAGTCACATTCGCAAAGCCTGCTGCCAGGGCGGCCGCATTCCAGGCGATGCTGTATGTGGTGGGGTTGAGCGTGGTGGCAGTGTACGGAATTGATGCTGAAGCTGAATTTGGGGGGACAGCCGGAATCGTACTCAGTGTAATCGAAGGTGGAACATTATAGTAACAGACCTGGTTGGTTTCCAGCGCCTGTTGGTTGGTATCTGTCAGAGCGTCACCAAAGATATAAACCTCGTGTATGCTTCCGTTCATAAACCGCGATGGTCCGTTTGCCCATGCTCCAACAGAAAGAATATTGGTCAATACGAATGCGCCCGTTCTTGGAGTGGTCGAAATGAGGAGGCCATCTCTGTAACCCTTCACCGTGGTGGCATCCGTTACCAGGGTGAGCAACCGCAACGTGCCATTGCCAGTGGTGATCACATCGGCCACGCCACCCGCGTTGGTCCCCAGGGTGATGGGCCGGTTGGCAAGATCAGGACGATCCTGAAAAACAAACCCCTGTGAGTTGGTGTGATTGTTATCAAATAGTACCTGAATGTTGCCAATGGTGGAACCCACTGTGGTCCAGGAAGCCAGAATGCTTGCGGAAAATCCGGTAAATCCGGTCGTTGGGAAGGACGTGTTCCTCAATTGATCGTCAGTGCCATCAAATACAACGGCAGGCCGGGCGTTCCGCACATTCACCACACCGGCAGTTACGATAGAAGGCTGACGGTTTGTGGAAGTCGCGGTGAGGTTTCTGCCGTTTCCGCTCTGGTCGTACCAGATGGAAACAAATCCATTTCCCGTTCCGACAAAAGCCAGTAGCGCGGCCTGGTTCAAATCACCGCCTGCCGTGAAGCCGATATCCTGAGTGGTGTTGTCGCTGTTCCTGCGCACCTGGATGGCTGGCCCCGCATAGCTTGAACTTAGCCTGCGCAAAGAATACGCAACTGTTGCGGGGTTGGCCGATGTAAGGCCGATACCATCCAGCGTGTTTTGACCCAACGCTTCGCTCGTCCACAGGCCAACAAAATACAAGAGTATGGCAGGTAATTTTGGTAGGGTGTTCTTTCCCATATTTTTTCTTGAATCAGAATTGCCTGTCAAAAGTAACTAAATTCTACTCCAGCGTACGCAAGTAATAAAAATGCAGATTTTGTCAGTTCGATGGCGAAAACATACTATTTGGCACAAAATCGCGATTTCGCTATTCAGGAAGAATTGAGCAGCGTGTTATGAAAACGAGGTCTAAAAAAGCAGGAATCAGTCCAACCCCGGTTGCTTCATCACAAAGCCGGCCTTTGCTTTTTCGTCATCTACAATCTTCTTTACATCAGCCAGCAGTTTTTTGGCATTGTACACAATGCCATCTTTTACGGTGTATTTTACACCACCCACCCGCTGCACCTTGTTGTCATCTGTCAACTTAATGGCCCCCATCCCGTTCAGGGCTTGCAGGTTTTCGAGTGGATTTACATCAGTGATGACGAAATCGGCCAGTTTCCCAATTTCCACCGAGCCGATTTCTTTATCCATCCCCAGCGCCTGCGCGCCATACAGTGTTGCCGAGCGTATGATTTCGAGCGGGTGAAAGCCGGCTTCGCGCAGCAATTCCATTTCACGCACAAATGAGAATCCGTACAGTTGAAAAATGAAACCAGAGTCGGTGCCTACCGTCACGCGGCCACCGCGGTTCTTGTACTCGTTGACAAACGTCATCCACAAGCGGTAATTTTCTTTCCATGCCACTTCCTGCTCTGTGCCCCAACTAAACCAAAATGAACCATGTGCTACTCGATTGGGCTGAAAAAATGCCCACAACTGGGGCAGCGTGTATAACTCATGCCACTCTTGCCTGCGTGCCTTGTGCAAGTCGCGCGTGGCTTCGTAAATGTTAAAAGTTGGGTCGAGTGTAAACCCCAATGCCAATAATGAATCCATTACAGCGTTCCACTTGGGTGTGTATGGCGCTGCGGTTTGCTTCCACAATCGTCCGGCTTCTTCAAACCGATGTTGTTCATTTGAATAATTGTAAGACAGGGGGTAATTCTGCAGTGTCGAATTGGCAAGCAGTGCTTCGGGCAATCCGTACCAATGTTCCATGGTGGTGAGCCCCGCTTTGGCAGAGTGCATCACATTCCAACGGGCAACACCTAACTGCGCGTGATGGCATGCCGAGCGCAGCCCGATTCTTTTGTTTTCGCGCAACGCTGCGTCCATCACTTCCGGTGCGGCACCAAAAAACTTGATGCCGTCAGCACCTTTCAGTTTATTGTCGTTTACCCACGCCCGTGCTTGTGCTGCGCTGGTAATGGCTTCTTTGCTACCCTGCCCAAAAACAGTGTAAGCCTTGATGCGCGGAGCAGTGATGAGATTTTTTTCGCTTTTGCTTTTTTGGTCGAGCACCCACTCCAGCCCATTGCCGCAGGCAGGGTCGCGCACGGTGGTAATGCCGTGGCTCATCCAAAGTTTAAAAACATATTCCGCATTAGGAGCTTGCCCTCCACCGATATGGCCATGCATGTCCACAAATCCGGGCATTAGGTACATGCCCTCGCAGTTGAGTTCTTTGCCGCCCGGTTCTAGCCTGGGTCGGTTGCCTTCACTTGCCATACCCGGTGTGGGCAGCCCAATGCTCACAATGTTCGCAATGCGGTTTTGCTTCACCACAATATCAACAGGCCCCACGGGTGGAGCTCCCGTTCCATCAATCAACATCACACCGCGAATAATAAGTTTCGCGAAAGGGCCGTCACCCTCTTTAACCTCTGGTGCTTTTTTGATTTCGCGTTGGGCATGGCCTGTAATTGAAATCACCAAGAACATTGCAAGTGTGCAAAAATTTGTTTTCATAACTTTGTAGTTGATTCTCAATAAAAATAGCGATAACAATCAGTCCAACGCTTAAATTTATTTGAACGGCTCAGAATTAACGGGTACTTCTTTCCAGCTCTTGCAATAGCTGGGCTAGTGCCTTTGAAAAGTGTTTGCCGTGCTTCACCACTTGCCTTTCGGGGCTCTTTAAAAAACCAGGAGATGAAACCAGTCGCTGTATTGTTTTAGTTCGCATACCATTGATATCTTCTGAAAGTGTAATTTCAGAGATCGAAGATGATCTTGGAAAATACCAAAAAACAAAATAAAACCTTGAGCCGCTAGCAACCATGACGAACGGAATTGAAAACCCGATTAAACTTACAATGACCCCAGCAGTTTGTTGCTGTTTAGTAACCAGTTGCACGGCCTGCACTTTAATGGTAAGCGTGTTTAACGAACCGGATTCGCGGTCAATCTTAAATCTATTTCTTCTTGAATTGTAATCTGTTATGAATTGATCAAGGCGGCTATTCAGTTCATTTGATATGTAACTTGGGATGGATTGATCTATTTGAAAGTCGATATGTATATTTCTCGTGTTACTTCCGGGTTTTAATTCAAGCTTTTGATAAGTTGAGCAACTTATGACTAAAAAAAATAAACATGTTAATGGTATTGTTCTTTTCATAATCTATGGGGTTAGGCTAGCTCCAAATTAGTGAAACATTTGATAAATGGTATTCTTTACAGTGATGGAAATTTTTAAATTGGTCGAAAAAACAAAATGAAATCCGTCTGCATTTCTCTTTTTGCCTTGCTGTCAACCTTAGCAGTTGCCCAAACCACCAAAAAAGAGGCTATTCAATTCATTGACGAAAAGCAAGAACTCTATGCTACTACAGCCAAAAAGATTTGGGGCTTTGCCGAAGTGGGCTATCAAGAAGAGAAAAGTTCTGCCTTGTTGCAGCAGACATTGAAAGATGCGGGCTTCACCATTGAAGCAGGTGTGGCCGGTGAACCTACTGCATTTATTGCGACTGCTGGTTCTGGCAAGCCTGTGATAGCCGTGTTGGGAGAGTTTGATGCGTTGCCGGGAGTTTCGCAAGAGGCGGTGCCAGAACTAAAACCGATTGTTGGCCAGAAGGCCGGGCATGCCTGTGGTCATCATTTGTTTGGCACAGCATCTGCGGCAGCGGCCATTGCGGTAAAAAATTGGTTGGTAGCTAATAAAAAATCGGGCACCATTAAGTTTTACGGTTGCCCTGCAGAAGAAGGCGGATCTGGAAAAGTGTACATGGTGCGTGATGGATTTTTCAAAAATGTGGATTTGGTTTTTCATTGGCACCCTGGGGCAATAAACTCTGCCAGTTTTGGCAGCGGTGCGCTGGCAAATAAATCTGGAAAGTTTCGCTTCTATGGCGTGGCAAGCCATGCGGCTGGTTCACCCGAGCGCGGGCGCTCCGCATTGGATGGGGTGGAAGCCATGAATGCAATGGTAAACATGTTGCGCGAACATGTGAACGAAAAAACGAGAATCCATTATGTGATTACCCGCGGTGGCGAGGCGCCCAATGTTGTGCCTGCTTTTGCGGA
>DHLV01000182.1:1591-9373 GCA_002405445.1 Flammeovirgaceae bacterium UBA4659 | reverse complement strand
AGCCATTGGCACAGGCACGCGCTACGAAGTGGAAATTATAGGCGGCACTTACGACTTATTGTATAACGAAGTATTGGCAAAATTGGTCAACAATAATTTACAATCGGTGGGTGGCTACACGTTGACAGATGCTGAAAAAGAATTTGCGGCCAAAATACAACAAACGTTTTCTTCACCACCGGCACTGAGCACTACGGCCGAGATTGAAAAATTTGGAACGAAAGAAGAGCAAGCCAGCGGCAGCACCGATGTAGGCGATGTGAGTTGGGTGGTGCCCACAGCAGGCCTCTCTACTGCTACTTGGGTGCCGGGCACGGCTGCCCACAGTTGGCAAGCAGTGGCCGCGGGCGGAACGACCATTGGCACAAAAGGAATGTTAGTAGCCGCAAAGACAATGGCCGGCTCAATGATTGATGCCTTCACCGATCCAAAAATAACAGAGGAGGCGTGGGCTGAATTTAAGAAGCGCGTAGGCGACAAATTTGTTTATGAGCCTTTGTTGGGAGATCGAAAACCTGCGTTGGATTATAGGAAGTGAAAGCCGTTAATCCTTTGCTTTTTCAACCGTGAACTCGGTAAGTTTCGTGTTTAATGTCGAGTCTAATGTATAAAGTCTGATTTTATTGCTACCTGAATTTTTGACAATTGAGTCTCCAATTTTGATTTCATCAAATAGGATTTGCTCGGTCGATGAGAGAAAAATCCACTTCCCGTCAATTAGAATGTCTGGGAAGCCTCTATGAGATTGGATGTATCTAATTTCTTGAATCACGCCATTGTATTCTTTGCCAAGGAAATCATCATACATTCTGTCTGACGCGCCATTGAGAAAATTTGTAAGCCAAACTAAAGAACCTACCAGAACTAGAAAGAATCCTATCTTCCATTTTGTCAATACCATAACAAGGAGTTTTTACTAGGTTTTTTATTTACCCCGCCCATCCTTCTCTATCCAAACTTCTGTATTGAATGGCTTCGGCCAAGTGTTCAATCTTTATTTCAACTGAACCCGCCAAGTCGGCAATGGTGCGTGAGACTTTTAAGATGCGGTCGTAGGCGCGTGCAGACAAACCCAATCGCTCCATGGCGGTTTTCAGCAATGTGCGGCCCGCTTCGTTGATCTGGCAAATATCTTTCACCATGTTGGCGGGCATCATGGCGTTGCAGTAAACATCTGTTTTGTCTTTGAAACGCTCACTTTGTATCTCTCTCGCCTTCACCACGCGTTCGCGAATGACTTCGCTTGTTTCGTTTTTGCGTTGCGTGGTCATTTGGTCAAAACTCACCGGCACTACTTCTACGTGTAAGTCAATGCGGTCGAGCAGCGGCCCACTGATTTTGCTCAAATACCGCTGCACCACACCGGGGCCGCATACACATTCTTTTTCAGGATGATTGTAATATCCGCACGGGCAGGGGTTCATACTCGCCACCAGCATAAAGTTGGCGGGGTAATCAATCGAGACCTTCGCCCGCGAAATTGTCACGCGCCTTTCTTCCATCGGCTGGCGCATCACTTCCAAAACAGTGCGTTTAAATTCTGGCAGTTCATCCAAAAACAAAACGCCATTGTGCGCCAACGAAATTTCTCCTGGTTGTGGATTGCCACCGCCACCCACAAGGGCAACATCCGATATGGTGTGATGGGGTGATCGAAATGGCCGCGTGGTTAATAATGTTCCGTCTGCGCCCACCTTACCGGCTACAGAGTGAATTTTTGTTGTCTCCAATGCTTCATGCAGCGTGAGCGGAGGTAGAATCGAAGGCAAGCGTTTGGCCAACATGGTTTTGCCAGCCCCGGGCGGCCCGATCATGATGGCGTTGTGGCCACCGGCCGCTGCAATCTCTAACGCACGCTTTATGTTTTCCTGCCCTTGCACGTCTTTAAAATCTGCTTCGTAGCTGTTCACTTTGCTTTGAAACACATCGCGTGTATCTACCACCAACGGTTCTATGGTAAGCTTACTTTCTACAAAATCAATCGCTTCGCGCAAATTTTCAACCCCGATAATATCTAAGTTGTTAACGATCGCAGCTTCTCTGGTATTTTTTTTTGGGAGAATAAACCCCTTGAATTGTTCTTTGCGCGATTGAATGGAAATGGGCAGCACACCTTTGATGGGCCGCAGCGAAGCATCGAGCGACAGCTCACCCATAATCACGTACTTTTCCAACACGTCACTGCTGATTTGCCCGGATGCCGCCAGTATGCAAAGTGCGATTGGTAAGTCGTAGGCAGATCCCTCTTTGCGTACATCGGCCGGGGCTAAGTTTACTACTACTTTGTTTCTGGGAAAAAAGTAGCCAAGACTTTTGATCGCTGATTCAATTCGGTGCTGACTTTCTTTGATGGCATTATCCGGCAAGCCGGTGAGAAAAAATTTTTGCCCTTGCGTTACATCCACTTCCACTGTGATGGTTTTTGCATCCACCCCGTGCACCGCACTGCCAAATGTTTTTGAGACCATGTGATTGAATTACTTCAAACAAAGATATGTAAAAGTAGTAGGCAGTTGGCAGTATGCTGTGACAGTAAAAATGCTTACTGTTTATAAAATCGCGAATATTTGGGAACACATTCTAGGCCACCTGCTTCTCAAGCAGCAACATCAAAATATGAATGATTTTGATATGTACTTCCTGGATGCGATCGGCATACCCAAAGTACGGCACACGCAATTCAATGTCGGCCAACGGTGCCAACTTGCCACCATCTTTTCCGGTTAAGGCGATCACCTTCATCCCTTTTAACTTAGCTGTTTCCGCAGCCCGCAAAATGTTGCCAGAATTTCCACTGGTGGTAATGCCTACCAAAACATCGCCCCTGTTGCCCAAGGCTTCGAGGTAGCGCGAAAACACGAATTCGTACCCGTAATCATTACTGACGCACGACATGTGCGATGGGTCGGATATACAGATTGCAGGTATTGCTTTCCGCGGCTCGCGGTACTTGCCAGTTAACTCTTCAGCAAAGTGCATGGCATCGCAGTGCGAACCACCATTGCCACAGGAGATGATCTTACCCCCTTTGTTGAGGGATGCGGCCATCAACCTGGCAGCGGCTTCAATTTTTTCCAGGTTCGTTTCGTTGCCAATAAACTGTTTCAACACATCAGCAGCCTGCTGTAATTCTGCTGCAATGATCGGCTTGAAATCCATAGGTGTTGGGTTGTAGAAAATCAGGCGGGTTTCTTACCACCATCGGTCAGGTCGTATACTTTTGCTTTCAGCACGTTGTTTTCGTGGCGCATGGATTCCTTCTCTTTTTCAAAAGCCTTGTTGTCGCGCCAAGTCCAAACCAATTCGGTAATGAAGAGTATCAGACCAAACAAAGTGCCATATTTAAACCACGAGATTTTGCCCACCAAATCGAACAAGATGCTGATGTCCAGATCGATGTACAACGTAAAAATGACGGATAACAAATGATAGGCGCCAAATACCGATAAGAAAATCAATCTACGTTGGTTCATGTCATAACATTAAGTTGCAAAACTATCGCTTTCAAGTCAAACAAACGTACAATACTCGTCAAAAACTTACGTCTCCGCGTAAAAAGTAGGCGGTTGGCGCACTCTTCAAGCCGTCTTCTGTATGTCTGATAGCTTCTTGTAAATGCCGTTCCGTTGCTGCAAATCTTCGTGTGTTCCGCGCTCGGCAATGATGCCATCGTGAACGACCAGAATCTCATCGGCATGTTGGATGGTGCTCAGGCGGTGCGCGATCACAATAGACGTGCGGTTCTTCATCAGGTTGAAGAGCGCCTCTTGCACCAAGCGTTCGGATTCAGAGTCGAGTGCGGAAGTAGCCTCATCCAAAATCAAAATCGGGGGATTCTTCAGCACTGCACGGGCAATACTCAGCCGCTGGCGTTGGCCGCCCGAAAGTTTTGATCCGCGTTCTCCGATTTTGGTTTGGTAGCCGTGCTCGGTTTGCATGATGAAGTCATGCGCGTTGGCAATTTTGGCTGCGTGAATCACTTCTGCTTCGCCCACGTTTGGTTTACCAAAGGCGATGTTATTGAAGATAGTGTCGTTAAACAAAATGGATTCTTGCGTTACAATGCCCAAATGTTTGCGCAAAGATTCTAAATCATAATCGGTAAGCGGCACGCCATCGATGCAAACCTTTCCTTCGGTTGGGTCGTAGAAGCGAGGCACTAAATCGGCCAGAGTAGACTTGCCACCACCTGACGGGCCCACAAGGGCAATGGTTTTGCCCTTGGCAATGGTGAGGTTAATGTTTTTCAACACGGTTTTATCTGGGCCGTATGAAAAAGAAACATTTTTGAATTCGATGGTATCCGAGAAGAACGACAACGATTTGGCGCTGGGCTTATTTCGAATCAAAGGTTCGGTGTCGATGATGTCGAATATGCGTTTTGCTGAGGCGGTGCCCCGTTGAAGGGAGGTGATCCCATTCGAAAAATTTTTTGCAGGCTGGATAATCATGGCGAAGATTGCCAAAAAGGTCATGAACTGAGCGGGTTCTAGTGAATTGTTCTTTGTCAACACCATGTTGCCGCCAAAAAATATAATTCCCGATATGATTAATACTCCCAATATCTCTGAAACAGGAGCGGCCAATTCATTTTTGTAGGCCATGGATTTGCTGGTTTTACGGAAGAATGAACTCTCTTCGTCAATCCGCTCTATCACAAACTTGCGGGCATTGAATGCCTTAATCACTCTCATCCCGCCAAAAGTTTCATCCAGTATGTTCAAAATTCTGCCAAGCGATTCCTGACTAGCAGTAGCCTGTCGCTTCAACCGTTTGATAATTTCGGCTAAGACACCTCCGGTTAACGGCAATACCAGCAGCGTAAAAAGGGTAAGTTGGGGCGAGATCTTAAAAAGTACGAAGAAATAAATGGCAATGGTGATGGGCTCTTTTAGCACTGCTTTCAAGCTATTCATCACCGCGCTTTCTACTTCGTTTACATCATTGGTGAAACGTGAAATCAGATCACCTTTGCGCTCATTGTTGAAGTAGCCAATGTGAAATTGCGTCACTTTATTAAAAATGTCGAGTCGAATGTTTTTCACGAGGTCGACTCTTATTTTTGTTGCCATCACTCGTTCTAGGTATCGGAACAAATTAGCCAAGATGACGCAAGCGGTGATCAGCGCGCAAACAAACAACAGTGCGTCCAGTGCTCCGTAGTTGATTACAACAGCTATGAAATAGTGGTTGAACAGTTCAGTTACGTACGATACGGAAAATGAAAATTCAGGTACGGGTGGCACGGCCATTAACTTGCCGGTCTGTTTAAAAAGCACATCCAACATGGGCATCACCAACAAAATGTTAAAAGCACCGAAAATGATCCCCAAAATGGAGTAACAGAAAAAGAAAGTCAGTCGCCTTGGCAAGCGATTAGCATATGATAGGACTCGGAAAAAAACCTTCATTCTTTTTAATTAAAACTCATACGTCCGCTGCGCAATATTCCACCGCAAGGCTATTGACGCAAACGAAGTGTTGTTATTGTAAAGTGCTAAATCGCTCTTGCTGTTGCGGATCACATATTTCAGATCGATAAACAAGTTGTGCTTGAACATGTAAGAGGCGGTAAAATCGGCAAACAGCACATTGTTGTTGAAGCCTTGACCAATGTAATTGCCATAATCCGCTTGGCGCACCCGGTAATTCTTTAAGAAATCAGCGCCAAAATTTTGACTCGTGCTATCGCGGCCGATACGCGCATAAAATGCTTTTGCTGTTAGGTTGAGTTTCGGCAAAGGTTGGTACCGCAGTATGCCCACCCATTCCATAAAATTTGCACCCAAGGGATGTGCCAACGCCTGACTGTAATTGCTATAATTACTCAGTGTCTCGTGCGAATAGGTGTAGGGCCGCACGTGGTTGGCTTCCAGTTGCAGGTCTAGGTTGGCAATGCCGGCTGCATCAATCCACTTGGCCCCCAGTTGCCAGGCGTATTTGTTTCCCCACCACCCACGCCTGCCCAAAAACTCACGCGCAACAAATTCATCCAACACAAACTGGCAGTAGAGTTGAATTGCCTTTACTGCGTTCCATTTAAAATCGAGCCCTAGCAAAGCATTGTCTGAGCTGCCAAACTGCTGCTCAATGGCCCGATAAAAAATTACGGGGTTCAGATATCCCACATCAAAAGTGCCACCGCTCAGAGAATCTGAAGGCGAGAAAACAATCGACTCAAAAAAACCCAGATTAAATTTTTTGCCAATATTGACGCTCGCATGATGAAAGGCCATGTATTTTTCCGGGTAACGTCTTCCTGCTGAAGATCCACCACCAATTGTTCCGCGCTCATTACCTGTGAGGCGATTAAGCTGAAACAAGTAATTCAATTTCCAAACTTTGGCATTGGCGCGCAGGAAAAAGTTGGGTGGTGAATAATCGGAAAAAATCAATGAGCGATAGCCGTTGCCAATAAAAGTGCGATCGTGCCCCAATTGCATGTAAATGTGTTTGGTCAGGTTGAAGTCGATGTGTGCACGTGCCTGAAAAAAATCTACACCGTTGTTTTTAAAGTTTTTCCAGAAGCCTTCATGTGGCACCACCGGATACAAAGTCATCTGGTCTTGCACCCAGCTCGGCAGTACCATTTGATTGTCGGTGAGGAAAGTGTAAAAGCCGATTTTCTTGTCAATCATGCCTCTGATTTCTACCCCGCGTGTGTTAATGGTTGCCCAATCGCCAAGGCGAGAGTCTTTAGCCATCCCCACATACAGCACCGGGCTTACGTGCAAATCAAAGTCAGGCTGATCGACATGGGCGAAGTCAGATTTCTTTTGGTATAATTTGCGAAAAGGTTTTTTGCTCGTACTACTTTCTGCGCGGCTCCATTCCCAATTGTCATTTCGGAAGTACTCGTAATTGAATTGGTCTGCCCGCGATGTAAATACATTATCTTTCGTTTGCAGGGAATCTACAAACGCGACAAGGGCATTGCGCTTCATAGGCCGAACGCTAGTAAACCATTCGGGTGCCAGCCTCCCGGCTTTTATTTCGTAACGGGTTAGCCAATGATAATAATCTTCGTTCAGGGGTGCGTTGGTACTTTGGGAAAAAACGCTCCCGAGAGACAAAAACGTTATCGAAAAAAGCAGGTATCTCATTTTCTCAGCAACTTTAGATATTGTTCGGCAGTACATGCCAACTGCGGAAACTCTTTTAAGACCAACTTGTTGTGGGTTACTAATTTTACACCTAAGAGACTAGCCAACGCAACATATTCGCAATCGTAGGCCGAACAGTTGCTTTCGCTTACCAAACTCAAAACTTGGGTGGACGGCACGATTTGTTCATAGGGTGCAAGGAGTGATTCAGCATCGCCCCAAATTTCGACTGCGTCTGTTAGCGACAGATTTTTCAAGCGCATTTGCCCGGCAAGAACACTGCGGAACTCGCTCCGCCACAAGAGTGGGGCTGCCCATTCGCGGTCGATCAGCAGTAAATCCTTCACCGCTTCTGTTTGTGGTGATTCAAACCAGAAATAGGCAAGGGTGTTTACATCGGCCACTATCATTCCCTTCCCTCTTTTTTCATGGTTGTAATCTCTTCCTCGGAAAAAACCGTGTTAATCTGCCCGCGTATTCTTTTTGCGTTTTCCAGGAAATCTTTGACTGAAAATTGTTCTTCAACGAGCTTGCTTTTTATTAAGTGCAAAATCTCGCCATTGATGCTTCGATGGTTCGCTTTAGCCCTCATTTTCAATTTTTTGTATTCGCTTTCAGGCAAGTTTTTAATGGTGATGGATGGCATAAGAACCAATTTGGTTGCAAAATACAACCATTT
>DHLV01000182.1:0-1364 GCA_002405445.1 Flammeovirgaceae bacterium UBA4659 | reverse complement strand
AAAAAATCCGCACAAAACCATAAAAACGAGTAAAAGCCATGAAAAAAGAGATTCATCCCAACTATAAAGAAGTGATTTTTTGGGATACGACTAGCGATTTCAAGTTCTTGTCTCGCTCTACCAATGTGCCCAAGGAAACCATGAAGTGGACAGACGGCAAGGAGTACCCGGTGGTAAAAGTGGAAGTTAGTTCTGCTTCTCATCCATTTTTTACAGGTAAGAAAATGTTTGTGGATACTGCCGGCCGCGTAGAGAAGTTCCAGAAGAAATACGGAAAGAAGTAATTTATACTTTAGTCTTATTGAAAGCCCTGCCACTGCGGGGCTTTTTCGTTTTTTTGCCATTGTGATGAGCGCCATCTAGCATTACCTTCGCCACATGAATTTGATCTTGTTCGATCACCCCACTATCAGGCAAAATCTGTTACCCTTCACGTTCACCCGCCCGGTGGCAACCATTCGCTGCGGCATTTTAACCATTGTGGAGAAGTGGGAAAAACGTTTGAACTTAAAAGCATCGTTCTCCACCGAAGAATATCTTTCAAAGAAGTATCCATTGCTCCACTCGGCCGATAATCTTTGGGTCAACGGAGCGCTTTGCCCGGATGCCGAGTTGGTAAAGGCGATTGCAGATCTTAAAATGGGTGAAGCCATCAGTAAGGACAACATCATATTAGCGGTGCGAACACCCGATGACGAAGTACCTGAAGTGATCACCGGAAAGGTGAAAGAATTCGAACAGCCCATTACGCTCATCGATCAAATGTGGAAAATCTTTCAGCACAACGGGGCGCAGTTGCGAGCGGATTTTGAGTTGATCACCGCGGGAAGAAAGTCTGAACGAATGACCGACCCTCACACACGCACCTACAACGAAAAAAATATCTTTATTGAACCGGGTGTAAAAATCTGGTCTGCCATTTTAAATGCCGAAAACGGCCCCATCTATTTGGGTAAAGATTCGCAAGTACAAGAGGGAGCCATGATACGTGGACCGTTTGCGCTGGGCGAAGGATCGGTGGTAAACATGGGCGGTAAAATGCGTGGCGATGTATCCATTGGCCCCGGCTGCAAGGTAGGTGGCGAAGTGAGCGCTTCTGTTTTTTTTGGCCAAAGCAATAAAGCGCATGATGGCTTTTTGGGTTGCTCGGTAATTGGCGAGTGGTGCAACTTTGGTGCAGACAGTAACACTTCCAACCTGAAGAACAACTATGAGAATGTTAAATTATGGAGCTATGCTAAGAACGGTTTTGTCGATACCGGTTTAATGTTTTGCGGGTTGATGATGGCTGACCATGGCAAATGCGGTATTAACACCATGTTCAACACCGGCACCGTGACGGGCGTAAGCGCGAATATTTTTGG
>DHLV01000288.1 GCA_002405445.1 Flammeovirgaceae bacterium UBA4659 | reverse complement strand
TAAAGCATCTGCACGTTGCCTTTAAAATTTTTTGAAATATTGTAAGAGGTTTGGGCACCTAAATACCAATTCCACTGCCACTCGCGTTTCATGGGCTCGCCCACGCCACCGAAGCGTGCAGTACTAAACGCGTCTGCTTCCAAACGCATCAACACGGACTTAAATGTCTTGAATGTACCGAACATATTGAAGCCCCAAGCCGGGTTCTTTTGTTGGAATGAACTGCTGCGATCAAGCCAAACAACTCGGTAGTTGAAACCACCTCCAAGTTCAACTCTTCCTGTTAGGTTATATGAGATGTTCGGGAAAAGATCGACCCCAACGGTGTCTCTCCTTGCCTTCAACCCGGCATTAAGACCAAAGCGCACACGCTCGCGAAAGGGTTTTCCTTTCAGTCCATTGCGCGGTATCCATAAGTGCCTGGGCAGTTTGTCCAAGCTCTCTAAAGATGGAAGTTTCCTTTTGTGCTTGGCCATTTGATCCATCGCCTGCTTTAGTTCTTTTTCCTTGCCAGCAAAGTGGTCAACGGATTTTTGGGCCGCTACTTCCATCAATGCATTAGGGTCTTTCATTTTCTGTGCGGTCTTCAACGCCTCATTCCCTTTTAGGACTTTGTCGGCATTGCTTAGGTCTTTACCCGCGGCATTTACATCCTTCAGTTGCTTGGCTGCTTCTTCGGCTGCCTTACCAGGATCTTTCAACGCACTATTCACTTCTCCCATTTTCGATTTCACTTCGCCTAAAGGATTGGTTGCCGCATTCAATTGATTGTCCCAATGCTTCAGTTGGTCGGTGTTGGGTAATGATATCTTGCCTCCCGCACTTTGCAAATCTTTGCTGAGGTTTAAATCCGAAAAATCATTTGAGGCCAATGATGGTGTAGCTGGAAGCTTGGGCGCTAGTGTGCCAGGTAATTTACCTTGGAGATTGGGAATTTGATTGTTTGTTATTTGGGCAGTAGTGCCTGGCAGTTTGAGTTTGTCAGTGACATTTCCAACATCGGGTGCTTTCATTCCGGGCAAACCATTTTTGTTGCGCACACTGTCCAATTCGCGTGTCCATTTCTTGTAACGTGCCGACAACTTCTGTTGTAGTTGGGTTTGCTTTTGATTGATCTCGGCCATTAGCACCTGTTGCTTACGGCCGAGGCTATCTACTTTTCGTTGAAGGGCACCTGTTGGTTGGTTGCGAATCAACAAACTATCTACTTGGTTATAGATGGCGTTTTGCTTTTTGGTAAACGATGATGCTACCGAGGTGCGAAGACTGTCTGCCCAACCTACTACTTTCAGAGAATCACGGTAACGGTTGACGTTACCAAGGCTTTTGAGGCTATCGATTTTGTTTTGCCAATTGGTTTGTAGGCTGTCTGTATCCAACTGATGGTTTAGGCTATCAACTCTCGACTGTAATTGGCCGCCCGAATCTATTCTAACAGTTGTTTCTTGCTGTGCAAATGCAGTCTGGCTTATTGCAAAAAACAATATTATACTGGCGAGTTTTGCCATGTTTTTACTAACTGTAAAGATAAACGAATTCATTGTCAGTGATGAGCCAACAGCAAATTCCAACGGAATTTAATTAGCATAGCGCGCGGAAAAAGGGCGCCAACGGGGGTCAGGCTTCGTTGTTGATTAAAATAGCTTTGGTTAGTCGATTGACCTTAATGTTGGCATACTCTCCAACTCATTTTGCATTAGAGAACAACATGCTATCTCCCTGAACCGGGCTTTGAGTTCCTTTTCACCAGAAACCGGTGCACTTATCACCAACGAAATACGGCATTCTCCATTCGGTCATTCAAATCCATACGCACGGTAGGTTACTCCTGAAAGCTCATCCTCGTACATCTCTGCGGCCAAGATAAAACCAGGGCTGATTGTGATTGTCCCTTTCGAGTCGCACAAAATTTTTGCCCCGTCTTTGACCAAGAGACGAAAACTCAAATCGGTATAGTTGATTCCGCGCAAGGCTAGTTCGTAGTGGACGGAGTCTTCCTTTGCCGAGAAGTTGTTGCTCTTGTTCACCATCGGATAAGTAGGCAGTATGATGGGCGATTTCTGGTTGGACAGAACGACCACGCTGTCTATCAATTCTGCACTGCTGATGTCTGTATTCCCCTCTATCATTTCGCGAAGATTGTTGATGAAGCTTTGTGCGTACTTTTTCCGATCCTTAACAGTCAGATGGCATGCACCAATAAATAAAGCTATTGGCTGCCATATCGCTATATTGTGCCTGAGTGCCATTGCCTTGGTTGCCTCCAAGCAATCTAATCCTGCCATCGTTGGTATAGCTATCAAAGAAACCGACATGTGTAACTATTCCGTTCGCATTGACCTGAACCCCGATTGCACCGTAAACGGGCTCGCAAAGCTCAGTACCATACCCCATGAACGAACCATCATTTGGCGAGCCTGTGCCTGTAATTCCAGCTTTAGCGATGCACCAATTTCCAAAACCAGAGCAACATGCATTAACGTCAAAACCTGAGTCGATGACTATTTTGTGGTTTACTGGCGTGAGCATGTTCAATATCAACATGTTGTCGGATTCCACTTTGGCCAGCCGCAAAATAGAGTTGCCCATTTGCAAGCGTAAGTGGACCAATAAATGCGGTTTTAGGATTACGGCTACATTTCTTCGCGCCTATAAGAGCTGTGGCATAATCCATCCTAAGTGTCCCCATTGAGTGAGGTCCTACATCCTCGAATCATCTTTCTAAATTTATGACATAACGCGATTTGGAAAGCTTATCTTGAAAAAAATGGAAGACGTCACTTCTAGAATAAAGCCTATTTGTTGGAAGTTCTGAGAAATCATAATTCCTTTTCATCTCAACGCAAGTAACTATCTTTCCAACTTTGAGAAAAACCAAGACACACTTGTCATCCCTAAATTCGATGCCTGTTTCCTCGAGCACCCCGACATCTATTCCTTGAAGAGATTCTGTTTTTCTTAAGATCGTGTATGGGGGCACTACTATCAACGAATCCCAATCAAGGCTTAAACCATCTAATTGAAAGGAATATTTATTTTCTTTAACCTTTGAATCAAGTAGCCCAGATATTTCTCGTTCGATTTTCTTATCCTGATTGCTATCTTTTTCAATACAGCCCAACGCAAAAACAAAAAGGACTAGAATTTTCATGTATTTCATGGGAAATGAGTTTTGACCAGTGAACCATTTTTAATCATGTACAAACTACCAGAGGTTACTAGTTTGTAAACTTCAATAGCGAGTTGAGCATTGGATTTATTACTATTAGACCCAAGTCCCAATCCGACAAGGTTATTGTAGGTATCCATTGTTCTTTCGAGAAGCGGGTTACCCGGGAAATCTTCATGTGCATAACTAAAGTCCATCGCAAGTCCGAGACCGACATCTCTTGCATTCAAAGCATTAAAATAGGCATGTCGGAATGCATCAGCCGCAGTATTGTGCTGGTCAATTTTTGCGAAAAGTCCTTGTGTTACCGCAAATGCAAATTCTCTATTTTTATATATAGTCCAAGCAGCACCTGGATGTTCTTTTACTAATTTTTGTTCTGCAGGGGTTAAATTCTGCCAAGTTTGCCACTCATGTTGAGTCTGGACATCAGCAGTCCCTTGCGTCATTGGATCGGGAGCATACCCCCCAGACCCATTGGAAGCTAGGGCATACATCGGATTAAACCTTGGACACGCCTTATCTTTTTGAAACCCATTGTAAAACTTCGCCAAAGATATCAAGCTCGACA
>DHLV01000286.1:7729-8193 GCA_002405445.1 Flammeovirgaceae bacterium UBA4659 | reverse complement strand
ACACCCCAACACTCCCGAACGCCAACCCATCGGCACTCCCCAACCTCAATTCAAAAGACTTCCAAACCCTCAATCTTTCAAAAGATTTGACCAGTGTTGGAGGTAAACTTTCATTGCCCGGCCCAGATCAAATGAAGCAGTGGAACGATCAATTAAAAAATGTTTCGAGTCCGCTAAAAGATGTGAACGGTAAACTGGGCGAGGCGACCAGCGCATTGAAAGACCCAGGCACAGCAGCCGAAGCAGCGGCCAAGCAATTGAAAGATGTCAACACACTCAGCAAAGAAATGGGCAATGCCGATAAACAGATCAAAGACAATGAGGCTTTAAAAACAGCAGAGGCGATGAAGGACCCCGAGAAGATGAAAGATGAAGTCGCTAAGAAAGCCATCGACCACTTTGCAGGAAAAGAACAAGTACTGCAGCAGGCAATGGACCAGATGGCGAAATACAAAAAGAAACTT
>DHLV01000286.1:0-7597 GCA_002405445.1 Flammeovirgaceae bacterium UBA4659 | reverse complement strand
GCCTGGACAAACTGCCCAAGCACCGTTGGATTCCGCGCAACGGATTGAAAGGAAAGCCGTTTCGCGAGCGTGTTCGCTTTGGCCTCAATTCAGGATTGAAAGCCAGACGCGATACCATTGGCGTGGACCTGTTCCCAAACGTATCGTACAAGTTAACTGGAAGAGTTGAACTCGGTGGTGGGTTCAATTACCGACTAGTATGGCTCGATCGCAGCAGCTCGTTCCAACAAAAGAACCCCGCGTGGGGCTTCAATATGTTTGGCACATTCAAAACATACAAATCTGTGTCGATGCGTTTGGAAGCAGACGCGTTTAGTACTGCACGATTCGGTGGCGTAGGAGAACCCGTGAAACGCGAATGGCAGTGGAATTGGTATCTTGGTGCCCAAACCTCTTACAATATTTCAAAAAATTGCCAAGGCAATGTGCAGATGCTTTACAATTTTCAAAAACGCATCACAGATAGTTTTCCGGAGCAGTTGGTCATACGGATAGGTTTTCAATGGAAGTTAGGGGAAACGCCCCGGTAGCAAAAATGTTTCTTGATCGTAGTGGTCGGTAGCATAAAACGCAACTTGTTTTTTGTAGAACGGTGAGCTTGTTCTAACTTTCGACCGCACGCTGGCCGTGCAACCGGCAGCAACGGAAGGAGGCTATTGATGCATCAACCTCAATAGCTGCCAGACTTTTTTGCAACGTGTGCTGACGATTGAAAGTGAAAAGATTGCATAATACTGGGATAAATATGAAATACTGGATGCTGTTAGCCGCACTGACCTTTCGTGCACCAGTGCAACTGCAAGCACAAACCAAAGCAGAGACTTTATCAGAAGTCAACGCCATCCGTGCGGTATTGGCGCGGCAGGTAGCAGACTGGAATAACTTCAACATAGAGGGATTCATGGAAGGCTACTGGAAGTCCGACTCGATGATGTTTGTGGGGTCAAAAATTGCCTACGGGTGGGACAGCACTTTGGCACGCTACAAACGCAGTTACCCCAATGCTGATGCCATGGGCAAGCTGCGATTTGAGATTCTGAAGATGCAGTTGATCGGTGATGACGCATGCCTGATCACCGGCAAATACTTTTTGCAGAGAAAATCAGATAACCCCAGCGGCACATTCACCTTGCTGTTCCGAAAAAAGAAAGGCAGGTGGGTGGTGGTGTATGATCACACCGGTTAGTTGAATTTCAACAATGCGTAGCCCTTGAGCTGATAGGTTGTCAAAGTCGTTAGCATGGAAGTGGCAATTTTCACCTCCGGCACCATTTTGCTGCGGTCAACCTTGCGGTTGATCAGCGACTGGCCGCAAACAAAAATCTTCACTCCCGCTTTTGAAAGTTCCTGAAACAACCCCAGGTTAGGATTGTCTATTTTGTACTTCTTCCGGTATTGGTCGTTGTTCATGGTGGTATAGGTAGCGCCCCCGTGCAACACAATCACAACATCCAGGTTTTCCTTCGGCACTCCTCCCATCACGTGCAAGTTTACCAAACGCGCCACATTATTCAGTGCCCAACTGAGTGAATCGGGCTTCTCACTTTCTCGCTCTACTTCCACCACAATGTTATACTTCATGTTCGGATCCGGCTTTTCAGCTGCATAGGGAATTTCAAAAATTCCTCCGTAACGCGCCACTGCCGGGAACACACGCGTTTGTGAGTAACTGGTTGTTGATACAAGGGCTGCCAAAACCATGAAAGCTATCTTCATAAGTTGTTTGTTGATAGTGATTTTATAAATCGCGAAAAGCATTCTCTTATACTTCGTCTCCTGCCTTCAGAATAACACTTAAAGGTGGTCTTTCAAAATGTTCAGTGCAGCCACCAAAATCAACACTGCTGTTGTCCGCTTGATCATTTTTTGATTCAACTTCATGGCCCCCAACCTGGAGCCTATTTGGCCACCTGCCAGCACTGCTGCCAACAAGGGTGCAATAAAACTCAGTTCGAGCGCAACTCCCTTTCCCCAAAATTGACCGGCCAAGCCGCCCATCGAGTTCACCAGAATAAAAACACTGGCCAAGGCTGATATTTTCCTAGGCTCTGCCCACCCAGCCAAATGCAAAATAGGAGAAAGAAAAATACCTCCGCCAATACTCACCAAACCCGACAAAAATCCGATGCCGCCACCCAAAGCGATTTTTGCCCCAAGGCTGTTCAACCAACGGTCGCCCGCATTTTGCTCGGCCGGCTGAACCCACAACAATACAGACGCAAGCATCAACGTCACCGCCAATAAAACAAAAAATGTATGCTGGCTCAATCTCCACCATCCGCCTGCCAACGCCAAAGGCACACTGGCCACCAAAAAAGGCCACACGTCTTTCCAGTGAATTTTTCCTTGCCTGTAAAAGATAATGGTGCCGCCAGTCACTACCACAATGTTGCAGAGCAGGGCCGTTGGCCGAATGGCATCCGGCAGTAATGCAAAAAAAGGCTGTGCCAACAGAGCGAGATAACTGGAACCACCACCAAAGCCTACGCTGGCATACACCAACGCAATCACAAAAAAGGCTGCTATCAACCAATACAACTCCATCTACTGCGCTCGTTTTACGTCAATGGACTGCAATGCTTTCACATGGCGCCTGCCGGTGCGCATATCCTTCGGTGACAACAACAATATTGACTCCGCCAATTGCGAAGCGGGTGTCCCCTCTTTTTCGGTAATCACAAAAACAGAGTCGCCCACCGAGGTATTGAAAATTTCGTTCCAGGAAAAAACAACTTTGTAACCATCGATGGCCTTGCACACCAGGTAGTATTCGCTCAGCTGCTTGGGCGATTCGGCATTGATCTCAATGGATGCCATTACATCGCGTAGCAATATCCCCTTCAGTTGTTTGGCCTCACTCCTCTTTTCGCCTAAGTGATTGGTGATCACAACATCACCAATTGGGTACTGCTTCCATTGCGATAAATCGGCAAGCGTCACTGTCTTTTTGTGCTTCACCTCCCCGGCTATTGTGAAGGAGTCAGTCGATTGGGCCGTTTTTTGGGCAATGGCTTCGCAACAACAGCACAAAGAAAAAATTAGTACCTGAATTCTGGTCATTTTCAAAAATGTTTTCAGTCAAACTTCGCTTCCTGTCGGTCAGCCGCCAATCGTTGACATCGACTCTTTCACCGATTGAGTAGCCCTTTTTGTTTCAGCCTCAAAACCATCTTTGGGCCGGTGAGCAAATGCCTTGAGCAGTGCATCATTGAGTTCCTCATCCGTAACGCCTGATCGTAACAAGTCTTTGATGTTCAATACACCATCGTCATACAAGCAGGTTTTCAACACCCCTTGTGCAGTAATGCGGATGCGGTTACACGATCCGCAAAACGTGCGGCTGAAAGCAGCAATGATGCCCACGTTTCCCTTGAAGCCGGGCACTTGATAATGGCTGGCCGTTGCGGAGGTCGGGTCGTTCTGTTTCTGCAGGTTTGGAAAAGCCTCGTGTAGGTGTTGCAAAATCCGTTTGTACGTCCAGTTGAGTTTGGCGTAGTGACTGCCTTCGCCATTAAAGGGCATCTCTTCAATCAACCGCACCGAAATGGGGTGGGCACGGGTGAGCGATACCAACGGGATGATGTCTTCAATGTTTTTGCCTTCCATCACTACTGCATTCAGTTTTACAGGTATGGATGCCCGCATCAAAGCTTCGAAGGCAGACCACGTTTTGTCAAACTCATCTCTGCGCGTGATCGTCTTGAACCGTGTGCGGTCCAGCGTATCCAGGCTCAAGTTCACCGAGGCGATACCCAGTTCTTTTAACTCATCAATATGGGGCACGGTTAACACTCCGTTGGTGGTGAGGTGAATATCCTTGATGTCAGAAATTGCGCGTAAGTTCCGGATCAATTGCATCAGGTCGGCACGCAAAAATGGCTCGCCCCCGGTAAGGCGCAACTTAGAGACGCCCAGTGATGCCACCAAGCGCACCACCCGTTCAATTTCTTCAAAGGTCAACAACTCTTTTTTTGGCACATAGCGGATGCCCTCCTCGGGCATGCAGTAAAAACACCGCAGGTTGCAACGGTCGGTAACAGCCAACCGCAAATAGTTGATGGGGCGACCGTGATTATCGAACAACTGCGGCTGTATCATTTTTCCTGCGAAAGATATGCACGAACGGTGGAATATTTTGAACTTTGTGCATGGAATTGACGATCAAAACTTTTGGCGTTGCCCGCGATTTGATGGGCGGCAGTGCAGTGCAGTTTGAGTTTGGCGGAAGCAACGTGCTTGAACTCAAACAGGCACTGCAGGTGCGCTACCCGCGATTGCTGGGGTTAAGGTCATTTTTGATTGCCATCAACCAACAATATGGAGAAGACGCACAAACCATCAACGCCACGGATGAAATTGCCATCATTCCGCCAGTGAGCGGAGGCTGAAACCGGATGCTTCATGATCAACATCACCTACCAAAAAATTGATACACCACAAATGATTCAACATGCCGCGACCCTGGAGGGTGGCGCTATTTGCGTTTTTGTGGGCACTGTTCGCAACAAGACAGCCGACAAGCAAGTGGTTCGCCTCGAATATGAAGGATATGAGCCGATGGCGGTGAAGGAAATGGAAAGAATTGCAATGGAAGCAAAGAGGCGATGGCCGGTGATACAGGTGGCTATCAGCCACCGATTAGGGGTTTTACACCTGGGCGAAGAAGCAGTGGTGGTGGCAGTCTCCACGCCCCACCGCAAAGAATCGTTTGAAGCTTGCCAGTTTGTGATTGACACGCTGAAACAAACGGTGCCAATCTGGAAGAAAGAAGTGTTTGAAGGAGGCGAAGAGTGGGCTTCGGCACATCCTTAAAGTCAATTACCGGCAATCTGTACCCGCGCAACCTAAACTGAAACGCATATTGTTTTGTGCGGGTAGCATGAAGTTTTTCTGGTTTTGCGAACCGTAGAACGCCATCGTAGTCGCTCAATGCGATGGCGTATACCTATCCCTTAACCATTCCAGTTGATAACCTTTTGTTTTCCCTCAAAAATTTTCAAAAATCTATGTATCTTTTTAAATAAACCACATTTTACCAACAGATTCAAAGACTGATAGAGTGGACTTCGAACTTGAAATCAAAGCGAGACCAGAACCCAACGATGACGAAGTCGTGAGGCGATCTCAATCTGATCCACGGGCATTCAGGCCGATCTATGAAAAGTACTTCAAACCACTCTACCGCTTTACGTACAGGCGTTTAGGAGATCGCGAACTGGCCAGAGACGTAACGCAACAAGTTTTCCTAAAGGCGCTTCAGGCATTGAGTAAGTTCCAGTTTCGCGGTGCTCCTTTCTCCGCCTGGCTTTACAGAATTGCATTGAATGAATGTAACGAATTTTACAGAAAAACGAACCGCACCCGAACGATATCGATTGACGAGAGGATGATCCAACAGCTGCATGATGAATTGACCTATGATACGACCACCGATGTGCTTTCTGCCCTGCTACCTTCGCTGCTGCACACATTGAAAGAGGATGAGTTGCACCTTATCCAGCTAAGGTTCTTTGAAGGAATGTCATTCAAAGAAATCGGTGACATTTTTGAACTGACAGAAAATAATGCAAAGGTGAAGACATATCGCACGCTGGAAAAATTAAAAAAGAAATTTGTTAAGCCAAATTGATATGAATACGAGGGGAAGATCGGAACCAACCGATGACGAAATCCGACAAATGATGGACTTTGACGGGCTGCTAAAAGCCTATCAAGCAACTAAACTGAGTACCGTTAAGAAGCCATCGATCAAGTGGGCGAAAACCGCCATGGTATTCTCAGCCATCGTTGCAGCAACATATGGCCTATTCACTTGGCAAAAAAGTGTTTCTCACAAAAGTGAAACCGCGGAAACTGGAAAAAACATACCGCCAGTCAAAGTCGAAAGGCCAGTAGAATCAACGCCTTCGTTTATTCAACCGGACTCAAGCTTCAAAGTCAGTTCAAAGGAATCCAAACCAGCGGTATCAACCAAACCGGCATATGCAAAAAAGAAAGAAGAAGTTAGCGGTGCGCAGCCGCAATATATTAGTGCAGAACCCATTGAGGGATTTCCAGCACTCTACGCCTATTTTGATCGTGAACTAAGATATCCGGCCGAAGCTTTGTCAGATTCGATACAAGGTGTAGAGGCAGTTGCGTTCATAATTGATAAATCGGGCAAACCTGAAAAGATAGAAATACAGCAATCGCTGGGAGGAGCGTTTGACCGCGAAGTGATCAGGCTTATTCAAAATATGCCGCCATGGAAGCCAGCGACATTAAATGGCGAGCCTGTGATAAGCAAACAATCAATACCGTTCACGTTTAAGATTACGCCTATCACATACACCAAAGAGTAAAACATGAATTTTATAAAGCATGAAACAAAAACCAATTTTGTATTGGGCAGCTATCATATTGCCCTTCATTTTCACACGGTGCGCCAAAGAAGAAACAAAGCCTCAACAATTGCTCACAAATGGCAATTTCGAAAATGGTAACACTGTTCCCACTGATTGGGGCTACATCACCGAAAAGGAAATTTACAGCGGTGAGTGGAGCGACATAGAGTTTGTTTCTCCCAGCAAATCTGCAAAAATCAGTTCATCGAAGAGCGACACATCAGCCTTCTGTTTTTGGTATCAAACCATTAACGATAACCTGCCTTTCGGGAAGGATGTGACACTAAAAATCAAAATAAAAGGTAACATGGTGGGCAAAGGCATTAGCATCGCAATCCGAACAGATGATACAACGATGCCTAGCGGAACAGCCGAGCAATTCATCACTACCGAAAACTTGTCTCCCATGACAGGGAGTTTCGATTGGTCCGAAAGGATAATCACCCTAGCAAACGTCAAACCAACCAGCAAGAGTATCACCGTGTACTTTATCTACTTACCCAATACAACAGGAGAAGTTTACTTCGACAACGCGAGTTTGACATATTAAAAAACGATATGAAATACCGTACGATCACAATTTTGCTGCTGAGTTGCCAGTGTGTAAGCCATGCGCAACAACTGGTTAAAAAACATAGCTGGAAAACGTCTTCCATGTCAGATACGAAAATTGAATGGGTTGATCTCGATAACGATAGTTTATTGGATGTGCTGGTGTTGGCAAAAGGCACAAACCAGAAGTTACAAGTTCAAGCTTACAAAAATAAGCTCGACTCGTTTCCTCGCACAACAATCGCAGAATTAGACTTTACATTGAATAGCTATTCGTTATGTGATATCAACAACGACAACAAAATTGATTTGGCCATTAATGGATTTAAGAATACCAATCAATGCGTCCAACTTATCAGTCAATCAAATTTTCAATTTACTCCTTCAAACATCACTGTTCCCGCTTTGCAAATCACCCAACAAGTTTGGGTAGATTTTAATCTGGATGGCAAATTGGATTGGGCGGTGTGCGGGGCAAATTTTTTGAAAATATTTCAAGGAACGGGAACTGGCTACGTCAACAAATTAGATACCACTGGAATTAATGTATCCTCCATTGTCACAATCGATGTTTCAAAGGATGGCAGGAAAGACTTGATTGTTTCAGGCAATAAGCAAGGCAAAGAATTTATGGCACTCGTTCAAAACAGTGGCGGATTCAA
>DHLV01000098.1 GCA_002405445.1 Flammeovirgaceae bacterium UBA4659 | reverse complement strand
TTGGTCGCCTGACCAACAACTTCTTTGTCAATCTTCTGGTGTTTGTGATTACGTGCGCACGTTGGTCAGGCGACCAACGTGAACGCAGGCCGTTCCATTTCGCTACTACTTAATTTGCAAACAAAAGTCAACAAGCTCTTTACTCTTCCAAGTCTCACCCCCGTGTAGTTGTTGGTCGCCTGACCAACAACTTCTCTAAGTTGAGATCAAGAGAACTTTCGGCTCGAATCGCTAACTTAGCTAGCGCATGGTAATCGAAAAGAATCACGTGCAGTTTTTCACGGCCGTCTGTTACGATTGGCTCAAGTTGCTGGACAGCGATGAAGCGAAACTGATTGTGATAGAGGCTTTGAAGTTCAGAATTGCGCAAGGGCAAGTAAAAGTGGGTGCATATGTCATTATGCCAAATCACATGCATATCATTTGGCGCATACAAAATGATTTTAAGTTAGAAGATGTACAGCGCGATTTTCTAAAGTTTACGGCAAAGAAAATAATTGAAAGGATCAAACAAGTGCATGGGCAAAAGAAACTGGAAGAGATTTATGTGAGCGCTAAGGACAGGGTGTTTCAAGTATGGAAAAGAGATTCGTTGAGCATAGACTTGTTTTCGGAAAAATTTGTACAACAAAAGATCGATTACGTTCACACCAACCCATGTCAGCCACATTGGAACTTGGCCTGCCATCCATTGGAATATCGGTTCAGTTCAGCCAAATTCTATGAAGAGGGCATTGACGAGTTCGGACTGACCACGCATTTGGATGAATTATAGCATACTGGCAAGTTGGCCATCATAAAGACGCGGCACGTTGGTCAGGCGACCAACGTGAACGCAGGGCACTATTGTTTGAATTTCAGAACTTTATAACACCAAAAACCCTCAGTATTTTTTATGACATTCCTCATTGTCGATGACCATACCTTGTTTCGCAGCTCTTTAATTGTAGCACTGAAGTCCCAAGGTTTTAACGATGCTGTTTTCCTTGAGGCACCAACAGGAAAAGAAGCGCTTAATATTTTCAAAAAGCAATGGATTGACTTGGTGTTGATGGATGTGCAGATGCCAAGGATGAACGGCTATGAGACCGCCAGAGCTATGTTGGAGGAAAGGCAAAATGCGAAAATCATTGTGCTCTCGATGGTTGACACCATCGAAGCGGCAAAACATTTCTTCACACTCGGTGTCGAGGGCTACATAACAAAGGACTCCCCACTGCCCAAACTATGCGAAGCAATAAGAGCAGTATGTGATGGAGGCCAATTTTTCGCTGATGAGATCAAGGAAACCAGATCCAGCAACAAGGTGAAGAATATTTCTGAACTTCGATTTTCACCGCAGGAATTAAAACTCATTGAGCACCTGGCGAAAGGAAAATCTAGCGAAGTGATTGCCGAAGAGATGGGGCTTAGCAGACGCACAGTTGAATTTTATAAACAGCGCGCGATGGAAAAAGCGCGTGTTCAAACATCTACTGAACTGATCACGTTTCTTTATCGAAACGGTTTGAGTTAACACTACCGTAATTTTACGGTAGTCCAGGCATTCTGAATTTTAACCTTGATTCAAGAGGCTAAAATTTTTCAATTTTTTTTTGGTTAAAGTAAGGTCATTGCTTCCAGAATTTCGCTCTGGTTTTCAATTGTTTAACTCAAAATATACACACACGCTTTCTCATTTAAAATCTTTACTTCATGCAATGGGAGAAAAACTCTCCGATCGCATTTTGTATGTTTGCCAACGTTCTTTTGATAGGTATCAACCAAACGCAATAACGCTAATGAAACATTTCATGCTATTGTGCTGCTTTTTTTCGGCAGCCGCTTATTCTCAGGTGTCAGTGAACATGCAGTCTGGAAGGCCAAATATTCAATTGCCACTGTGGGAGCTAACAGATAGAGATCTAACCCATTCAGTGGCGTTGGCCTACAACTCTTCAGGAGTTAGGCTTCAAGATGAACCAGGACCTTATGGATTGGGGTGGGGTCTTGTTGCTGGTGGCGCTGTTACACGAAATGTCAAGGGTCTGCCTGATGATGCACCAAACAACGGATGGTTGAACCACGCGACCAACGCGTCCAGCATGGCATCTTTTGCCAATTCTAGTGATTTGTCGACTGCAACCTGTACCGATGAGAGCAGTGATTACAATTTTGTGAATGGACTCGGATATGCGTCTGATACAGAACCAGACGTATTCAGCTTTTCTGCCGGTGGTCTGTCAGGCAAATTCATTTTTGACAACAATAAGTCGATTCGATTGATCCCATATCAAGATCTTAAAATTTCATTTTATCAAAATTACAACGGATACATTAATTCTTTTACGATCACGACAAACCAAGGGGTGGTTTACACATTCAACAAACTTTCAAGTTATTCCGTAAGTACCCCGTTGGTTGCCGGAGGCAGCAGTGAGTATCTCAAACGTAATTACGAAAACTATAAGAATGGGTTAGGTTGGTACAATGCATGGAAACTCACCAAGATCGAGTCTCCATCGGGTGCACAAATAAGTTTTGTGTACCGCCCGGTGAGTAATGTTTATTATATTATGACTCCGGGTGGTGGATTTTTGCCACGACCAAATCGAACTGCGAATGATACCATTCGTTTTGCTATCCGCAACTCAGGGAGTTCATCGTACGCTGTTAGGGACTCATACCGAAACATTAACACCTTCAGTGGTTTTGAACTCGACTCAATAAAGACATCAACGTTTGCACTTGCCATTGTTTCAGTAGGGGAAATGGTAACAAAAATCCGTATCTTGGATGGTCGGAGAAAGCCAGACCAACTAGTTAAGGAGTACAGCTTCAGTCAGCGCGCGGTATCTGGGCCAGACTTGAGTAGCAGGAGGTTTTTGGAGAGTGTGTCTGAACTTTCAGACTGCGAAGCAAACCCGCCTTACAAGTTTCGATATTATGGGGTCAACTTTTCGATAGACCAAACATTCCTTCCTGGGAAATATTCACGAAGTGTGGATTTCTGGGGTTATTTTAACGGAAAGCCAAACTCCGTCAGATATCCCACTATTTATGTATATCCTGCACTTGGGTTAGCTGACCGCTACCGCTTGTACCCGATTGCAAATTATGCGGGTCCTAGCTACACACTGCAGGGTGCGGACAGAACTCCAGATTATGACAAGATGCCATTGGGCAGCCTTGAACAAGTGATTTATCCAACTGGCGGCTCTGCAACAATCATCATGGAGCCCCATGAGTATTACGATCCGGTTGCAAATCAAAGCTATCTTGCCGGAGGACTTCGAGTAAAACAGATCATTTACTTTGACGGAATCAACACTGGTACTAAGACGGTAAAAGATTACGAGTACAAGAGTGGTACCATTTCTTCAGGTGTTTCTCTTGCACGACCCCAGTTTGCTTTACCAACTTGGGAATACCGCGACCCTCAGAATGCAACAAACGAAATAAGCTATTCGACTTTGGCTTCCGGGTCACAGCAGACTATGTGGGAGTCGCTGACCGTCAGATCTGAAAAAGACCTGTCGAACCTTGACCCGTTCTTAGACAGCGACATAGTCTATACCAATGTAAAGGAAAAACAAACCGGCAATGGTTGGACGGTTTACACGTTTAGTGCGCCAGCGGCATACGGCAGCGTTGCGAGTGGAGATTGGGTCCCGAGCCAGACAAAGTTTGCGCGGGCGTCTTCTTGCTCTACAATGGGCGTAATCAACTCTGGTGGAGAATGGGGCGTTGTACCAACACCGCAGCCCAATTACGGTCATGAAAGAGGTTTGCTTCTGAAGACAGAATTTTTTGATGAGCAAGGTAGGAAACGAAAAATGGTAGAGCACAACTATCAGTCAGTTGCCAAAACCGGCAGTTCCCCATACTTGGTGTGGGCTCTTTGTTTTGACAAGTACGCAAATAGCGATTTCAATACATTCCTGTTTTCTAAGTACAGATACCTCACAGATGTTGCGAAAACAGTTAGCACCCAAGTTACCACAACTTACGATCTACTGGATGCGAGCAAGCAAACATCAGAGACAAATGAATTTTTTTACGAAAGCCCCAATCACAGACTACTTAGCCGCACAAAATCAACAAACAGTGATGGCACTGTGTTCACATCGCGCACCAAATACCCACTTGATTTTGGACCTATCCCAGCCACAGGTATCGATAAGCAGTTGGAAATGATCCGTGCACTTCAGATGTCTTTCAGAAACGGCACCGCCATCGAATCAGTGCAATACCGCCAATCTCCATCACAGGCTGAAAAAGTGATAGGCGCATCGGTAACCCTTTTCTCTGATTTCGGCAAGAGCAAGATATTACCCCAGCAGCACCTTTCACTTTCTGTAGCTGCTGGAATAACCAATTTCGTAGACGCATATGTGCTTACACAAGGGAATGGCAAGATTTTCAAGACAGACACTAGATACGAAGTAGTCAGACAATTCACGTCATATGACGACTATGAGCTGCCGTTGGCCGCGCAAGGGCTCGACAAAATACCTACGGGTACTATTTGGGGTTACAACAAAACGCTGCCCGTTGCACAATTGGTAAATGCCACACCTGACCAAATCGCATTTTCTGACTTTGAAACCGTAACCGGATTTCAGTTCGACAAATCAGCGGCTATTTATGGCGCTGGCAGAACAGGAGAAAGCGGGATACACCCAAGCGTTCTGCTTTCGAAAACGATCAACAAAGCAAACGTTCTCAACTATGTTTTCTCGTTGTGGGTAAAGAAAAATTCATCGCCTGTCGATCTTCGGTTAACAGTCAAAAATACCAGCGGCCAGATAGTCTATAACCAGGTGCACAGCTTTGCGCCAGCTACAAATGGCTATGAATATTTTGAGCGGATAATACCAGTTTCCACTTGGCCCTCCCAGTTTTTGCTGGAAGTCCAGGGCACCGCCAATTATGGCACAGTTATATCCCAGCAAACACTTAAACCTCTATTGGATGATGTAGCATTTTATCCCGAGAGTGCTGACATAACATGTTACACCTACGATGCGCCTTTTGGGGCATCAACCGTTACGGACACGCGCGGTGTAACTGTTTACAAACAGTACGACCGCCTGGGTAGGGTACTCAACGTGTTGAATACAGATCGTAATGTGGTGCAGCAAAATAGTTACACTTTTCCAGTTATGCCGGCCAAAAATCTGGTAGCGGATTTTATAATGGAAGGCTATTATTGGGCTGGGGACGAGATCAAATTTACCGCACGCGACAATTGCATTCCTGGAGTGAAGTATGAATGGGATTTCGGAAATGGTTATGAAACCCTGGATCGGGTAGAATACAGAATTTTATTGGCGGGCAACTACAACATCAAATTGAGGGTATCGCACCCACAATACGGCACCTCTGAAAAAGTACAGGCATTTACCGCAGTGATGCGCGTGGAAATCTGTGCATCGGGCACTGTCAATTGGAATCTGTGCGGTGGCAATACGATACCACCGTTTAATACATCGGGTCAAGTGATTTGTGACCCCATGACCGGTGGTGGCAACAACGCGCCCGCTTTGCCTTGGGATGCCGTGCGCGGAGTGATTACTGCGTTGCAGGGTGGTAATGGAAATTATACATATGAATGGCTGTCGGGTACGGGCACACCCACCACAGGCTATCAATGGTCTGCATTTACCTACACTAATGTGCCGCAGCAGGGAGGCTTTGACATGCAGTGCAAAGTTACCGATTCACAGGGACGTGTTGGTTATTCAAACATTATACCGGTGTACGTTTATTCAGATCCCAATCCATGCCCTCCGCCTCCATGCCCGGGATGCCCCGAGGGAGGTAATTAAACATCGATTGGACTCAAGCTCATTCAAAACGAACCCCGAACAAAATGAAACCGACTTATATCTTCACCATATTAGCAATAATAATGAACTGCGCGGTGTTTGCGCAGCGAGCACTTCCTCCCTTACCTACTATCACCGAGGCTCAGCAGTCCCAAGTCACTACCACAGTAGTGCGCGTGCGAGGAAAACAACCTTACGAAGTAACGGCTCTTTCCAGTTTAGAAAAGAGTACCAATGTGGTCTATCAAGATGGCCTAGGCCGTAGCGTACAAAGTGTGATGGTCGCCAGTTCGCCAACTGCAAAGGATTTGGTGCAGCATATAGCGTATGATGCTTTTGGCCGTTCGCCAAAAACTTTCTTGCCTTATGTCTCGGTGAATAACACCGGCAACTTTAATTCTGGGGCTGAGGCCGCGCAGCTTGCATTTTACAATAACCCTGTAGACAATGTTTCAGATGATGCGGCTCCCTACTCGCTTTCTGTTTTCGAGGCTTTGCCGATGGACATACTTAAAGAACAGGGGGCACCCGGTGCCGATTGGCAGCCGGGCACGGCCCATACGGTGCGCGTTAATACAACGATGAATACCGTTGCCGATCAGGTTAGGCAGTTTAACACAGATGGTACAAGTTCAGGCTTTTTTCCTGCCAACACTCTTTATGCTATAGAGACCACCAGCGAAGACGGTGTGAAAACAATCAACTTTAAAGACAAGCTTGACCGCACGCTGTTAACGCGCAGGGTTGCCGCGGTGGTAATTGGCGGTGCGAATACCGACCTTGAAACGTACTACATATACAATGAGATGAACCAACTGCGCTACACCATACAGCCCAAGGGTGTGGCATTTATGAAAACGAATAATTGGCTGCTGGATGCCAGCATCAAAGACCAATACGTGTTCGAGAATGTGTATGACCAACGCGGCAGGCCCATAGAACAGAAAGTGCCGGGTGCGGGCTGGAGCTACGTGGTGTATGACCAACTCAACCGACCCGTCCTGACGCAGCATGCCAACCAAACTGCTGCCAAGCAATGGATGTTCACAAAGTTTGACAGAAAAGGCCGCCCGGTGTTGGCAGGCATATATACTGACATCGTAAACATCACGCGCACCTCGTTGCAACAAATTTTAGATGCCAAAAACTACAGCGGCCCTGATGCGTACTTTGAAATACGACAAGCCAGCAGCACCTTTGGCTATAGCAACAACGCCTTTCCCAACACCAACATAGCCGTACGGTTGGTGAATTATTACGATGACTATGATTTAGACTACAATGGCACTGCCGACTTTGCTTACCTGCCTCAAGGGTTGGGCAGCGAAGAACCCGTGCTCGCAACGACCGTGCGCGGTCTGCCCACCGCCAGCAAGAAGTTGATCCTTAACACCGCAACATGGCTCACAGAAGTGATTTTTTATGACCGCTATTACCGCCCTGTGCAAAGGCGCAGCAACAATGCGCTAAATGCCACCGTAGAAGATGTGGCCACTTCCGTGCTCGATTTTGAAGGTAAAGCGCTGAAGAAGGTAACCTTCCAGAAAGTGGCGGTAGGTAAGACCATTACGGTGCTGAACCGCTACGACTACGATGCCAAAGGGCGCATCATACGCGCGTACGAAAAAATAAATACACTGCCCGAGAAAACACTGGCCACCTACCGCTACAATGCGGTCGGGCAGTTGGTTGAGAAAAACCTGGGCGGGATGGGCTCCACCGGTGCAGAGGGCTTTTTGCAATCCATCGATTTTAAGTATAATATTCGCGGCTGGCTTACGCACATCAACAACAGCGAGCTGAAGTACGATGCGCTTTTTAATAATGACAATGATGATGTGTTTGGCATGGAGTTGCTCTACAACAAAATTGACAATGCCTTGGCCAACACCGCCCAATACGATGGCACCGTTGCTGCCGTAAAATGGCAACATAACGATGCGTTGAACAACAACCAGCCCAAACGGCAACGCGCCTACACGTTTGACTACTTTGCAAACGATCAATTGAAAAATGCTAACTACAAGGCTTGGAACGGAACGGCCTGGACGGCTGAAGTTGGGGCCTATGACATGAAAAACTTAAGCTATGACCACAATGGTAACATTATGGGCTACGAACGCTACAGCAAGGCTAGCGATGCCGCAGCCATCGTAAAAACAGACCACCTTACCTATAGCTATGGTGGCAACCAGCTGTTGCAAGTGGAAGATGCAGGCACGGGGGCGGGTTTTGTAAATGGTTTTACCAACACTGTTGAGTATTTTTATGATGCCAACGGCAATTTGATTGACGACAAAAACAAGGGCGTGACATTGGGCTACAACGATTTGAACAAGACGACCAACGTGACCAAAGCAGGCGTGGCCATGCTGGCCTATGAGTACACAGCTGATGGTGCACGGGTGAGCAGCACCACCACACAAGGTGGTACCGCAGGACCAAAGCAAACCTACGTGGCCAACTTTGTCTACCAAGGCACCGACCTGTTGTATTACACCATGGGCGAAGGCAAAGTGAACCGCAAAGCCGATGGCAGCTTTGAGTACGAATATATGGTGAGCGATCAACAGGGAAATGTGCGCGCCACCTTTCGGGAAAAAACAGTTACCAACACCTACACCGCCACCATGGAAGACAACGGTCAGGCGGTTGTCAGCAACCCGCGTGTGGTGGAGATGCAATATTACCAAAGCTTGTTTGATGTGGAGCAGCCGCAGGTGGGGCCGTGGCTCAACCACAGTGCTGCCACCACCGCTGTACCCACCCCAAACCGTGCAGCCTACCTCACAGGCACCGGAGTCCGCAAAATTGGCCCAGGCATATCATTGAAAGTGAAGCCTGGCGACCAACTGCACATAGAAGCCTACGGAAAATTTTTGAAGCCCAGCGCCAACCCCAATTTTGGCAACGCCATAGTGGCGGGGCTTGCTGCGGCTTTTGGTGGCAGCTTTGCAGGGATCAACGGTGTGGAAGGGGGTGGCGCCACAGGGCTGTACAATAATGCCTCGGCTGCAATGGGCAGTGGTTACGGAGGCAGTTTTACAGATAGACCTCGTGCTTTCATCAACTACTTACTGTTTGACGACAACTTTACTTTTGTGAATGCCGGGTGGGACCGCATAGACCCCAGCGCGGGTTTTTTGCAGAACCAAGAGAACAGCGTGGCGTGGGACAAGGTGCAGATCGATATCACCGTGCAGCGTAGCGGGTACGTCTACATCTATACCAGCAACGAAACAGAAGGAAGCGCGGTGTGGTTCGATGATGTGAGTGTGACGCACACTGCGCGCGTGGCCGAAGTGACCACCGCCAATGATTACTATCCCTTTGGGCTCAGGCATGAGGGGCTTGCCAATAATACGCCATCCATCACTGCGCCCAACCAATACAACTACAACGGTGGTAGCCAGTGGCAGAACGAAGCGAGCAACTTTGCCAATTACCTCAGCACTCCCCTGCGGGAGTATGACCCCGTGCTGGGTCGTTTTAACGGGGTAGATGTTCTTGGCGGTGCTGCCCCTGGTTGGACACCGTACCGCTATGCTTTTAACAACCCGTTTACCTACAATGACCCTAGTGGTGCTGTGGAGGAGGGGTCATCAGGGCTAGCAGGGCCGTTGGATTTTTATATAGGCAGGGGCAATCCAGAGGACTGTGGCCTGAGTGCTGCGTTTGGAGCTGGTTCTGATTACTATAGAATGATAAGGAACGATGCGGGCGGTGGGGGCGGTGGCGGTATATATACTGTATTTGAGTTGATAAGGGAAATTTACGATGCTTTGGAAGTCGGTGCGCACCGGAAGATCACCTTTA
>DHLV01000109.1:5011-5313 GCA_002405445.1 Flammeovirgaceae bacterium UBA4659 | reverse complement strand
GCCTGCACCAGTTGCAATGCCTGCGTAGAGGCATGCCCAGTACTTATAAACCCATTAGAAATCATTTTGGAATTGAGGCGTTACCAGGCCATGGAAGAAAGTAGTTCGCCACAGCAGTGGAACAGCATGTTTCAAAACATCGAAACCAGTTTCGCGCCTTGGAAATTCCCTGCCAGCGATCGGTTTAACTGGGCAAAAACGAATTCTTAACTCAATCAGAAATTTTCTTTATGAACATAACAACACTTGCCGATTTGACTGCCAAAGGCGAACAGCCCGAAATTCTTTTTTGGGTAGGTTGT
>DHLV01000109.1:4361-4668 GCA_002405445.1 Flammeovirgaceae bacterium UBA4659 | reverse complement strand
CATTCAACTCATGAATGGTTATGGTGTAAAAAAAATTGTCACGGCCTGTCCGCACTGTTTCAACACATTAAAAAATGAGTATCCGGAGTTGGGTGGAAATTATGAAGTGATACACCACGCCACCTATCTGCAAGCATTAATCAATGAAGGCAAAATCAAGATGCAAGGGGGTGGCTCATTCAAAGGAAGAAAAATCACCTACCATGACAGCTGTTATTTGGGGAGAGCAAATAACATTTACGAAGCGCCACGCGAAGTATTGCAAGCTTTGGATGCTGACTTGGTAGAAATGAAGCGCTGCCGAACA
>DHLV01000109.1:4202-4343 GCA_002405445.1 Flammeovirgaceae bacterium UBA4659 | reverse complement strand
TGCTGCGGTGCGGGCGGTGCACAGATGTTTAAAGAACCAGAAGCAGGAAAAAAAGACATTAACATAGCGCGAACCGAGGAGGCACTGGCAACAGGTGCCACCACCATTGCCGTGGCTTGCCCGTTCTGCATGACCATGATG
>DHLV01000109.1:0-4088 GCA_002405445.1 Flammeovirgaceae bacterium UBA4659 | reverse complement strand
TGCCCGTTCTGCATGACCATGATGACGGATGGAGTGAAGAACAAAGAGAAAGAATCGGTTGTGCAAGTGAAGGATTTGGCGGAACTAGTCGCGGAGGCAAATGGTTTGTAAGGAGACGTTGTAACCGAATTGAGCATGCTAGTTGATATTTCTAACCTACCGCCTAGTACCCGTGTGTGGGTATATCAAGCCGACAGAAATTTAAGTATTGAAGAGGAGCAGTCCATTGCAAACGAGCTAAATGCATTTTGCAACGGTTGGGAAGCACACGGGAAGCCGTTGCAATCCAATTTCGACATCCGCCATCACCGATTTGTGCTTCTGTTTGTAAATGAAGATACCCATGCCGCCAGCGGCTGCTCTATTGACGGCTCGGTGCGTGTGATGAAAGGCCTACAGCAGCAACTCAACATTGATTTTTTTGACCGCACCCAAGTTGCTTTCCTGCTCAACGGGAAAATCGAAACCATTGGCATTTCAAAATTGAAGAATTCCTTTGCAGATGGAACATTGAATCCACAAACAATCACATTCAACACGTTGGGCGCCACAAAATCAGAGATTGACCAAAACTGGCAATTGGCAGCGGAAAAAACCTGGTTGGCAAAATACTTACCCAGACCAGTAGTCCAATAAAGATCAAAACCACAACTATGCCCGATGTAATCCAAGTGCGTAGCCTTAGCAAGCGCTATGGCAAGCACCAAGTATTAAAAGGAATTGACCTGAACATTCAACCGGGCGAATTGATCGGTTATATCGGTCCAAATGGTGCGGGAAAAAGCACCACTATCAAAATCCTTTGCGGACTCATTCCCGACTTTGAAGGAGAGGTTCAAGTTCTAGACCTAGACGTTCGCGCGAATGCGCTGGAGGTAAAACGGAAAATTGGGTACATACCCGAGAATGCCGCCCTTTACGAAACGCTTACGCCAATAGAATACTTGCTTTTTGTAGGCCAGCTTTACGAGCTACCAAGCAAGGTTATACAACAAAAATCGCTTGAGCTATTGCGGCTGTTTAGTTTAGACGGTGCGAAAGATGCGAGAATGGCAACCTTTTCGAAAGGCATGCGACAAAAGGTGCTATTGATTTCAGGTTTGCTCCACAATCCAGAGATTATTTTTCTTGACGAACCCCTTTCCGGTTTGGATGCCAATGCGGTGATTTTGGTGAAAGAGATTCTAACGCAGCTCAAGCAAAGTGGAAAAACAATTTTTTACAGTTCGCACATCATGGAAGTGGTGGAAAAACTTTCTGATAGAATTATGATTATCAACCAAGGTGAAATTATTGCGAACGGCTCTTTTCAAGATTTAAAGATGAGCGCGCAGGGTCAATCGCTTGAGCAGATCTTTACGCAACTCACCGGCCAGGGAGAGCAAACCGATGTCGCCCATCAATTTGTGGATGTGCTGAAGTCATGATACCCCTGTGGCTAAAACTGCTCGACCTACTTCGTCCGCTTTTTGAGTGGCAGAAAATTGACTTTGTGCAACTGCGGGCCATTGTGGGGGTAAAACTGACAATGGACAATCGAAGGGCTAATCCTTTCCAAAGGAATCAAGAACAAGATGCCTCTTACGCTTTTTTAGGCACATCCATCTTACTTGCAGTTTTTGCTTGCTTCTTTGCTTTTTTAATAGCCTACATACCTTCGATTATTTTTTCATATTCAATTTACTTTTCATATTTGATCTTGATGCTGACGCTTACCCTCGTAAGCGATTTCAGCGCTGTATTGCTCGATACCAGCGACAACACCATCATCTTTCCCAGACCCGTTTCGGCAAAAACTTTTTACGCTGCCCGCACCACCCACATATTGTTATATGTAGGGCAAATTGCCATTGCGCTTTCACTGGCTCCTATTGTTGTTTCATTTTTTGTACATGGACCGGTGGTTGGCACCGCTACATTGGTGACCTCATTCTTAGCCACTTTGTTCGCAGTTTCGCTCACGCACGGCCTTTACCTGCTGATGATGCGGTACTTCAGCGAAGAAAAACTCAAATCTGTCATCAACTACTTTCAAATAGGGATGACCATTTTTATGATGGGCGCGTATCAAATACTGCCTCGCTTGCTGGGTACTGATGACTTAAAAAACGTAGCTGCCGATTTATGTTGGTGGTTTGTGTTTATTCCTCCCATGTGGATGGCGGGCTCCATCGATTTTTTCTCGCGCTATCATGTAGATTGGATGACAATGACAGCATTGGTATTCACTTTGGTTGTACCTGTCCTTTCTTGGAAATCAATCAATCGATACCTATCACCGTATTTTTCAACTAAGCTGGCCAACCTTGGCACCAGCACTTCGGCTCCGATATCCACCAACAGGGGTAGTTTCAGTATTTCCAACCGCTTGGCGAGATTATTTACTAAAGCTGGTTTGGAACGGGCTAGCTTCATGTTTGCCTGGTGGGCGCTATCGCGCGACCGAAAACTAAAGCTTCGTATTTATCCGAATATCGGAACACCTTTTGTTCTAATGCTAGTATTTCTCCTTCGTTCGACATCAAAAAATGAATCATGGCTACAATCGTTCCAGTCGATGGGCGAAACCAAGAGTCACTTATTTCTCATTTATTTGGGCATGTTGGCGTTGATTGGAATAGCGGTCGAAATCAGTTTTTCAGATGACTTCAAGTCTTCCTGGATTTTTCAATCTACCCCCATCACCAAGCCCGGCACCATACTGAACGGCACGTTTAAAGCAATTATGGCCAAATTCTTTTTGCCGGTATATGTAGTGGTATCAATGGTAGTCTTAATTATTTGGGGAGAAAAGGCAATTGCTGATTTGGTTTTGGGAGCCTTCACCAGTTGGCTGTTGCTGCTTACTTCGTGTGTAATCGCAGACAAGCACATGCCACTAAGCATAGCCATTACTGACCGGAACCGAGCCTCTAGTGTTGTGAGGATTCTCGTTACCATGATATTAATTGCATTGTTGGGTTGGGGTCACTATGTTATTTCTCCTTTTCCCTGGGCTATCTATTCAGCAATAGCATTGTCAGCTCTTGCCTGTTTTTTCTTGCACCGTTTATACGAAAACGCAACCTGGGACGATATTACATAAGTACACCCCACTATCTGCGAAACAAAAGTTTTCGTAGCTTTAACGTTGATTACGAAAGTATGTATATGATCTGTAGATTATGTCTGTTGGGCCTGGCGATGATGTTGGCGATGGACGGCTGTAGCCCCGAAAAGAAAATGAAGGACAACTTCAAGTACGGCAAGTATGAGAAAGTGATCAAATACTACAAAGAAGCGGTGCGCAGGCAGCCCAACAATGGCAAAGCCAATTACTTTATTGCAGAATCGTACCGCCTTTCCAACCGCATCAAAGACGCTGAGCCATATTACAAAAAAGCAGGCGGTGCGGGCATCGACAAAGATTCTGTCAGGCTGTATTACGCAAAAGCTTTGCAGGCCAATGCGAAGTACGAAGAAGCCAAAAAGGTGTTGGAAGAGGTGCAAAACACCACAGAAAACGAAAAGCTGCGCGACCGTATCCAAAAAGAAATCAACGGCATTGCCTACCTGGGCAAGTTGGGTGAGAAGAAAAGCTACTACCGCGTAAAATCGCTGGAGGCATTGAATACACCTTTTGCCGAATACGCACCTGCCTACTCCAACGGCATTTTGTACTTCGCTTCTTCAAGAGCCAACGCAAAAATCTACGAAGCCTCCGGCACGCCATACACAGATTTATACCAAGTGGAAACCAAAGGCGCCAATGTTGAATTGAACACATTGAAGGGACTACCCGGAAATATTAACCTGGCAGGCGTAAATACCGGCTGTATCACTTTTTCACCTGATGGTAAATTGATGGTTTTTGCACGCGGAAATACCGGTAAGAAGAAAGGTGCCGAAGATGTAGACCTGTTTCTTTCGCGTTACAGAAACGGTGCATGGACGGACCCGATCCCCATTAACATTAACACGCCAAAGTTTTGGGAATCAACGCCAGCGTTGAGCCCTGATGGCCGTACGCTGTATTTTTCGTCTAATCGCACGGGCGGCTACGGAGGGTTGGATTTGTACTCTGCCCAAATGGACAGCCGTGGTCGCTT
>DHLV01000173.1 GCA_002405445.1 Flammeovirgaceae bacterium UBA4659 | reverse complement strand
TACACCAAGACCGCCAACTCAGAAGTAGTGGTGATTACCTCGGGGCTGCCTCGCAAACCGGGTATGACCCGCGATGATTTGATCGGGACGAACGCAGGCATCGTAAAATCAGTTACTGAAAACGTGGTGAAGCATTCGCCCAATGCGATCATTATTGTGGTATCCAACCCGCTGGATGTAATGACGTACCAGGCACACATTACTTCAAAATTGCCGCGCACGCGAGTAATGGGTATGGCCGGTATTTTGGACACTGCGCGATACAGAGCTTTTTTAGCTGAAGCATTGAACGTGTCGCCAAAAGATATTCAAGCGATGCTATTGGGCGGCCATGGCGACACCATGGTGCCACTGCCTCGTTACACAACGGTAGGCGGCATTCCAGTTACAGAGTTGATTGCCAAAGACAAACTAAACGCAATCATTGAGCGCACCAAAGTAGGCGGTGGCGAGTTGGTGAAACTGATGGGTACTTCTGCTTGGTATGCTCCAGGCTCGGCCGCTGCACAAATGGTGGAAGCGATTGTAAAGGATCAGCGCAGGGTGTTGCCGGTATGTATGCAGTTGGATGGCGAATACGGAATTAAAAATTGCTACTTAGGCGTTCCTGTTATCTTAGGAAAGAACGGTATCGAAAAAGTGATTGAACTGGATTTGAACAGCGAAGAAAAAGCGTTGCTGGAAACAAGCCGTCAACACGTGCAAGAAGTAATGGACGTGTTAGATAAGCTAGGAAAGTAGATTTCAGATTTAGAATTTAATATTTCAAATTTTAAAGTGCCTGCGAAAGCGGGCATTTTTCATTTAAAAGCATGCGTAACCAATTTGGTAACATTTGCTATCTTTGCGCCCATGCGGGTAATCGCGGTAAAAACGCTTAAGAACTATATACGAGAATATCCTCAGGCAAAACAATCCGTTCTTTCTTGGTATGAAGAAGCTGAAAAGGCAGAGTGGAGTAACCCCAATGAACTAAGAAGCCAATATCACCATGCATCGATACTGTCCGAGAAAAGAGTGGTGTTCAATATCCATGGAAACTCATTTCGATTGATTGTTGATATTGAGTATCGGTTAAAAATAGTTTTTATTGTTTGATTTGGCACGCATAAGCAATATGACAAGATAGACGCAAGAAGAGCAAGTTATGATAAAGCCCATTAAAAACAGTGTACAGTATGAAGCCGCTTTAAGTCGGATTTATACATTAATGCAAAAAAATCTGAAAGCCAATTCGCCCGAATCGGATGAGTTGGAAGTTCTTTCCGTTTTGGTGAAAGAATATGAGAACGTTCATTTCCCAATGCCAAAGCCCAAGCCGATCGAGGCAATAAAATTTAGATTAGAGCAAAAAGGAATGACGGAGAGCGAACTATCTGAAATCCTCGGTCACCGTTCCCGTAAGTCAGAAATACTATCAGGCAAGAGAAAACTTAGTTTGGCCATGATTCGCAAACTGAATGAAGTTTTGAATATTCCTGCCGAGGTATTGATTCAAGCCTATTAGCGTATCTTCTTTGTGTAGTAGTTAGAACTATTAATGTAAACACTGCATCTACAAAAATAAAATCAAGATGCACAAAATTGCACTCGCTCTACTTGTTACCATTCAACTTGGGTATTCTCAAACCGCCCTACATGGAAAAGTGGTCAATCAAGCTGACAAAAAGCCGATTGCCTACGCCAATATTGGAATTGCAAACACTGGCATTGGCACTATTTCGAACGAAGATGGCTCGTTCTCGCTACAAGTGCCCACACTCCACTTGGAAGATACACTGCGTTTTTCAGCAATCGGATATGGCAAAAGGAGTATCCCGATTCAATCAATCTTAGAAAAAGATGTAGTCGTTTACTTGAAAGAACACGTCACACAGTTGAATGAAGTTACTATCACATCAAAAAAGGAAAAGAACAAAACGTTTGAATTGGGAAATCGAAAATCGCGAGGGGGAACACTTGAAACCGACACGATTTATGCAGGTTCGGCAACGGCTCTCTTGATTGAAAACAAAAATCCCGTACAAAAAAGCTTTTCATTTCCAGTTTACTTACAAAGTGCGAGTATCCGGATTTTTAGAAACAATTTATCATCCTTCAAAATGCGCGTTCGCCTGTATTCAGTTGATAGCCTTACAAAATGCCCTGATGCTGACCTTTTGAACAAAAGCGTGGTGGTTGAATCGACCATGCGAAATGGATGGTTGACGTTTGATCTTTCTGAATTTCAGTATCTAATCCAAAAACCTTTCTTTATCGCCTTTGAGCAAATTCTAACCAAAACCGATAGAGACCGGGTGGCAAAAGGCTACCAAGATTTTATCAAAAAGCACCCCGACCGGTTACGCGTTGACACGGTTGTCTTTGAGGGTAAAAAGCAAGTGCGGCAACGACTAGGGATGAGTGGTATTGACCTGCCCGGAACATTTATTGGAATAGCTCCAGGCGAATCGGCCAGCAAATTATATAGCTGCTTTACTCGAAACACAAGTTTTGACAAGTGGGAAAAAGTTCGGGGGATTTTAGCTGCCACTGTAACGGTGAGCAACCAACCTCCAACATCACAAGCAGTTTCCACTATCGCGCCAGAAAAGCCTTGCCAAGAAAGCAGTGCGGCATGTTCCGCCATACAAGCTTGCAACGATTTTTTGGGCGAATCAAACGTAAGTGGTTTGCAGCTTTGCGTAAGCGTCAAAGGCAAAATAAAACTATCGCGAGGTTTTGGATTTGCTGACGTTGAAAACAAACTGCCCGTAACACCCACCACTCGCTTTCGCATCAATAGCGTTTCAAAATCACTAACCTCGGCCGCGCTGATAAAACTGTTATCTGAAAATAAATTGGATTTGGATGCGCTTATACAAAAATACATTCCTTCATTTCCGTTGAAGAAATATTCATTTACTACTCGCCAACTGGCTGGGCACTTGGCTGGTATTCGAGATTACCACCAAAATGACTTGACCGACTTAGTTCGTACCGAACATTATGAAACGGCCACCCAAGCCATCGAGATTTTTAAAAATGATAGCTTGCTGTTTAAGCCAGGCTCGCAATTCCACTATTCTACATTTGGTTGGAATTTGATTGGAGCCGTGATTGAAGGCGCGAGCGGCCAAAACTATTTGGATTACATGCAGGAACATATTTGGAAGCCAATGGCAATGATAAATACGGTTGGTGATGACAATACCAAAAACATTTCCGAAAGAAGTAAGTTTTATGACGCCATGGGAGAAGAGAATAACTATGGTGATTTTAGCTACAAGTACCCAGGCGGTGGTCTTTTATCAACTGCCGAGGATTTAGTAAAATTTGGCAATGAATTATTGTATGGTAATACGCTCAATCCCACGCTGACCAAAAAGCTATTTGAAACACAATTTACTTCATCGAATAAGGTAACTGACTATGGAATGGGTTGGTACATTGGCAAGGATAATAATGGCCATCGCATTTGGTACCATTCAGGTGATATGTTGAGCAGCAGTTCTTATTTAATCATCTACCCAGACGATGACATGGTTATTGCTTTCTTGGCCAATTCACAAGAAGGAGTTTTGTTTGATGTGGAGAAGATTGGGGAGATGTTTTATACCAGATAACGGATATGTCTTCTGACGTTTTCATCTTTTTAAAGAATCAAGTTGGTTAAGATAAAACATTTTCTTCCAACCTTGCTGAGATGCATCAATTCTCCAAACATACGGTATCAAAGTCACGGTTTATTTCTGGTCTTAAATCTTGACATCATTCAACCTTTCTTCCCCACATACAAAACCTCTTTGCGCTCTACGCCAAAATACTTTGCCTTTTCTTCCGTGAGGTCGCTCGCGAATATGCTCGGTTCTGCCAGGAGTCCAGCTTGTTCTATTCTTTCGGAATAGTCTTTTCCAAACTTGCGCACGTGGTCATCTTGGCCGAAGGCTTTTTCGCGGGCGCGTGGGTCGGTGATGGAGTTATCTTCAAATGTCACTTCTGGAATGGGATGAAAAAAAGGCACTTGTAAAATAGCCCAACCTCCGGGCTTGAGCACGCGCCTGATTTCGCCCATAGCTTTGATATCATCTTCCACATGCTCGAGTACGTGGTTGCACAATACGGCATCAAAATGATTTTCTCCAAACGGAATTTGATGGATGTCCATCTTTACTTTGGCCAACGGAGATTCAATATCCGCTGTGATGTAGCCTTCGCCATGTTGCTTTTCAAAGGGTTTCATAAAACACGGCTCCGGTGCAATGTGCAATACTTTCAGTTTTGCGGAAAAGAAATTCGTTTTGTCGCGCAGGTACAGCCAAATCAAGCGATGGCGCTCTAAGCAGAGGCAATTGGGGCAAAGTGCGTTAGGGCGAGGGTTGATTCGGCCATACGGCAAAAACGAACGATATTGATGATTGCAGATCGGGCACTCTACGTTCTTACCGGAATAAAAAACACCTAATACTTTTAAACCCACTCCACTCAACCGTTGCAAATACTTCCGCGGCACAAAGCGGATAACCCACGCGATAATTTTTTTCATTGGGGCAAAGATAGTGGTTATGTAAGAAGTGATGACTACAATATTTGCTTCTTACGGCCAAAGGGATTTTACCGGTCTACATATGAGAATTTCTTTTGGCCATCTTGCACTTCAATTTTTGTTATGCTGTCAAGGGGTATTTTCTTTTTAATCGAACTGATGAGCCTTGACTGAACTCCCACCAATGAGCGTTGGCTAACATAAACTCTATCAAAATAAAATATCGCTCGTCTATTCTTCTTGCCATAGGTCACCCGCATTTCGATAGAAGGGCTATTTTTTAATTGAGCGGGTTTATTTTCTTTGTCCACACAGTCAATGATCGTTATTGGATTTGCCTTGTACTCGAATCGACTGAGCCCGGGGCCTTTGACGGTTACTTCCCTCAAACTTGTTGAGTCAATACCAGCAAACTGTTCTCTAAAACTGCTGACCGGAATAAGGTAGGTAGTGCAAGAAGTCACCGAGCAGGCGACTGCAGCGATGAATAATAGTGAATTTCTTTTCATTTCCCTTTGTTTTGATGTAAGTAAAATTACACAAATAATTTATTAATGAGACGCTCGTTTTCATCCATGAGACTGACATAGGCCAGCGATAGCCCACGGTTAAACGCTCGGCAAAATCACCCCTTGAATTTCTTTCAATTTCAGACGTACACTATCGATAGTAAATCTTTTTTATCTTTGTTTTAATGAATCTGACCTATAAACTTCATTTACAAAAAGCGCTCGAAGGAGGATTTACCGTTACAGTTCCTGCTTTGCCTGGCTGTATCACAGAGGGCGATACTTTAGAAGAGGCAGTGGCAAGAGCCACGGAAGCTATTGAAGTCTATATTGAAGAACTGAAAGCCCGGGGCGAAGAAATTCCTGAAGAAACTGACACATTCGAGTACTCACTGAACCTAGTAGCTTGAACCTTTCAGCAAAATATCTTATCAAGCTGCTTGAAGAGAATGGCTATCATTATAGACGCGCAAACGGGTTCTCACCACATTTATTTCAATTCCCTTAAAAATATTACCGTAGTTGTTCCTGTTCACGGCAAGGATTTAAAGAAGGGCACTTTCTTGGGCATTCTTAAACAGGCGGGAATAGAAAGAGCTTAGAATCTATTGTCGCTCAAACCACGCGAAACGCGTGGCAAAATCACCCCTTGAATTTCGGTCAATTTCAGCTATTTTTGGAGTCCAATGCTTGTCAGCCTGAGCTTGGCGAAGGCGAATAGAACTAAAAACGGTTTCGCCACGCTCAACCTGACATGGATTTTTTTATCAAGCAAAATCGTAATCATAAAATCGTAAAATCACAAATAGAAATGGCTGAGATAGTACGCATGCCCAAGATGAGCGACACCATGACGGAAGGGGTGATTGCCAAGTGGCACAAAAAAGTGGGCGACACGGTGAAGTCGGGCGAGTTGATGGCAGAAATTGAGACGGACAAGGCCACAATGGACTATGAGTCGTTCAACACGGGCACGGTGCTGTACCTGGGCGCCAAAGAGGGCGAGCCGGTGCAAATCAATGGTGTATTGGCCATTGTAGGAAATAAGGGCGAAGACTACTCTGCGCTATTGGCCGGAGCCAACGCGACCGCGACCAGCGGTGGCACCAAAGCCGAACAACCAAAAGCTGAGGTAGCAGCCACACCTACCGCTGCCGCAATAGATACGAGCGACATTAAAGCGGAAGTTGTGTTGATGCCGAAAATGAGCGACACGATGGCGGAAGGCGTGATTGCCACCTGGCACAAGAAGGTGGGCGATGCAGTGAAATCGGGCGAACTACTGGCCGAGATTGAAACTGATAAAGCCACAATGGATTATGAATCGTTTCAAACAGGTACGTTACTGTACGTAGGCGCACAAGCAAAAGAAGCAGTGAAGGTGAATGGGGTGCTGGCAATTATTGGAGAGAAAAATGCCGACTGGCAAACGTTATTGAAAGCACATCAGGCAAAAGCATCGGGCGCAGCACCTGCGGCTACATCAGCCGTGAGCGCAAGCGCCTCGACTACCCCTGTGGTGGCGGCTACGAGCAATAGTGCTTCTAATGGCGCATCGACCAACGGCCGTGTAAAGGCATCGCCTTTGGCCAAGAAGATGGCGAAGGATTTAGGATACGACATCAGCAAAATTGCAGGCAGTGGTGAGTACGGCCGCGTAACCAAGAACGATGTAGAAAATTATAAACCATCGGCTGCCAGTGCCACACCTGCAAAAGCGGGAGCAACGGCTGCACCTGTGGTGTTGCCGCAAGTAGTGGGACAAGAAAGTTTTGAAGAAGTGGCTGTTTCGCAAATGCGCAAGACAATTGCGAAGCGCTTGTCTGAGAGCATGTACACGGCTCCGCACTTCTACCTCACCATGGAAATCAACATGGACAAGGCAATAGAAGCGCGCAAGAGCATGAATGAAATTGCACCGGTCAAGATTTCGTTTAACGACATGGTGATAAAAGCAGTGGCGGCCGCGCTGCGCCAACATCCTGATGTGAATGTAAGCTGGTTAGGCGATAAGATGAGAAAGAATCACCACATCCACATTGGTGTGGCGGTGGCAGTGAAAGATGGTTTGCTGGTGCCTGTAATTCGCTTTGCTGATAACAAATCATTATCGCACATAGCGGTAGAGGTAAAAGACTTGGCACAAAAAGCACACGACAAAAAATTGCAACCGAGCGATTGGGAAGGAAGCACTTTCACCATCTCGAACTTGGGCATGTTTGGCATTGAAGACTTCACGGCCATCATCAACCCGCCCGATGCGTGCATCTTGGCCGTGGGCGGCATCAAAGAAACCGCTGTGGTAAAGAACGGGCAGTTGGTACCCGGCAATGTGATGAAGGTAACGCTTTCGTGCGACCACCGTGCGGTGGACGGTGCGGTAGGTGCGGCCTTCTTGAAAACACTGAAGGGCTTGATGGAAGACCCTGTGAGGATTTTGATTTAAGTGATCTTAATGCCGGACGAGACTCCGGCTATTTTTTTATGAACAAAATTCATTCAACTACTATTCTCGCTGTATTACACAACGGCCAGGTGGCCATTGGCGGAGATGGCCAAGCGACTATGGGCAACACCATTGCGAAGAGCAACGTGAAAAAAATACGCAAGCTGCAAGACGGAAAAGTGGTGGTGGGCTTTGCCGGCTCTACAGCCGATGCTTTTACCCTACTCGATCGTTTCGATGAAAAGCTAAACGCCTATGGCGGCAACATGAAACGCGCTGCCATTGAGCTGGCGAAAGATTGGCGCATGGATAGATTCCTGCGCAGACTAGAGGCGATGCTGATTGCTGCGAATAAAGATGAGATTTTGGTCATCTCAGGAACAGGAGATGTACTTGAACCCGATCATCACGTGGCTGCTATCGGCTCGGGCGCTATGTATGCCCAATCGGCTGCACTGGCATTGAAAAAGCATGCTACACAATTAACAGCAGAAGAAATGGTGCGCGACAGTCTGCACATTGCGGCAGACATATGCATTTATACCAATCATCATTTGGTGGTGGAGAAGATTGGGTAGAAATCATTTTTAGTTTTTTTGCCATACCGAGGACACGAGGTATCTTCTGACAAAGAAAACAGTTTATGACAAAAAGACGCCTCGTTGCTCGGCATGACAAGACCAAATAGAAAAGTCTTGTAATCCACACGATGGCTTAAAGGTGCAGTTCATTGATTCACTTTCTTCCCTTCAATAGTAGCGCCATTCTGAAACAAAGTAAGCTTCACCACTTTTCCTGCATCATCACGACCAAAATTAATTTTTGCAGGAACAACTTTCAGAAAAAACTTGTCAACCTCCTCGGCATAGAGTGAAAATTGCGGTTGCCCTGTTGCCTGTGCCTTGAGTGAACTACCTTCGGCAGTGACAGTAATTTCAAATTGAGGGGTTATCTCATACACGCCTTCATACTCTTTCAATTTATCAGGTTCCAAGGCGATCGATTTCTTTAAGGTCTTCAGCGGATACACACTGTGGAGCCAATAAAAACCTAGGTCATCGGCACCGTTGGTTGAGTTGGTCAAAATGACAATTGCACGCTTATTCTCGGGGTCAAATCCGGCAAATGAACGGAAGCCACCTGTTCCGCCATTATGCCAAATGTATTGATGATCGGCCAGGTGCCAGCCCAACCCGATTTGGTAGGTGAGGTTGCCGGCAGCGGCACGCTCTTGTCGAGTGAGTTCAAATGTTTTTTTCAACACGGGATCGGTCGTAGTGAATTGTGCCACAAGGTACTTTATCATGTCTTCTACGTTTGAAACAATTCCACCTGCGCCTGTCAACACGCTTTGGTCAGTCCACGTCCAGGCGCTCATTTTACTTTTGTCGGTATAACCAGCCGCCAACAATTTTTCAATCCGTTCACCACTGATAAATGTCTGCCTCATATCCAAAGGCAAGAGAACGGTTTCTTTTATCAACTTCGAATAGGAAACACCTCTTTTTTTAGCAATTATGTAACCCAATAAACCCATCCCTAAATTCGAATATTCGTATTGAGCACCCGGCTCAGCATTTAATTCAACGTTACTTAAGTAGTTAAACAATTCTTTTTCGGTGTAGTCAACATAGGGATTGCGTGGGTCGGCAGGGCTGAAGTTGCCTGGCATGCGTGGCAATCCGGAGCGAGCAATCGCCAAATGCAAAAGCGTAATTTGCTTTCCGCTTTTTTGAGGTAAAATGACATTAGCTGGTAAGTAATTCTGCGCATCGTCCTCCAAACCCATTTCGTTTTTCACTACAGCATTCGCCAACGCAGTGCATGTAAACGTTTTTGTGATGGAGCCTATTTCAAAAAGCGTTTTGGAAGTGACGGCTTCCTTCGTTTCAATGTTGGCTAATCCAAAATTCAAATAAGTGGTTTTTTCATTTTCATAAATGGCAATAGCAATCCCTGGCGTTTCTTCAAGGTCCACCCGCTGTTTGCACAACTCTTCAAATGTTTGACTAAATGAGTTGACGGTAATCACCATCAACGCAAGAATGAATGGGTGCTTCATAGAAAATTGATTTACCCCTTAAAGTTGAACAATAAAAAACCCCGAAGCAACCGCCCCGGGGCTCTCTCTAAAGCAAGCGGAGAGAATGTTTGTTTGGTTATTTGTTGCCAGTTGTTAGTTCTTGTCATGAAAGCCAACAACCATCAACGAACAACTATCAACCAATTAATAACGATAATAATCTGGTTTGAATGGTCCGCTTACCTGCACACCAATGTACTTGGCTTGCTCAGGTGAAAGTTCTTCCAATTCCACACCAATTTTTTTCAAGTGCAAACGAGCCACTTTCTCATCCAAGTGCTTGGGCAACATGTACACTTTGTTTTCGTACTTGTCGCTGTTCTGCCATAACTCTAGCTGCGCCAACGTTTGGTTGGTAAATGAGTTTGACATCACGAACGAAGGGTGACCTGTTGCGCAACCTAAGTTTACTAGACGACCTTCGGCCAATAAAATCACCTGCCGGCCGTTTTTCAACGTGTACAAATCTACCTGAGGCTTCACCTCATCTTTGCTCGCGTTCTTGTTCAACCACGCAACATCAATTTCATTGTCGAAGTGACCGATATTACAAACAATTACTTTGTCTTTCATTGTTTCGAAGTGGCGACCCAACACAATGCCCACGTTCCCTGTGGCAGTTACTACAATGTCAGCCTCTTTTACTGCATCGCTCATTTTCTTTACGGCAAATCCATCCATCGCAGCTTGCAACGCACAGATAGGGTCAATCTCTGTCACGATTACACGCGCACCGGCCCCACGCAACGAAGCAGCAGAACCTTTACCTACGTCACCATAACCAGCCACCACTGCAACTTTACCAGCCATCATCACATCGGTAGCTCTGCGAATGGCATCTACCAATGATTCTTTACAGCCGTACTTGTTATCGAATTTTGATTTAGTTACCGAGTCATTAATGTTTATCGCAGGCAGCGGCAATTTGCCAGCGTGCATGCGCTCAATCAAACGGTGAACGCCCGTAGTCGTCTCTTCAGAAATTCCTTTGATGCCCGCCACCAACTCTGGGTTCTTATCCAACACCATGTTGGTTAAGTCGCCACCATCATCCAAAATCATGTTCAATGGCTTGCCATCTTTAAAAGCATACAGCGTTTGCTCAATGCACCAGTCAAACTCTTGCTCGTTCATCCCTTTCCATGCGTACACCGGGATGCCCGCTGCTGCAATAGCCGCTGCTGCGTGGTCTTGTGTAGAGAAAATATTGCAAGAAGACCATGATACCTCCGCGCCTAACTCCACTAATGTTTCAATCAACACAGCCGTTTGGATGGTCATGTGCAAACAGCCTGCAATGCGCGCGCCTTTCAAAGGCTTTTGTTTGCCATATTCCTCGCGGATGGACATTAAACCGGGCATTTCGGCCTCGGCTAATTTAATTTCTTTGCGGCCCCAAGCGGCCAACGACATGTCTTTTACTTTGTAAGCGGGTTTTTCTGCTACCATGGTTGATTCTTGTTTTTAAAATTGCTGCAAAAGTACAACAAAGATGGGTAATGAAAAGGAATCTTTTTGACTGCCCAGGGCAGGCCTTTCGGTCTCCCTCACCCCGCGAAAGGCTGTTGTTTTATGCAATCATTTTCTGCCCCTCTCCCGCGGGAGAGGGGGTGGGTGAATCGTACCATCTTGCTCGCTCCGTTGGGGTGAGGTCCATGACGACTCGTGGACAACCTTTTTGTTGAAGAAATGCAAAGGACGGTGCTCAGTCCTTCAACACCAACTTCTTTTTGCGTTGGTAGTCCGCCATTTCAATGGCTGATTTTAACATGCCAATGAAACCCACACCCAGCGCAATGAGACCAAACGCAAGTTCTTGCAAGAACTTGTATGAGCCGAAAAGGCCCACAAAACCAAGCGTGATGTAAATCAAAATCTGAACGACCATCACCCACAGAAAGAATTTTGTTTTTCGGGGGTTATCATAAATGCGTTGGGAGAATTTGTTTTGCACCTTGGTGGTGTCTTGTAAAGTAGAAAGGCTCGTACCCAACCCAATGAAAACACGTGCTTTGTTAAACTCCACGAGCAGTGCATCAATGTTGTTCAAAAAGCCATCGACATTCGTGATCACCGGTTTGTAGCAAAAATACAAGCCGAGCAACATGCATGGATATTGCAAGTAGCTCACGAGGTGGAAGAGTCGCTTGGGGTCGTTCATGGTTTGCAAATATAACGGCAACCCTCCAAAACCGGTGCGCAATTCTGAGCGGATCAATGGAATAGTCTAATTCGAGCGTGTTTACTCTGCGAGGTTTGCGAACTTTTAGGCATTGAAAGAAGAGCGAAGAATCTCTCACTAAAAAAAATACCCACGAAGAACACCCAAGAGCGGAAGTATAGAGGCTGAATTGGAGATCCTTCGCTGTATTGTAGTGCCCAAAGAAGCGTACCCTCAAAGGGTTCAACACTCTTCAAACAAGTTCATTCGATTAAAACCGCTCAGGATAGGAGCCAGAGTTATTTGGGGTATTTGGGATGGGCTTTTACTTTTCGGATTTGGTGCAAGTGCCGATCGGTGTGGCCGAACACCATCATAAAGTTTTGGTGAACATTGGGGCCAAAGCAAATGTAATGTACCCGAATGTTTTTAGTTTCTGTTTTTAAATACTCAATCGATTCGTTGTGCATGGTGATGAGCCATGTGACATTGTTCTTTCCTTCGTTGTTACCGAGTGGCATAGCGAATGAGAAAGGCTTGGTAGCATCCAAGGCGTTGTTTGGTTTCATTTCTTTGGGTTGCAGAAAAAGACTATCGTGCAGGTAGTGGTCAAAACCAGGAATCCCTTCGTTTTGCAACGCCACAGAATTTTCACGCGTAAAAATCAATTCCCACAAAGCCAAGTGCTCTACAATTTGGTTGATGCTCCAACGGTCAGGACTCTCTTTGAAATTCCATTGTTGTTTGGTGAGGTTTTTTGTTTCGCTGATGAGTTCTTCTTTGGTGCGGGTGAGGTTATCCAACAGAAATTTGCGGTCGGCCTCAGTCCAAACGGGAACGAGAACGGTTTTTTCACTAGTGGTTTGGGCCTGGGTCGGAGAATAAAAGCCAACAATAAGTGTGATGATTAAGAGAATGGATTTCAATAAGTTGAAATTAATACGGATTTTATTCTTGGAATGCTATTCACTTTATCTCAATCCAGCCTATAATTGATTCGTCTTTATTTTTTTTATAAAGTATCAGCAGCCACCGTCCAGATTGTTTAAGTTGAATAACCTCTGTCAACTTGTCTATTAGAAGTAAATGATTTCCGTTAACTAATCTGTCGAAACAGCCCTCTTTTTTCACCATATCATCTTGCTTAGGGCTCCATCTAAGCATGCCTTTGATTTTTACTTTTTTTAAATTACCCAGATTTAGTTTAGGGATACTAGTGCTAAGTTAATCATGA
>DHLV01000189.1 GCA_002405445.1 Flammeovirgaceae bacterium UBA4659 | reverse complement strand
AAGACAGCGCCACCTGCAACATCAGCGTTGATTTGCCAATGCCGGGCTCTCCGCCAATTAAGATTAAAGAACCAGGCACAATGCCGCCACCCAGCACACGGTTTAGTTCTGAGTCGGTGGTATTGATTCTCTCTTCAATCGATTTTTCGATTTCAGTCAGCTTCCGCGGCCTCTCAACCTTGGTTCTACCTCCTTCGCTGCGCCAGTCATTCTTTGAAGCTTTGTCGGAAGTTAGTGTCTCTTCGACAAAAGAGTTCCACGCATTGCAAGACGGACACTTGCCTAGCCACTTGGCTGATTCGTAGCCACAAGCCTGGCAGAAGAAAGACGTTTTAGACTTTGACATGTTTGCTAATTATCACAAAAAGGAATGCTTTCAAAAGTGATAGCCTGAAAATCTTTCTTTTGAACATTTTGTTGAAGGTCGTTTTCAAAAATTTAACAGAATCTACTATTTTGCGCTAGCTAATGCCTAACCTAAAATGAAGAAAATCTCTTTCTTACTTGTCATGTGCATATCATTATCACTTTATGCACAAAAACCACCTCTGAAATTTGGTGATGTTACAACCGATGAACTGAAAATGACTATTTATCCAAAGGATTCATCAGCAGAAGCTGTCGTGCTGGGTGATTATGGGGAGTCGAAGCTTGAGTATAATAAAAGCAAGGAAAGTTTTCAGATTGTGTTTGAAAGGGTCAGAAGAGTGAAGATACTGCGAAAGGAGGGGCTCGATCTTGCCAACTTTAACATTCTGCTGTATCGCAAGAATGGCGATGAAGAAAAGGTGACTGGCCTAAAGGCAGTTACATATAATCTGGAGGGTGGGAAAATTATTGAGACCAAAGTGAAAGGAGAATCAATCATTAAAGAAAAGTATGACGAGTACCATAGTTTTACAAAAGTCACGTGGCCCAATGTAAAAGTGGGCTCAGTGATTGAAATAACCTATCGGTTGACGTCAGATTTCGTTTTCAATTTTCAAGACTGGGAATTTCAATCGAGTATTCCCACCGTATGGAGTGAGTACAGGGTCTACATTCCAGAATATTTTTCTTATGAAAAGTATATGCAAGGGTACGTGCCAATGCAGATTGCGGAAAATTCTGTGGGCCAAGGCATAATTACTTTCAACACAAGCGAGCGCACCGAAGGCAGTATCACACAAACCAGATTTTCCCAAGAGAAGCTTGAATATGTCGAAAATCGGTCTCGATGGGCCGCCAAGGATGTTCCAGCATTCAAAGGCGAACCATTTATGACCAATTCGAAAGATTTTCTGTCAAAGATCAATTTTGAGCTCTCGTATACGAAGTTTCCAAATGCTGGTATAAAGAATTATATGGGCAGTTGGGATGACATCAATAAAGCATACCTAGAAAGTCTGGGCGATGTAATTACAGGAAGTAATTTTCTAAAAAAAACCACCGAAGAGATCACCGCTGGTAAAGAAGCACCAGAAGAAAAAGTTGCTTCGATCTTTGTTTACGTTCGTTCTAATTTTTTGTGGGACGGAACAAAAAGAAAATACCCGGGGGAATCGTTGAGAAAAATCTTTGACGACAAGAAGGGAAGCTCAGCAGAAATAAATCTTCTCTTGGCTTCGATGCTTGAAAAAGTAGACATTAAAGTTAGCCCGGTGTTAGTAAGCACCCGCGACAATGGTTTTGTGCGCGAGGCAACTCCAGTTTCATCTCAGTTCAACTATGTGGTTTGTGCCGCTCAGATCAATGACAAAATCATTTTGCTGGATGCTACTGATAAATTCTTGCCTATTGGCGTATTGCCAGAGCGATGCCTGAATGGTAACGGATTCATGGTAGGCGAGCAAGGCTTTCGCTGGGTGCCATTACAACCTTCAACTAAAGCCAGAACCAATATTAGTGTAGATCTTGCTTTGTTGGGTGACGAAGGCAATTTGAAAGGAACGCTAAAAATTGACCGATCCGGCTACCATTCAGTTGATGCTCGCAAATCATTTGTGACAAAAGGCAAAGAAGAATACTTAAAAGACTTTGTAGGCTCAAAGACTTGGGAACTTAACAAAAGCGAGTTTTCAAATGAAAAGGATTTACAGCTTCCTTTTAAAGAAACACATGACGTAAGTGTGAATGAACATGCCACCGTTGCTGGCGCGGTCTACTATATCAGTCCGTTTGTGATGGCAAAAGAGGAGTCGAACCCATTTAAACAAGAAGAAAGGAAATACCCGATCGACTTTGGTGCACCTTTCGATTACGTCTATTTCATTAAACTAACATTGCCACAAGGATTTGTGGTAGAAGAATTGCCAAAAAGTAAAGTTTTAGCATTGCCAGGAAATGCCGCTAGGTACATTTTCAATGTAGCACAATCAGGCAACTCAATTAACATCACCAGCAATTTTTCAATCAATAAGGGAGTGTTTTCGCAAGATGAATATCCAAACTTACGCGAATTCTACAATCAAATGGTTGCAAAACAAGCGGAACAGATTGTGGTGAAAAAACAGTAACGTTGAATATATGAGGATCTGCGCCTTTCTTTTTTTTGTGGCTACTAATTTTTGCCAAGCGAAAGATGAACCTAAATATCCGGTTAGTCAAATTCCTGAAGAACTCAAAAAGGGAATGTATGCTGTGGTGCGGGAGAGCCATGAGCGCTTTGAGATTTTGTCTGTAAAGCAAAGTCGCTATTATCTTCACAAGGTGATTACCATTTTCAACAGCGAAGCCAGACGTTATGCGGAGGAGTATGTCGGTTACGACAAAATGGAAAAAATCAACTTTATTAATGCAAAGGTGTATAATGCACAAGGTGATTTGATAAAAAAACTAAAAAGCAACGAGATAGGCGATCGCAGCGCCTTTGATGGTTTTAGTCTTTTCAGCGACAACAGGCTCAAAGAGTTTGACTTAGCACAAGTGCAGTATCCGTATACTGTTGATATTGAATACGAGGTAGAAAAAAACTATCTATACTCCATACCATCCTTTGAGTTATACTTTGATGATGAAGTGTCGCTGCAGCTAACCACATTTGAGATCAGCTATCCGCAAGGCCTGAAGCCAAAATACAAGTTATTTCAACTCGCAGAGCCCAGAAAAGAAGCCAATGGTGGGAATGAAAAATTATCATGGCGATACGAAAACGTAATGCCCGAAAAGTTCGAGCCGTATATGCCGGCCCAAGTGATCCCATCCGTTATTTTTTCGCCTAGCCAATTTGAATATGCCGGCTATGCTGGTAACATGACCACTTGGCAAGAGTTAGGTAAATGGCAAATCTTGCTCAATGAAGGTCGTGGCCTCCTACCGGAACAAACAAAGTCAAAAGTGAAGGAGCTAACCAAGAATTTGCCCACTGCAGATGCAAAGGCGAAGGCCCTTTATGAATACCTGCAAAACAAGACGAGGTATGTGAGCATCCAGCGTGGCATCGGTGGCTTCCAACCTTTTGACGCCACAACGGTGGACAAAACAGGATATGGCGACTGCAAGGCACTTTCGAACTACATGGTTGCGTTGTTGAACGAGGCGGGCCTCAAAGGTTACTATACGCAGATTTATGCCGGTGATAACAATCGACCAGTCCCCAAGGATTTTACGATTGACTATTTCAATCATATCATTGTCGCCATGCCAAATGGAAAAGACACTCTTTGGATGGAGTGCACAAGCCAGACGGCATCGTTTGGATACTTGGGCAAGTTCACTGGCAATCGTTACGCGTTGATGGTAACCGAAACAGGTGGGGCCCTGGTCCGCACGCCTCGCTATGATCAAAGCAAAAATCAACAAGTGACCTACGCAAATGTGACACTTGATGCGCAGGGTAATGCAAAAGCCACCGTAAAAGCAAAATATACTGGCTTGCAATTTGAGAACGGAAACCTCGATTACTACACCAGCCTTTCTACCGAGGAGCAGCGCAAGTGGCTAGAGAAAAACGTACACATTCCTTCATTTGAAATTGCTGCGTTCAACATTCAAAGTAAGAAAGAAAAGATACCGTCAGCAGAAGTTTCGATTGAGCTGAACCTCAACAGGTTTTCTTCGGTTAGCGGCAAACGCCTTTTTTTAACACCAAACCTGATGAACCGCTCTACCTATGTGCCCGAAAAACTAGAAAAAAGGAAATACACGGTGAATAGAACCATGCCTTACATTGATTTAGACAGCATTACCTACTCCATTCCAGATGTATTATATCCGGAGTTTACACCGCAGCCAACTAAAGTTAGTTCTCGTTTCGGTGAGTACGAGAGTTCAGTGAAGTTTGATCAGGGAAAATTGATTTACGTTAGGCGCCTCAAAATGAATAGCGGTGAATTTCCTGCTGAGTCTTACAATGAATTAATCGACTTTTACAAAACCATCAACAAGGCAGACAACCTCAAGTTAGTTTTTTTGAACAAGACCTGACAAGTTACTTCAAAGGCGAATCCGGTTCTTTGGCGAGTTCGTTGTACACTAACTTGTCGGCCAAACTTGGCCACCATTTGTTGATCCAAACCGCCAGTTTTCCTTTGATGGTGAGCGTTACGTCTCGCTTGCGCGTTACTACTGCGCGATACACATGATTGGCGACTGCTTCTGCCGTCATCATCTCGTTTTCTTTTCTGGGCGAATCGCCCTGCGGGGTGCCGTCTTTGGTGAGTGACCGTTTACGAATGTTCGATGCCGTGAAACCAGGGCTTACTACCAACACATGCACGCCACGTTTCATTACTTCGGTGCGCAAGGTTTCCAAAAACCCTTCCATCGCAAACTTTGATGCAGAATAGGCCGACCGCGCGGGGGTGGATCGCTTGCCATTAATAGAAGAGATGCCCACCACCGATCCTTTGCTCCGCAGAATATGCGGCAATGCATACCGTGTTGCATATACGGTACCGTAAAAATTGATGTCCATTACCTTCCTGAACGCATCCAACGAGAAATCTTCAAAAAGGGCCCGCATCGAAATACCCGCGTTGTTGATCAGCACGTCAATGCGGCCAAACAACCGCAAGGCCTCTTCGGCCATCATTCGGTTGTCATTTTCTGAACTGACGTCCGCCTGAAAAACATAGACATCCAAACCTTTTGCTTTCAAACTTTCTTGGGCACTCAAAAGATCTTCTTTGTTCCTGCCCGTAATCAATACTTTTGACCCACGCAGGCTAAACACCTCAGCCAATGCCTTGCCAATCCCAGAAGAGCCACCCGTAATGATTACAACTTTGTCTTTCATATTCCGTATTAAATGCGGACAAAAGTAATTAAACCTTCAATTAATTTTGCACATGCTTTTCTTGCGATTGATTTCTTATTTACCCTTTTCGGTGCTTTACAGGATTTCTGATTTCCTTTTCTTTGTGAGTTATCGCCTCATCAAATACAGAAGAGCAATTGTGTGGAGTAATTTGCGTAACTCCTTCCCCGAAAAGTCAGAATTAAATTTGAAAAAAATTGAGAGAGATTTTTATTCATGCTTGTGCGATTACGGTGTGGAGACGTTGAAACTTCTAACCATCACCAAAACGGAACTTACCAAGCGCATGCATTGGCAGAACCCTGAAATACTAATGCCGTATCTGGAGAAAAAACAGTCAGTGATTTTACTGGCATCGCATCAATTTAATTGGGAGTGGCTACTGGTTTCGGGCAGTATCAATCTGCCCATGCCGCTTGATTTTGTGTACCAAAAACAATCGAGTAACCTCTTCGATAAATTTGCTGATGCTACCCGCACCCGGTTTGGGGCATTCGGCATAGAACGGCAGCAAACGGCAAGGGAGTCTGTGAAACGAAGAGCGATTACGCGTGCAGTCGCCAATGTGGCAGATCAGTTTCCCACTTTTGAAAAACGGTATTGGACTAAATTCCTTTCGCAGGAAACCGCATTTTTTCAAGGCATAAGTCAGCTACCGGTTCTCACGCAGTATCCTGTTTTTTTTGCTGCGATTAAAAAGGTTCAACGAGGCCATTACCAAGCTCAGCTAATACCGCTTACCGCACCGCCCTATGCGAAGGGAGATAATCAAGTAATTGAAGACTATGTGCAACACGTAGAGCGATTGATACGCGAGCAACCCGAAAACTGGCTTTGGTCGCACGCACGCTGGAAATACAAAAGGCAGCCTAATGAATGAGTGCAGCGGCCAACTGCATCATTTCCTGCTCGGTGTTATAGACGTGTGGCGATACACGGATGGCATCACCCCTCACTGAAACAGATATTTTAGCTTTGATCAGCCGTTGTCTGATTTTCTCCAGATCATGATGTCGTTGTGCACGAATTCCAAACAGGTGTTGTCCGCGAAATTGCGGTTCTTCCACCCGGAAGCCCTCGCGCAGTAGCCATTCAATCGCCTTGGCCGATATCTGATGGCAGTATCGCTGAATGTTTTCAGGTTGCCACTGCGCTACTTGCCTCACCGCAGCCAACATCATCGGTATCAAAATAAAATTGCTGTGCTCCCCTACCTCGTATCGCAGCGCACCCGGCTGGTATTGGCTGCGGTAATTGACGAGCCCTGCAAAATTCTCGCTATCCTGGCGGTTGATCCAGTTTTCCTCTAACGGGCTGCCATTGTCAAAGTACTCACTGTAATACGCGAGGCCGATGGAGTAAGGCCCCATGAGCCATTTATATCCACCGCAAATCAGTGCATCGGGTTGAATGGTGGATACATCAAACGGGAGTGCCCCCACCGATTGTGTGCCGTCAATCACCAACAACGCCCCTACCTCGCGCGTGCGTTGGCGAATTTGCTCGAGTTGAAACCTGGTGCCATCTGCCCAGTGTACATGGCCGAGCGCCACCACCTTGGTTTTGGTGTCAATCGCATCCAGAATCAATTCGTTCCACACTTGCCCGCGTGCCGGCACCTCTGGCGCAGTCACAACTTTCACCCGCCCAGCGCGCTCTTCACACAACTTCTGCCACGGGTAGTAGTTGCTTGGAAACTGTTCACCAGCCACCACGATGTTTTCTCCTGCTGATATGCGCACGTTCTTCGCTACCGTAGCCATGCCATACGATACTGAAGGAATTACAACAATTCGCTTGGGGTCTTTCACACCAATCAGTGAGGCATATTCGCTTCGCAGTGTTTCGGTATCGGTAAAAAAATCAGCAACCGAAACATCAAACGGATTTTGTTTGCGCAGCATGCCGTTGATGCCTGCTTTTTCAACGCTTTTAAGCAAAGGCGACATGTAAGCGCAATTCAGGTAAATAGTGCCATGTGCCAAAGAAAATTTAGAACGCTGCAGTCGGAGCATCGCAGTTTTTTGCATAAGAAATAATGTTAAAAGCCGGCAATGAAGCCGGCATCGTGGTTACGATTTTGAGCGAAAGTAGTCATTTTCATTTGTTTGCGATCCAAACAAATCACCGGAGCGCGCAGCATTTTTGGATTTGCCCTCACACGATCGAACACCACCAGCAGCCGGCCATAATTTTCTCACAACAGGTTACAATGTGCGGCACACTGCGATACATGCACATGACCTGTCAATCTATGGAAGTGCCCGTTGAGTATTATAGAGGAATCGAATACGTGCGTGTATCTGCCCTGCCGGACGAAGAGCGGCAAATATTCTGGCAATCTTTCGATCAACAAAAAGTAATTTCGATACTCAGGGGAGATGCGCTGCTCAACGATTGCATCCTACTCAAAGATTATTCGCGTTGGCACGAAATTCACGTGCGCGGTAAGCAAGCGTCACTGTTAACCGGTCAGGGCGAAGCACAAGCTTCTCATGCCGCCTGATCCCTATGACGGCCGCACCATCAATCGTGATTTTTCCGGGTGTGCGAGTGACATGAATACGGCATGCATACCACCCCGGGCCTACTCGGCAATGCCCGGAATTCGCACTGTTTTTTGTGTAGGCCAACAATTGATTGGCGCCCGCTCTTCAATGGCGGAAAAAGTTGAGCCGGTGCGGTGGAGTTGATGCAATTCGCAAGGTTTGAAATCAACCAGATTTGCGATCAAAATGGGAGCCTTTGTGCTGTAAAAAAACACAAGCTATCAAGTTCTATTTTGCTGAAAATTAGGTCATTAGCATTTTGACTGATTTTCATTTTTGAAAGTAATACTAATTTGGGCTTTCCACATTTATCCACAAACAAATCATTGATTAAATAGCATACAATAAGTTGATAATGAACTACTTATAAGTTAATCATTTGGTTATGTTGATAAGTGTTCATTTTTGTGGATTACTTTTTTTGTACAAAACGTGTTGAAGCCAACTCATTGAAAGTTACATATTTAGGGGTAAATCTTTCATGCAACTTACTGATCGGGCATCCTGCAAAAATTAGCTAGTTTTGTGCTGATTCCGATGAAAGAACATGTGTCGATATGCGTGCTGTGCAGCCTGCTTTCCATGGCTGGGATTTCGTTTGCTCAAAAGGCAGAGCCCACCACGTTGCGGCAATTCCAAAGGCAACTAGCTGAAAAATCTGAAAAAATATTGGTAGTGAACTTTTGGGCGACCTGGTGCGCGCCCTGCATCCACGAGCTTCCGTTGTTTGAAAAACTAAATCGGGAAAATAACGATCTAACTGTGTTGCTGGTAAGCATGGATTACGATTTGGATGAGGACATTGCCAAAGTGGAGCGTTTTATTGCGCGGAAAAAACTACGATCGAAAGTGCTGTTTCTGACGGCTGATAATCCCAACAGTTGGATTGATAAGATTGAGAAACGGTGGTCAGGCGCGCTGCCTGCTACTTTGGTGATCAATTCTAAAACGAACAAAAGGCAGTTTGTGCAGGGCGAAGTGGGCGAGAGCCAACTTGAAAAGCTCATTGAATCAGTAAAATAACTAAACTCAATAATATGAAACGTGCATTGATTCTTTTGGTACTATTGGTTTTGCATTGGGCCGGTGCGCCCATTATCAGTGGATATGATATAGGTGACACCGCTGCTGACTTCAAACTGAAAAATGTAGATGGCAAAATGGTGTCGCTGGGTGATTACAGAGAAGCGAAAGGCTACATCGTGATTTTTGATTGTAATACTTGCCCGTACTCAAAAGCATATAACGAGCGGATCATCGCACTAAACAATAAATATGCGCCCCAGGGTTTTCATGTCATCGCCATCAATCCAAATGCCCCCGGTAAATCAAGCGGAGATTCATTTGACGAGATGGTCAAACTGGCAAAACGTAAGAACTACTCATTTCCGTATTTGGTAGACGAGACTCAAAGTGTGGCCACTGCATTTGGCGCCACCAATACTCCCCACGTTTTCGTACTGGATAAAACCTTGAAGGTGCAGTACATCGGTGCCATTGACGATAACGCAAAGAATGAAAAGGCTGTGACCAAAAGGTATGTGGAAGACGCAGTGGATGCGCTGCTGACTGGTAAAGCCGTGCCCGTCACCAAGGTGAAGGCAATCGGTTGCACCATCAAATGGAAAAACTCTTAGAACTCATCTCAAAATTACCTTGCGGGAATTTCCAGTGTCTTTGTCCGTTCTGCAGCGTTGAATTTTTATCCCAGGCTCCCATTGAGTAGGGGTTTTAAAACCTGCCCTGTATAACGCGCAAATCCTCAAAAGATTCCTTCAAAAACTATTTTTGAGCAGTGCTCATACTTGACAGTTTTTTATAATAGATGCGGGTGTTTTTAAACCCGCATCTTTTGTCCTCAAATACTATACCTTTTGCAGCACAAAGCGATAATAAACGCGCGTTCCATTTTTCAGCGTGTTGTAAAATCTTGATCCCACCACTCCGGCAAAATCTGAAAATAATTTCTGCCAGCGCTTCGGTATCAGCTCTTCAATTCGTTTCACCTTTGCGGGATTTTCTGCTTCAATGGCAGCAATTACATTTTTACTGATGTTCTCTTCTTGCACCAACTTCAATCCGCTGTTTCTGATTTGCCTTTGAAACAGTTCCATATTTTTTACCTCATTGCGAAAATCGACCAACAAGAGATAGCCACCAAGCCTCAGCACCCGCTTTACCTCGCTTAAAAATTGATCTACGTTACCATAACAATGGCTGGACTCTACGTTGATTACTACGTCCAGACTGTTATCCGGCAATGGTATTTCTTCAGCGCTTCCCTGTATGAATTTCAGATTAGATTGCCGGTGTAGTTTGTTGGCCAAATCGACTGCGCTCTGTGCCAGATCTATTCCCAGATATGAATTTGGGTTCATGGCGTTGGCAAGGTAACGCGCACCACCTCCGCGCCCGCTGCCCACTTCAAGCACGTCCTTGGTGGCAAGTGCCGTTTTGGTGGCCAAGTAATGGTACATCTGCAAGGGGTAAGGCTGTAGTACCTGCTCGTTTAAGTGCAATGGTGCTTCATCGGCATTGGGCTCATATCCATAGTTCATGAAGTGCCAGTCTTCAGCAGGCACAAATTTTGCCAATAGCTCGTACGTCACCTTGGCGTTGAAACGCTTGAACCACGCATAGCGCTTAAATGTTTTGATTATCAGGTTGATCATGCTGCAAAGGAACAAAAATAACTTTGCTTTCTTTTAGAAATCCACACGCTTCAAGCTCACACCCAACGCATAGTTTCTGCCGGGGGCAGCATTGTAGTATCGTCCGCTATTGGCATTTAAGTCGTTTCCCAGACTGTACTGTTGATCGGTGGCATTGTCAACCGCAATCCAAAAATCGATTGGGTTCTTTTTGAGGGTTAAAGCAAATCCTAATCGTGCGCCCACCACAAAGTACCCCGGGGCAAAGTCGGAGTTCGAATCGTTCAACGGTATGGCATCTGTGTAGTTTGACGTGATGTCGGCATAGAAACCATTTTTCATTTTAATGTCAACCCCGGTCACAAGTACGTGAGGCGCTACTCCTGGTAAGTATTTGTATGAAAAATCTTGCTGATTTTTAAAGTAGCGGTTGAACGTAAATGCATTGCGCGTGTAACTACTCCAAATTTTTAAACCCACAGTCTGAAATTGCCGGGCATAACCCAACATCAATTCTGCCCCTAACTGCGAAGTACTTCCCGCATTGACAAAATAATCTGCGCTGTTGATTTGCCTCACCACTATGGTTTCGTCTAACTGCAGCGAATACAATGCCACATCAAACGAAAAATATTTTAAGAATGTGCCCCTAACCCCAATTTCATAATTAATTCCAGTTTCCGCCCTCAGGCTGTCGTTATAGTTATTGGTTGAGGGTCGCACCTCTGCAAGTGTAGGCGGTGAAAAGCCTTTACTGATGCTGGCATGAGCGGCAACATGCTCATTGAAATTCTTGAGCAGTGCAGCCCGCGGAATCAGCACTGGATCAAAATTGCGCACCTGTTCTATGGCTGGTGTAATGGAGTTGCGTGCAAACTGATAGGTTAAAACATTACCGCTTGCGCCTAGGGTCAACAAAATATCTGCCGGTAAAGAAATTTCGCCCTGTGCAAATAGCAGTGCAGATGATGATGTGAGCTCATCGCTGAATTGCAGATCTCCTGCAAAGCCTTGCAGGTTTTGATAGTTTTTGATGGAGGAATTGAAAAACTGAAATTCCCCGCCAAAAGTGAAATCCGCCTTCACCAAACCTGCATAGTGGTATTGATTTTCCACTCGCGCCCCCCAATTGATTTCTTTTCGCACTTCATAGTTGTTGATGGCCGGATTTTTAAAATCAGTAGCAGATCCAAAAACCCCTGCGGTTGTGAACCATGCAGTGTTCCATTCGTGATCAAGCATCAAACCGGAATAAAATGTTTTGTTATAAACTGCTGCTTGTTGCTCTATTGCACCCGGCAAAGATGGTGTTGCCGATCTCGCTTGCCGCGGGTCTTGTTCATATTGTGCTTTGGTTAAGCCGCCCGGTGTTTGGTAATATAAATCACTGTAGAAATTAGTCCATCGTAAAACGGAACGACCTGTCAACGAAAACTGAAGATTCAGATTAAGGGCATCGCGTCTCAGGGCTGTTTGCTGTCGATAGCCATCCGATTGCTGCCGTGCGTATTGGATGTTTGCTTTTGTATTGCCGATTGATGTTGTTGCATTGAGTTGATAGCGCTGCAACCCGTAACTGCCGGCTGTGGCAGTCAACTGTACTTCGTTGCCAGCGAGGGCTGGTGGGGTCAACAACAAAACGCCTCCCATGCCCGCACCATACAAACTGCCCCCGGGCCCTTTGATTACTTCCATTTGTCTGACTGCACTAAAGTCGAGCAAATTGAGATAGGTGTTTCCTCCTCCATCGGTAAGGGGCAAACCATTCCAGTAAAATTTTACATTGCGAATTCCAAAGGGCGAACGCAGCGAACTGCCGCGTATGGACAACCGAAAACTGCCTGGCGAGCGCTCTTCCATGCGGACGCCCGGCACGGTATTCAATGCCGGTAAAAATGAAATGTTGGTAAATCGTTCCAGGTCTTTTCTTCCGACTACAGCCACGGAGGCGGCAACTTGTTGCAGTGGCTTTTCATAGGCAAACGCTTTAACGATTACTTGGTCCAGCAATTTGGTGGAGTCTGTCTGGGCGCAAAGGCAATCAGCAAAAAAAATAAATGAACATAAACCGAATAAATACCTGTTCATTGTGTCAAACAAAAGATTTGAACCTCCCGATATTATCGGAACACGTGCCACTCGCTCAAATCTAATACCATAAATGTCAAATCTAATATCTCAAGTCCCAAATCTATCGTCACCGATCAAAAATTCTTTCCTATCTTTACTTCGTGAAACGCTTTGTAGCATCCGCATTCCTCTTCATGTATCTCTGCTCTACCACAGAATTTCATGAAGCGTTGCGGTTGCCTTTGTTGTTTGAGCACTATGCCGAGCACAGATCATTAGTAAGTGATCTGACCTTCTTCGAGTTTCTGGCCATGCACTATAAAACTGATGAAGCGCATGATGACCGTGATCATCAACTACCATTTAAAGTGCCCGGCCACGAGTTTGCTACCCAGGTGGTTGCCATTCCCGTTGCAAGAATTTCATTTCAAGAGAACAATACGTTCACTCATGTGAGCCACTTGTCTCCCTACCGCGAGGCATTTTTCGAATCGCAACTCAGCGATATTTTTCAGCCTCCAAAAATTTAGGTTCGAGCCCTGATATCGTCAGGATCACAGACTGCTCCAGCAAAAGCTAAGTAATCTGGAATCTTAAATCTTGCATCTTAAATCTTATACATGCTTAACAGCCTCATCTCTTTTTCGATAAAGAACAAATTAATCATTGGCATGCTCACCATCGGGCTAGTGGTTTGGGGCGGATACTCGCTGAAGCAGCTGCCCATCGATGCGGTGCCTGATATCACCAATAACCAGGTGCAGATACTCACAGTGTCTCCTTCGCTGGCTGCACCCGAAATCGAGCGCCTGGTCACTTTCCCGGTAGAGCAAACCATGGCCACTATACCCGGCATTACCGAAATGCGTTCGTTTTCGCGGTTTGGATTATCGGTAGTTACCATTGTGTTTACCGAAAGCACCGATGTGTACTGGGCGCGCCAGCAAGTAAATGAGCGCCTCGCCAAAGCGAAAGAGGCGATTCCGAAAGGCGCTGGGAGCCCTGAGCTGGCACCGGTGTCAACCGGTTTGAGTGAAATCTACCAGTACGTGCTGCGCCCCAAAAAAGGTTATGAGTCGAAATACACAGCTATGGAACTGCGCACGGTACAAGATTGGATTGTTCGCAGGCAACTGCTGGGCACCGAGGGGGTAGCTGATGTGAGCAGCTGGGGCGGCTACTTAAAACAATATGAGATCGCTCTAAGCCCGGAAAAGCTGCGCAGCATGAACATAAGCATCAACGAGATTTTTCAAGCACTTGAAAAGAACAACCAGAATACGGGCGGTGCTTACATTGACAAAAAGCCTTTTGCCTATTTCATCCGCAGCGAAGGTTTAGTGAATGGGTTGGAGGACATCGAAAAGATCGTTGTCAAAAATACTGATCAGGGCTTGCCGGTGCTCATACGCGATGTGGCTACTGTACAATTTGGTCATGCCATACGCTATGGTGCCATTACATACAACGATGATGGAGAAGTGGTAGGGTCAGTGGTGCTGATGCTAAAAGGTGCCAACTCATCTTTTGTCATCGAAAAGGTGAAAGAGCGCATTGAGCAAATCAAAAATACTTTACCAGAGGGTGTTGAAATCATACCTTACCTGGACAGAACAAAACTTGTTAACAACGCCATCGATACTGTTGCCAGAAATCTGGCTGAGGGAGCGCTGATCGTGATTTTTGTGTTGGTGTTGTTATTGGGTAACCTGCGTGCAGGGTTGATTGTAGCTTCGGTGATTCCGCTGGCCATGCTTTTTGCCGTTGGCCTGATGAATTCTTTTGGCGTATCGGGCAACCTGATGAGTTTAGGTGCCATCGACTTCGGTTTGATTGTGGATGGGGCCGTGATTATTGTAGAGGCAACCATGCACCATTTGCAGATACGCAATATCACTTACCGGCTTTCGCAAAAAGAAATGGATGAGGAAGTGTTTGAGTCTGCCACGCGCATCCGAAGCAGTGCTGCTTTTGGTGAGATCATCATCCTGATCGTGTATATCCCCATTCTGGCGCTGGTGGGCATAGAAGGCAAGATGTTTCGACCCATGGCACAAACGGTTTCATTTGCCATACTCGGAGCTTTGGTATTGTCGCTCACTTACGTACCCATGATGTCTGCACTGGTTCTGAGCAAGAACCCACTGCCCAAAGAAACTATTTCGGATAAGTTCATTCGCGCGATCCATCGAATCTATGAGCCAGCGCTGGCCTTGGGTCTGCGCTTCAGGGCATTCATCGTTGTTTCGTCATTCGTTGTTTTCCTGTTAAGCCTTGCTGTGTTTTTTCGGTTGGGTGGAGAGTTCATCCCCACACTGGATGAAGGTGACTTTGCTGTAGAAACCCGTATACTCACCGGCAGTTCGCTATCACAAATGACAGAGACCGTGCAGAAAAGTGCACGGGTATTGCTGGCCAATTTTCCTGAAGCAAAACGGGTGATTGGCAAGATTGGCACTTCTGAAATACCTACTGATCCGATGCCGATTGAAAATGCAGACTTGTTGGTGGTATTGAAAGACCGGGATGAGTGGACGAGCGCAACAACACGCGATGAACTGGCCGAGAAAATGGCTGCCAAACTCAACGAACAGATGCCAGGCGTATGGTTTGGTTTCCAGCAGCCCATTCAGATGCGCTTCAACGAATTGATGACCGGTGCACGGCAGGATGTGGTGCTGAAAATATATGGTGAAGATTTGCAGTTGCTTGCCAACTATGCAGGCCAAGTCGGTAAAATCGCCAGAATGGTAGAAGGCGCGCAGGATGTGTACATCGAACCCATCAGCGGGCTTCCGCAATACATGGTCACCTTCGATCGCGTCAAGCTTGCGCAATTCGGTTTGAGTGTGGAGGAGGTAAACCGTGTGTTGCGTGCCGGATTTGCAGGTGAGGCAGCCGGTGTGGTCTACGAAAATGAAAAGAGATTTGATTTGGTTGTACGCCTTCAATCACAAGACAGGCAGAGCATCGATAACCTGAGAGCCCTTTACATTACCACACAAAGCGGAAAACAAGTACCGCTGGAGCAACTTGCCCACATCGAACTCAAAGAAGGCGCAAACCAGATACAGCGCGATGACGCCAAACGCAGAATTGCGGTAGGCTTTAACGTGCGTGGCCGCGATGTGGAGAGCATCGTGCGTGAAATGAAAGACAAAATCCAGCAAGAAGTAAAGTTCGAGCCGGGCTACTATGTGAAGTATGGCGGTTCGTTCAAAAATCTGGAAGAAGCCAAGCAACGTTTGATGGTGGCTGTGCCGGTGGCCTTATTGCTCATCTTCATTTTGTTGTACCTTACTTTTCACTCGCTCAAACAAGGGCTTTTGATCTTTACCGCCATCCCACTTTCGGCAATCGGTGGTGTGTTTGCATTGTGGCTGTTAGGTATGCCCTTTAGCATTTCGGCTGGTGTTGGTTTTATTGCGTTGTTTGGCGTAGCCGTACTCAATGGTATTGTACTGATTGGTGAATTCAATCGCCTGAAAAACCAGGGCGGCCTTACGCTGATCGAAATTGTGAAAAAAGGCACAGAGGTACGATTACGCCCTGTACTCATGACATCTCTGGTGGCATCATTGGGCTTTTTGCCGATGGCACTGTCACACGGATCGGGGGCAGAAGTACAGCGCCCCCTGGCTACGGTGGTGATTGGCGGACTTGTTACGGCCACGCTGCTCACGTTGATTTTGCTGCCTGTTTTGTATACCTATTTTGAAAAAGATTTATCTCATACAACAACGGCTTCACATGAATGATTGTTTCGAAATTGTGATGTGCTGATGTATTAAATGAATGATGCTTATGAGAACTATTTTGATCGTTATTGTGCCATGCTTGTTGCTGGCTTGTGCCAAGCAGCAGCCTGCCAACATACCCACGGAAGTACCCACCGCTGATGCTGAAGTGAAGGTTACTGAAGAGCAGTTTAAGCGACTGGGTATTGAGTTGGGTAAACCTGCTATTCGCGTCATCAGCGGGGTGATCAAAGCAAACGGCATGCTTGATGTGCCTCCCCAAAATCTGGTCTCAATCTCTGCACCGCTTGGCGGTTTTGTCAAGAAAACAGAGTTGCTGCAGGGCATGCGGGTGAAGAAAGGACAGACCATTGTGGAACTGGAGCATCCTGATTACATCCAACTCCAGGAAGATTACCTGATAACCAAAAACCAATTGGAGTATTTAGAGCTCGAATATCAACGCCAGGAAGAACTGTCGAAAGAGAAAGTGAGCGCAGCCAAAGATTTGCAAATGGCCAAATCAAATTACCATTCAACACGCGCCAGACTGATGGGCTTAAAAGCCAAGCTGGAATTGGTGAACATCGATCCAAATGCGCTTGCCAACGGAAACATGCGAAGCACGGTGGCAATCCCTTCGCCAATATCCGGTTATGTCAGTCAGTTGAACATCAACCTGGGAATGTACGTAAGCCCCAGCGCCACGATGTTCCGCATCGTTGACACAGAGCACTTGCATGCAGAAGTGCAGGTTTTTGAAAAAGACCTGCCCCGACTTAAAGTGGGCCAACGAGTGTTGTTGCAGCTTGCCAACGAGGAATCAGAACGCGAAGCAGATGTTTATCTCATCGGAAAAGAGATTACGCCTGAGCGAACGGTGCGTGTACATTGCCACTTAAAACGCGAGGATCCTCAACTGATACCGGGGTTATTTTTTAGTGCCCGCATCGAAACAGACAAGTCGACCGTGCAGGCGCTGCCTGCGGATGCCGTTTTGTTGTTTGAGGGCTTACATTTTGTGTTTGTAGAAAAACAGCCGATGGTGTTTGAGTTGGTGCAAATTGAAAAAGGCGCCACCGAAAACGGATTTACCCAGGTCACCATTCCGGCAGGCGATGCATCCAAGCAAATCGTTACCAAAGGCGCTTATTTTCTGCTGAGCATTTTGAAGAATGGCGGTGATGACGAGTAGATAAACAATTGTAGCCATTGGGTAGCTCCGTAAATTCTTTGCGTACTTTGCATTGAAAATGTATGAATGGGCTTCTCTTGGCTTTTGGTATTAGGCTTTTTTGCACAGGCTTTGTTTGGTGCCCGTTCGGCAGTGCAATGGTATTTGTCAGAAAAGCAGGGCAGAGTTGTATCGCCCACATTGTTCTGGGTATTCAGCCTATGCGGTTCAGCATTGTTTTTGGTGTATGGCCTGCTTAGGCACGATGCCGTGATCCTCACTGGGCAGAGCATCTCATTCTATATTTACGTCAGAAATCTGCAGCTCAAGAAGGCCTGGCGCATACTGCCATGGTCCGTGCGGGGATTTATATTGTCGATTCCGCCTCTGGTGATTTTCTTGCAGGTGCGCGCGAGCACCGGCTTTCAATTGCTTGATTCACTCCACCCATTGATCTTACTGGGTGTGGCGGGGCAGTTGCTGCTGAATTGCCGCTACCTGTACCAATGGTTTTATTCCGAACGGGCCCATGAGTCGCTGTTGCCCCTTGGATTTTGGATGATCAGTGCTGTGGCTTCGCTGCTGGTGGTTGCCTATTCGCTCTATGCGGGTGATGTGGTGCTGTTGGTGGCCCAGTCGCTGGGGTTTGTGGTGTATGGGCGCAACATATTCATCTACTTTACCAAGGGGCTGGCGCATGACAGCATCGAATGAATTTTTAACGTTTTACTTACACCCCCTTGCCCGCCTTGCGTGCAAACCCTAATTTTGAAGGCTAAACCTAATGCAAATACTCAACTCCATCCTTTCTTGGGTGATGAAGAAGCGAATCCACCAGATGGAGCTCTTCATGAAATATCCCCATGACGTGCAAGATGAAGTGTTGAAGAAGTTGCTGGCCACGGGGCGCTATGGCGAATTCGGTCAGAAATATGCCTTTGACGATTTGTTGAACTATGAGGACTTCAAAAAGCGAGTACCGATCCACACGTATGAGCAACTGTTTCCGTACATCGAACGGCTGCTGCATGGCGAACAAAACGTGTTGTGGCCAAGTGAAGTAAAATGGTTTGCCAAGTCGAGCGGTACCACCAACGCCAGGAGCAAGTTCATTCCGGTAACAAAAGAGGCTTTGGAAGAATGTCACTTCAAAGGCGGTAAAGATCTGCTGTCCATTTTCATCAACAACTATCCGGACACAAAAATATTCAGCGGTAAAGGATTGGCCATAGGCGGCAGCTATCGCATAAACGAATTTGACCCTACCAACTCATCCAATTATGGTGATGTGTCTGCGGTAATCATGCAAAACCTGCCCCCCTGGGCGGAGTTCATCCGCACGCCAAGCTTGGAAGTAGCTTTAATGGACAACTGGGAGGAGAAAATCGATAAACTTGCGAAAGAAACCATCAAGGTAGACGTCACACAGATTGCCGGTGTACCCACATGGACAGTGCTTTTACTTCAGTACATACTGCAAATGGAAAAGAAGCAATCCGTGCTGGAGATCTGGCCCAACCTTGAAGTGTTTTTTCATGGTGCCGTCTCATTTACACCTTATAAGAAGCTTTTCAAAACGCTCATACCATCCGAGCAAATGAAATATTGGGAGACCTACAACGCCAGCGAGGGATTTTTTGGCATTCAGGCAGAGAGAGGTTCCGAAGAGTTGTTGCTGATGTTGGACTATGGCGTTTTTTACGAGTTCATCCCGATAGAGGAAATCGGCAAAGACTATCCCGATGCCATTGGTTTGCAAGATGTGGAATTGGGAAAGAACTATGCCATGGTGATTACCACCAACGCAGGATTATGGCGATACAGCATCGGGGACACTGTGAAGTTTACAAGCATTTCTCCCTATAAAATCAAAATCTCTGGTCGTACCAAGCACTTTATCAATGCATTTGGCGAAGAGGTAATCATTGAGAATGCAGAAACAGCCATCACTGCCGCCTGCGACCAAACAGGTGCCGTGATTGATAACTTTACGGCCGCTCCGATCTTCCTGGACAAATCAAAGAGAGGCGGGCATGAATGGATCATCGAATTCAAATCGAAGCCGGCAGATATGCCGAAGTTTGTGAATGTGTTGGACGATACTTTGCGCAGTATCAATTCAGATTATGATGCCAAACGTGCGCGCGATATTGCGCTGATTGCACCGCTGGTGCACAGCGTACAAGAGGGCACGTTCTACAATTGGATGAAAAAGCGCGGTAAACTCGGTGGGCAAAACAAGGTGCCAAGGCTCAGTAACTCCCGCGAATACGTTGACGACATTTTGGCCATGCTAGCCGAAAAGTAACCATCAGTCTTTTGGAGCCGCTACTTCTTCAATGCAGCTGATCTTTACAATGGTGCCCGCCATGCAGATACTTATCTGGTTTTCCAATACCTCATACCCGATTCTCACTTGCTTGCCGTCAGCAAACTCAAAATCTGACAAGGGGTCTTTTTGAGGCTCTGAGTCGATGGGGGGCAACACACAATGTGAAAGCAACGGCTCAAGTTTTTTGCCATCGGCCAACTCAAATACAAAGCTACAGCCGTCCAGGCCACGTAAGTCACGCACCACGGCAAGGGTGCTACAGCCTTTTTCATTTTTGGTTGCTTCTTCTTGGTTGCAGCTTAACATCAAAGCCACCAGCCCAATCAATATAATGTATTTCATATTGACTTAGTCACAGCAGTTTTGAAAAAGGTTGGAAGGTTAATCCAAAATTTTTGACCCGATTACCAGGTCGCTATTGCGCTTTTTGACATCAAAAGAATGAGCCACCAGGGCCCCGAGTACTTCTGTTTGGGGTGCTACCCTGCCACTGGAAGTAATATGACTGATTGCAAGGCTCAGCAACCGCTCGCTGGTATCGCCCAGTGGAAGCTGCGCCCCGTTGTCTGCATCTGTTTGGTTTGGCGTAAAGCCGTTACCATAATTGGATTGATCCAAACTGTTGAACGACTTCACCACAATAGGCTGCATGCCCCACGTATTTTTCGGGTTGTTTTGTTCATAGATGGAAACCGAGCCGACATTCTTGCCAAGGGTTTTGCTGCCGATCAGGTACACATCCATAAAAGGTCTTAAACCATTGATGAGCAATTCGCTGGCTGAGGCTGTGCGAGGACCCGTTAAGATATACACCCTGTTGTTGCGCAAAAGGTTTCCCACATTTTGGCTCTTGTTGGTGAATTTGGTCGACAGAAAGGAAGATCCTAAATCCGGGTCATTCAGTATTTGCTGCGTAACGTTGGCGTTGTACTGGCGCTTTGCAAATACTTTGGTATTGTCCACACCTTTGCCAATCAATGAGGCTAAGTTAACAGTAGCAGTTTCGGCTCCACCACTGTTGAAGCGCAGATCAACAACTAGGTCTGTAATGCCTGCGGATTTGAATCGTTCAAAAACGGCATCCATTTCAGTATTGTATTGTGTGCTGGTGGATGTGGGCCCGGTGGAAAACAAGGTGTAAACGAAGTATCCGATTTTACGGTTATTCACCGTAATCACCTTGTCGAGGTAGTTTGGATTTTCTGCATACTCAACAGTGGTGAGCGATATGGTTTTTGCTGCCCCCGTTGTGTTAGAAACAAAATTATAGGGACGGTATGTAATAGTATGGGTTTCGCTGATTTGCTGAAGTAATGTTTGATAGTTGCTTACCGCCAGTTGGGTTCCGTTGATTTGATCGATCAAATCACCGCGCTTTAACCCAGCCAATTCGGCAGGCGATTGTTTTTTCACATACAGGACTTGCGCCATTACATTCACCTGCGTATTGTCTGAATAGTACAATGCAAACTCATAACCTGCTTCTTTATTGACGCCTTGAAGTGTTTTCAACAACTCTTGATAGTTTTCCTGAATCCATGAAAAGCGATCATCAGGTTTGTTGAGGAGCGATTTGAAAAATGGATCGGGTTCTAATGCCTTGTTGGGCGATGTGGGGATTTTGTCAGTCCAGTAGTATGCTTCTTTCATGTTTTCTAATATCCATGAGTTTACATAATCATTCGGGTTGGCCGGATCATCTTTTGTGCACGAATGCAGTACGAACAAAGCCGCGGCTGTCAAACCCAACCACATCACGCCTATCAATAACTTTTTCATTTCATTTTTCTTTTTAATTTAACTTTCCATTCGCTTTGTTGTGTCACCCATGACTGCCCGATGTAGCCTTTTTTCTGAACAGTTACCGTTTCACCAATCGCAACACAAGGTAAAAAAAATGTCCCGCAATCATTGGTGGTAGCTAAAACTTTTCCATCTGCTGATATTATCTCCGCGCCCTTTATTCTCTTCCCTGTTGAAGATGTCACCTCTCCATACAGTGGGATTTTGCCATCGGCCTGAATAATGATTACCCCTTGGGCGCCCTTTGGGCCAAAAAGTTCAACACCTTTTCTGCCCTGCACGTAGTCGATTCGGTCAAAATTGCCGAGGGTTGTGGTGTCTTTCACGATTTGTCCGTTTACCATCACAATCGGCTTTGGCTTTCCCTGCGAAAAGCCGTCAGCCCAAAGCGCTGTGATTGCCAAAAAAACTATGATGTGTTTCATTCGATTTGGTTTGTGTCGTCATTTGCAATCTTCAAGCCAACTATATTGGTTTATATTTTGATGCTTTGAAAATGTGTTGTGCATCACCCGTGCGCATCAGCTCCGGAAGGGTAGTTTCTGCATTTTTAGTCATAAATTCTTTCACGATTTGCCAACCTACCCACATGCCGATTCGGCCGGGGCACTGGTCACTGACTTCCAGCGTTTTTGGACGCTCGCTGATGTACTTTTGCTTTAGCAACCGGCTTGTGTTGAAAAATACCTCGTCATCTACCAAACGCTTCCAAATGATATCTTGGTTCTCTCGCGCGCCTTCAATTTCTGCCTGCGTATAGCCTATGAATACGCTGTCGGGCACGCAGGGCATCATATGTTTGGCAAAATAGTAGGCCTTGCCGTAGGCAATCATATCGGCCAAAACAGATTTATCCGCATCGTCTACCGAATTTTCAATTCCGTAAAGCAACATCGCGCTGGGCACCACGAAAGCTTTGTGGTACCTCCGCTGCATGTACTCGTACATGTTGGGTTTATATTTTGCATCTCGGCCCAAATAGAAATCGAGCCCTACCATTATCAACGAATCGCTCACAAACAGGTCGCTCTCCAGCCCGGTGATCACGGTTTGTATTTTTGGTATCGGAAAATCCGGGTAGTAATAGCGTATGTTGGCAAATGCAGTTTCAAATTCTCTTTTCAGTTCGTCACCGTTGCCGAAAATGCGCTTGGTCTCCATCCTTAACGTATCGAACGATGGGTTGTGAAATCGTTGATACAATTGGTTGATAAAGGCAGAGTCCGTTGGGTAGCCTTGTCGGTTGAAAAACACATCGCGCAAAGCGACATGCCGAGAGAAAAAATCCACAAGCTCCTGTTTGGTGGCAAAGGTAAAGAGAGAATCTTCAAGGGATTGAAAATTGACCTTTACACTGTTGTTGCCGGAGTTATCAAGAATACATTGGCGATCTCTATTTTCACAACATATTAATACACTTAGTATCAAAAACGCTGGAATTGATAAGTCTCTACGAAAACGGGTTTGTTTTTTTAAAAAGAACTTCATACGTGTTGGCAAAATTAAAAATCTGTAGCTTACTTAGATAGAAAAAAGTATCTTCGACCTAATAAAAACAACTAAACGATGAGATTCTTACATTCAGTATTGCTAACGCTGTTAATATCAGCCTGTAGCCAGCAAGAGTACGTTTACGAAAAACTCAGCGCTGATAGAACTTGGTTTAGCGCTCAGCCTGCTTTGATGAATATGGCTCGACTTAGAAAGTCTTATTCTGGAGAGTTTGTTAAGTGGGATTCACCGTTGAGAGACGGGAATGCAACCCATTATCAGCTAGTTTCGGACGGAGGTGCTCAAATTAAGGCGCGTGTTTTTCTTGATGGAGCTGAAAAAAGAAGTGGATATTTGAATACTGTGATAAAAAAATCGTTGATTCTTTACTCAAAGGGAAACGTTTTTGTCGCGAGTGAGGTCATTACTATTGCGTTCCAAAATAGCAGTGTCATCGAATTATATTACAACTACGGTACAGGGCTACTCAAGGGGGGTATCATTTTTGAAAACGGAATAGCTAAAGGGTTTATTGACGGACGCAATAAAGGTCGATCGAATCGGCTGACCTGCTATTCTGTTTCTTTACCCTATTTTATAGAAGTTGGCGGCAACACATATTACAAAGGAACAGATACATACACTTTTTGTGCATTCACAATTGATGCCAACTCATACAATGAGCAAATGCTTACGAGTGATGTTCCGGGGGTTGGGGGGGGTATAGTGGATCAGTCTCCGTCAATGCCGGGATATGGAGTTGATCAAAGTGTTGGAAAGCTTTGTAGTTCTATAACTTTCAAACAGGTAGGCAATTCGTTTACTGCTGAAGTGAGTGGGCTTGGTTTAACAGCGATTAATTTTGCCAATAATACGGTAATCAATATTGAGTTCGGGGTCTCATGCATTGAAATACCGAGTTATAACCTCAAAGACCGATTTGAGGCATCAGATGCCTTCACAAATGCTTTTAATAGGGCAAGAGACGAAATAGCTTCTTTATTGAATTCTGGGCAATTAGCACCTAATTCAATTGCAATTGAGATAAAATTTAAAAGCCTCATTCTAGAATATCTTCCGCCTGGCGCGGCCTTTTCAAGGGGAACTTGTTCAGGCAGCATACCAAAGAATACTGCTGACTATGGTTGTTAGCCCAATAATGTTTAGTTATCAACTATGAATATCTTATTAGTATTTGTGCTTCTCTATTTTACTGAAAAAAATACAATGACGCATCAAAGCCCTTGCATGGAAAAAATGATCTTAAATATTGATAATGTAGAATCATTTAAAACTGATTTTAAACGAATATTAGTTTGCAAGAATATTACCGATCTAACAGTTCAAGTACCTGTTAATCAAAACAATTGGGCGGTATTTTCGAGGATAAATGGTGCAAGCGACTATGCTTGTAGCTTTGAGAACACAATTAAACTAGTCTCTTTGCCGGATGAAATAACTGATTTTAAAGAACTAAAAAAGCTAAATGTTTCTCGCCTTGGGATTAGTCATTTGCCGGACAGCATAACAAAGCTAAGTCAGCTAAAAAACCTTGACGTAAGCTTTAATGAAATCGATCTAACGAATGAGTGCAATAAGATCATTTCCCTTAAGAACCTTGAAGTTATAAAAATCTATGGATGCAAATTTGATGACAAAGTTTTAAATCAATTAAAGGTACACAATCCAAGCATAATAATCCGATACTCTGAAATACACCTGGTCGAGGATATGAAAGTAAAAAGTAGCTTGCATTGAAAGAATTGTTAGTTTATTGCTTTTGAAGAAGTTAAAACATATCGCAGTTGCAGGAAATATTGGCTCCGGAAAAACCACCCTGTCGGAAAAGCTTGCCAAACACTACGGGTGGACTCCGTTGTATGAATCAGTTGACCACAACCCCTACCTGCGCGACTTTTATGAAGACATGACGCGATGGGCTTTCCACCTGCAGATTTATTTCCTCAACAGCCGTTTCAACCAGGTTCGGCAGATCCGCGAAAGCGAAAAACCGATTGTGCAAGACCGAACGATCTATGAAGACGCGCACATTTTTGCTGCCAACCTGCACAAAAGCGGCCACATCAACGAGCGCGACTACCAAAGTTACCTTGACATCTACAACTCGATGGTGAACTTTGTGCAGCCGCCCGATCTGTTGATCTATTTGAAGGCAGACATCCCCAAGTTGGTGCAGCAAATACAAAAACGCAACCGCGACTATGAGTTTAACATCAAGCTTGATTATTTGAAAACTCTCAACGAGCATTATGACCAATGGATCAAAAGCTATCGGCACGGTAAGTTGCTGACCATTGACGTAAACCGCATGGATTTTGTGGAGAACATCGAAGACTTTGCCTACATTATCGGCCGCATCGATTTGGAAGTGAACTCGCTCTTCAGCTAAGCCAAAACCTGCCGCACCCAATTTGCTGTTCGTTGCGCCAGCAACGGCACCAGATCTTCTTTTCCCCTTTTGAAAGCATGGTCAGCACCGGGTAGCTCAATGAGTGTGGTCTGTTGCAGGCTGCGAATTACTGATGTGAGCAACTGCCATTGTGCCAGCTCATCTTTTGAGCCCTGCAAAAAGAGCTTTGGCAAGGCCAAATGTTTTAAATGATCCGCACGGTTGGTGCCTGGTTTGCCTGCCGGGTGCAGTGGAAACCCAAAGAATATAATGCCTTTGATATTGGTGTTTTGCTGAACTGCCAGCCATTGCGAGCTCATTCGCCCGCCAAACGACTTACCGCCCGCAAAAAGTGGTAGCTTCGGAAGCAACTGCTGTGCCCTGCGAATGGCGCATGCAATCGTTTGGTGTGCCACCGCAGGCACATCGGCCGGTTTACTTTTCTTTTCAATAAAAGGAAAATAAAAACGAAGAGTAGCAATGCTGTTGTCGCAAAGTGCCTGGGCAAGGCCCATGATGAATGGATGATGCATACCTGCGCCCGCGCCATGCGCCAAGGTGAGCATAGCCATTGGTTGTGCGGGTGAAATTACTTCGGCTGACACTTGACCGATGGCTTTTGAGACGAACATTTTAAATACATCAACCATGCGCTGCCTCATCGACCAAGAGCCTTTTTGAATAAAAAAGGATAGGCAACGCAAATACCAAAATCATTGCGTACGCCATCAGCTCATAACCTTTTGCTACCAACTCGATGATTCCAACTTGGGCGAGCAGCAGCGATGCGACCAAAGTCACTGAAGAAATCAACGCTTTGGTGATCTTTTTCATGGGGTGCTTGTTACGGACCTCCAACTCAGCTTCAATTCTGCTGATGAAAGCGTGAATCATGCCGGTCGCTGTTTCCACCAACGTCCACCCGACTACGATACCGAAAACCACAATCAGAAAAGGGTGAAAAGATTTGAGGATTTCCAACCAAGGTACGGTTGACGACAGAATGGCCGCATCCGGGTAATAACCCATTATCGCAAAATAGGTGATAAACCACGGGATAGTCATCAGGGCACCGGCAACCACACCTGCTTGAATGCTTTCTTTTCTGGATTGAATACCCCGGTATGTAAAAAAAGCAGCCGGGTATACAGCCAGGTTATAACCGACATACAAAAGCCCGGTCCAAAGCAATACCCCCAATGAGGGCGGGGTAGGCTGCGAACTGGTGTTCCAACTCCCCAATACCAATAAAATATTTGAGCCCTTGGCCGAAAAAACAATGACTGCAAAAAGGATATATGCCACAAAGAGCGCAACAGTGCCAATGGTTTCCAATCTGGCGATCACATCATCTCCCTTGTAGTTTAAAAAACCCACCAGCGTAATGATGATCACGATGCCTACCCAGCGCTGAAATCCCAGCGTGTTGTTCAGGATTTCGCCAGCAGCCGATGCCATCACCGCAATGATGAGCACGGCCAGCAGCAGGTACACAAACTCATACGCAACCCACCCGGGGCCAATCATTTTCTTGAGCAATGATTTGTAGTCGTAAACATTCCACAAGCGCGAAGCCTCCATTGACAAAACAGACATGAGTGCGAAGCCTGCAAAAATGGCGAGGCCGCACACCCAACCACTGGCGCCATACTTTGCACCATATTCTACAATTTCGCGGCCGGTGGCGTAGCCCCCACCGATCAACACAGATTGCAAAATGATACCCGGAAGGAAAATACGTTTGAGGTAGGATGTGCGCATCAATCAAATTTTAGTTGTACTTTACATAATTCTCCCATTTCTCCAACACAGCTTTAAAGTCGTTGGGCAACGCTGAATCGAACTGCATGAATTTCTGATTGGTAGGGTGCAGAAAACCAAGCGTTTTGGCGTGCAACGCCTGCCGCGGGATAATTATAAAACAGTTTTCCACAAACTGTTTGTACTTGCTGAACACGGTGCCTTTCAACACTTCATTTCCTCCATAGGTGGCGTCATTGAACAGCGGGTGCCCCAAAAACTTCATGTGTGCGCGAATCTGATGCGTGCGCCCGGTCTCCAGCTTGCACTCCACCAACGATACATATCGCAGGTCTCTTAAAACTTTGTAGTGTGTAATGGCAGTTCGGCCAAAATCGCCTTCCGGAAAAGCAACGGTAATGCGTCTGTCTTTTACACTTCGGCCCACATTTACATTGATGGTTCCTTTGGGTGGATCGGGCACTCCCCACACAATGGCATTGTAGGTGCGCTCGATCGAGTGGTCAAAGAACTGTTTTGCCAGGGAATTCATCGCCACCTCAGTTTTTGCTATCACCAACAAACCAGAAGTATCTTTATCAATGCGATGCACCAATCCGGGTCTGCCCTCGTTGCCTTTCATCTCGGGCAGATTTTGAAAATGATACGTGAGCGCATTCACCAACGTGCCGCTCCAGTTCTGATAGGCAGGGTGCACTACCATGCCAGGTTCTTTATTGACCACCAATACGTGCTCGTCCTCATAAACAATATTGAGCGGAATGTTTTCGGGCTTTACATCGCTATCGCGTGGCGGTTCGGGTAGCGAAATCACAATCACATCGTGCGGATGCACTTTGTAGTTGGGTTTAATGGCTTTGTCGTTTACTGTTACAAAACCATTGTGAATACCATTTTGAATTTTGGAGCGCGTCACGTTCGGCAAGCGGTCCATCAAAAATTTATCGATGCGCAACAAACTTTGGCCGGCATCAGCCACAATGCGGTGGTGTTCGAAGAGGCCTTCTTCGTTGTCGTCTGGTTCTTCTTCTTGCATCATGCTTGCTTTTTATCTTTCAAAATGTCATCGATGATGCTGTTGAATATGGACATAATTAGACTGAACGCCAGCGCCCACCAAAACCCATTTACTGAGAAACCCGGTACAAAGTAATCAGCTATTAAAATAATGATGGCATTGATCACCAATAAGAAGAGACCAAGCGTGACAACAGTAATGGGAATTGTCAGTACAATTAAAATTGGTTTGACGATGACGTTGGCGATGGAAAGAACCAATGCAGTAATCAAAGCGGTTTCGTAGTTTGTCACGTCTACACCGGGTAGCAAATAAGCAGTGAGCAAAACAGCCCCACCATTCAGCAAAAAACGGACTAATAGATTGACCATGTTTTCAAGTTATCATAATAAAGAGGCTACATTCTTTGCAAACAAAAGCCTTTTGATTGAAGTTAAACGTAAAAGTAGCAAAACAAAAATTGTATTTGCTTTCCAATTGCGCTTGCCGTGCACAAAATGGTAAATTAGCAGCCGATGTACGCCATTGTAGATATTGAAACCACGGGAGGCTATGCGGATAATCACCGCATTACTGAAATAGCCATTTACCATTACGATGGTTATCGCATCACCGAAAAATTTCGTACGTTACTCAACCCAGGCCGTAGCGTTCCTCAATTCATCACAGGGCTTACAGGCATCACCTCAAAAATGGTATCAGAGGCACCGGAGTTTTCTGAAATGGCAGAAGAGATTCTTTCGCATTTAAAAGATCGTGTGTTTGTGGCGCACAACGCGCATTTCGATTACAGCTTTGTGAAGAAAGAGTTTGAATCTGTTGGTTACAATTTTCAAAGCAAAAAATTGTGTACTGTTCGCCTCGCGCGAAAAATTATCCCGGGATTAGAATCGTACAGCCTGGGTAGGTTGGCAGAAAGTTTAGCGATCAAAATTCCCGACAGGCACCGCGCGGGCGGTGACGCGCATGCCACAGCCAAGATTTTTGAAATCTTATTGAAGCGCGATAACTCTGGTGTCATTGCCAAAGCATTGAAGCGCAATTCGGGCGAAACGATTCTTCCACCCAATTTAGAAAAAGACGAGTTTGACAGACTGCCCGCAAAGGCAGGGGTGTATTATTTTTTGGATGGTCGCGGGCAAGTGATATATGTAGGCAAGGCACTCAATATCAAAAAAAGAATCGCGGGGCATTTTACGGGAGAGGCACGCGAGTGGAATCGCTCTAACATACGAAACGAGATTCATCATATCACCTACGAGCTGACCGGCAGCGAGTTGATTGCCTTGATTTTGGAATCGCAAGAGATTAGAAGATTGTGGCCCAAATACAACCTGGCACAGAAATACAAAACCGAAGAGTGGGGTGTGTACGATTACGAAGACCGCAACGGTTACTTGCGTTTTTGTGTGAATGTGGTGAGCAAAGGGACGAAGCCTTTGATTACGTTCAGTAGCAAAGGCGATGCATGGAGCTTTATGTGGGAAAAAGTGAAAGCATATGACCTGTGCCCCAAGCACAGCGGCTTGCAACTGGCAAAGGGTTTATGCTTCAGCCATCAATCGGGGTCGTGCAAAGGAGCTTGCCAAGGTGTGGAATCAGCCAAGAAGTACAACAAGCGCGCGCAGAAAGCGGTTGATTCATTTTTTGAAGAAGGTGAATCGGTAGCGATTATTGGGCAGGGAAGAATGGTGGAAGAAAAATCGTTGGTACTGATTGAAAACGGCAACTATGTGGGCTTTGGCTTCGTGCCGAAAGAAGAATCTATTGGTTCGCTGGAATCCGCTCGCAATTTTATTAAACCAAGCAAAGAAAACCGCGTGGTTCAGAATTTGGTGAATTCGTTTTTGTTAAATCCGAGAGGGGCGGAGGTGGTGGTGTTTTGAAATCTTCACTTAGGAGATACGACTGAAGATTCCGCAACAGAATTCCAAATCAGATTCTTCGCGCTCGCGCTCAGAATTTGAACTTCGGTTAAAACAAACTCAAACTCCCTCCCTTCCTAAACTTAGTTAAATCATAAATGGGCATGGTTTTGCCGGCAAAGTATTTTTTCTTCGAGGCTTTGAAAAGTTGGTGAATCGCATCGGCAACATTGCCCTCGCCACTCATGCGCCTGCAAAAGTTCGAATCGTTTACGTTGCCACCGTGCATCGAGCATATTTGGTTCCACACTTTTTCAAATCGGTCGGGGAAATTTTTGCGAAGCCAATCTTCAAAGATTTTGCCGATGGACCCATTCAACCGCACCACCGTCATGCCGGCATTGAGCGCACCATGGGCAGCGGCTGCTTTCAAAACATCAGGTATTTCGTGATGGTTTAATCCCGGAATGATGGGCGCATTCATGATGCCCACAGGTACGTTGGCTTTCGCGAGCGCTTCTACAGTTTTTAATCTCTTGATAGAACTGGCTGTGCGCGGCTCCATGGCTCTTCGCAGTTCTTCATCAAGGGTGGTAATAGAAATATAGACGTGGACTAAATTATCGAATGCCAAATCCTGCAGTAAATCTAAATCGCGCAGCACCAAACTGTTTTTCGAAATAATACTCACCGGATGCCGATAGTTCGCCAACACTTTCAGCATCTTTCGCGTAATCTCAAACTTCTTTTCTTGTGGCTGGTAGCAATCGGTATTGCCACTCAACATGACGGGAACGGCATTCCAGGTAGGCTTCAGCAATTCCTTTTCTAAAAGCTGAGGCGCATTTCTCTTTACAATGATTTTGCTTTCAAAGTCCAACCCAGCACTAAAGCCGTAGTACTCGTGCGTGTTGCGGGCATAGCAATAAATGCACCCATGTTCGCAGCCCTGATAAGGATTCATCGAAAAACCAAAACCCAAGTCAGGGCTATCCACACGATTGAGGATCTTTCTGGCATTCTCTTGAAAAATTTGCGTGTGCGGATTTTCCAACAAAGGTTCATCCAGCCCCTCGATATGCTGGGCAACATAGTGCGCCTTTAAGAACTTGTTTTCGGTTTTAATTTGCGCCCCACGCCCTTTTAAGTAATCCTCTTCCATCAAAGCAATATTACTAAATAATTTAGCAATTCATTGAAAAGATTAGAATTTACGTAAAAAAGAAGGTTTACATTTGGCTGTGCAATATAAAAAATCAAGCGCCAATAGATGATCGATTACCGCGCCACGCCCATTATTGAAATTGTAACACCTGAAACCAATGAACAAAACATCAGACTATTGGTGGGGCGCGAAGATCTCAACCATCCGTCTGTTTCGGGCAACAAGTGGTGGAAACTTAAATACAATTTAGAAGAAGCCGTCAGGCTCAGTCACCACACATTGCTGACTTTCGGTGGGGCGTACTCGAACCATATTTTTGCCACCGCTGCCGCGGCAAGGGAACTGGGTTTGAAAACCATTGGCTTGATCCGTGGGGAAAAAACCCTTCCATTAAATCACACCCTCGCGTTCGCGGAGAGCTGCGGAATGGAGTTGCACTACATCTCGCGCGAAGAGTACCGAAAGAAAACAGAGCCAGATTTCATTCAACAGCTTCAAAACTTATTTGGTGATTTTCACTTGATCCCGGAAGGAGGAACAAATGAATTGGCCATTAAAGGCTGCGCGGAATGGGCATTGATGCTTGAGCAAGAAACCAATTTTGATTACGTGTGTCTGCCTGTGGGCACCGGTGGCACGGTGTCGGGGCTTATCAATGGGTTGAGTCCCCTTAAAAAAGTAATTGGATTTCCGGTTTTAAAGGGTGCGCAATTTTTGGAAGGCGAAATTGAAAAGCAGTTAAACATTAACTCTAAAAATTGGTCGCTGGTATATGATTACCATTTTGGCGGTTATGGAAAATCGAATTCCGTTTTAGAAGACTTTATCACTGGGATGAAAGCGGAACACCAATTGCCCCTCGATAAAGTATATACGGGCAAAATGTTGTATGGCGTGATTGACCTGATTCGCAACCGCTACTTTACTGAAGGCTCTAACATTTTGGTTTTGCATACCGGTGGGTTGCAAGGAAACTACTTGTAGGAGCAACTGTCAATCTGTGGCATCTTCAAATCAATAAAACGCATCCTCAAAATGCTTCACCTCTGTTTCGCCATTCAGCTCTAAAACAGACACAATATCATACCGCACGTTTCCTTGCCAGTTGATTTTGTATTGATACTCCACCGCGGCATCTACCACGTTTCTGGCTTTTTTAAAGTCAACGAAATCCTCAGGATATCCAAATGCCGCTGAGGTTCGGTACTTTACTTCAACGAACACCAGCCAGTTATTCTTTCTCACAATCAAATCAATTTCGTTGCGCTTGTGGCGGAAGTTCCGCTCTACTACTTCGAATCCTTTACCCTGTAAAAAAGTAGCCGCCAGCGCTTCGCCTTCTTTGCCTTTTTTGATTTTATCGCTCACGATATATGACTTACCTTTGCCAGCACGAAGTTAACATTTGAAGCAATCTAAATGAAGAAATTGATTGAGGGTTTTACGTTGCAGCTTGGCAGTGCATTAAAAATCGGCCAGTCGGTGGATTTGGTGAGGCCGGGCAGTGACATTCGCAACATATTGATCACCGGCATGGGCGGCTCGGGCATCGGGGCGGATTTGGTTAAGTCGCTCACGTTTGGGCGCGTACCCATTCCTATCACCGTTTCCAAAGGGTATAACATTCCGCAGTTTGTGAGCCCGCACACGTTATTTATTGCATGTTCGTATTCCGGCAACACCGAAGAAACACTGGCAGCCATTCACAAGGCGATGCTGAAACGCGCACATATTATCTGCATCACCTCAGGCGGCAAAATGTTGGAACTGGCAAAAGAATACAACCTGTTCTGGCTTCAGATTCCGGGCGGATCCAAAAGCCCGCGTGCCAACATCGGCTATCTAATGGTGTCGCTGTTGTATGCCCTCTACCACACCAATTTGATTGGCGCTGCGTTTATGAAAGAAACGGAAAACGCCATCGAGTACCTAGATCGTGGAGAGAAGGCCATCCAAGCAGAAGCAGAATTGATTGCCAAAAAACTGCGTGGCAAACTGCCAATCATCTACTGCGATGAACGACTGAAGGCAATGGCAATGCGTTTTCAAAATCAAATCAACGAAAATGCCAAACAGTTGGCCCATATCAACACCTTTCCGGAAATGAACCACAATGAAATCGTTGGCTGGCAATTTCCCGAAGCGGTTTTACAACAGGCACAGGTGATCTACTTGTATTCTGACCACGACCATGAGCGCGTGGAGAAACGGATGGAGATTTGCCGCGATATTTTTGAAAAGAAATCGAACCCCATTATCGACATCGTGGCTGAGGGTGCCTCATTGTTAGAGCAATATTATTACTTGATTCACCTCACCGATTGGATTTCGTACTTCCTGGCAAGGGAGAATGGCGTAGACGCAGATGCGGTAGAGGCAGAACAGTTTGTGAAAGAGGAGTTGAACAAAGCGAAGTAATGATTCCACTACTTGTCAAAATCGAACCGTTTCTATTTCAATCCTTGTGGATTGTTTTCACTTTCAGATTTTTCTTTAATATGTTCGTTTATTTTATGATAAATTCGGAAGTAATAAACGAATTTAACAGGGGTTTTGGTGATAGCGAAATTGAGGAGTCATTACATTACATTTTTACTTTTTGGTTTCCAGTTGAGTTATTTGATTCAAGAGTGGTAAAAATATTGAAGAAGGTCGCCAACACAATCAACATTTCATTTGCCCTATTGGTCTTGACTTCATTATTCGTGTGGACTTCGCGGCCACGCTAAAGTCTTTTGTCTACGTAGCCAAATCCAACATAACTTGAATATTCTGAAAAACCATAATACGAATTTGATTGACCTTGGCCTTATCGAATATCAAAAGGCATGGGACTACCAAACCCAGTTGTTCAACCGAATATTAGAAATCAAAAAAGAAAATCGCGATAAGCCAGCGCAAGACCAACAACCAACGCCCAACTATCTTTTATTTTGCGAACATCCTCATGTTTTCACACTCGGCAAAAGCGGTGACGAAAAGAACTTGTTGATTAACACGCAACAACTCGCTGACGTTGGAGCAACCTATTACCACATCAACCGTGGCGGAGATATTACTTACCACGGCCCTGGACAAATAGTGGTATACCCGATTTTCGACCTCGAAAACTTTTTTACCGACATCCATCAGTATATGCGTTTACTCGAAGAGTCAGTAATACTTACGTTAAAAGAATACGGAGTCGAAGCAGGTCGGATCAAAGGACTGACAGGCGTGTGGCTGGGTGAGGGAAACCGGGCACGAAAAATTTGTGCTTTGGGGGTAAAAACGAGCCGCTGGGTAACGATGCACGGACTGGCGTTTAACATAAACAATGACTTGAAGTACTTTGATTACATTGTGCCTTGCGGAATCAATGACAAGGCTGTGACCTCACTCGCAAAGGAATTAGGCCGGCAAATTGACATGTCGGAAGTAAATACTCAGTTGCTGAAAAAATTAGTGGCTTTGTTTTCGCTGCAACTTAGGCCGTAAGGAAAATAGAAAATTTTGAACCCACTCCCGCCTGAGACTCTACTTCGATTCGATAATTTAGTTTTCTGGCGGACTCACTCGCAATGTACAATCCCAAACCCGACCCTTTGGAGGAAGTGTTTGCTCTAAAAAACATATCAAAAATCTTTGGCAGATAAGACGCCTCAATGCCTACGCCATTGTCTTGGATGTGAACGGCATCTCCGTTTCGATTTTTTTCAAAAGTTACCGAAACAAAAGGGTTGGGTTTACTGATGTCGGCATATCGTATAGAGTTACCGATCACGTTGGTTAATATCACTTTCATGCGGTGCAGGTCGGTAGCAATCATGACAGTAGGAGAAATTTCATTTCGCATGTTCAACTGCGGTGCCTGTTCGAAATGAGACAGTGTTTTGAATACGTCATCCACCAGAGCACGCAAAGACACATCTTCTAAATTTACTTCCTGTCGGCTGTTGCGCGAGTAATGAACGATATCGGTGATGAAGCTCTCCATTTTGTTCACCTGCCCTTTAATCCTGTCTAAAATCAACTCGGCCGGTGTTTCGCGATCGACTTCCATGAGGCCGATTAGGCCGCTGATGCCGGTGAGGGGCGCACGTAAATCGTGAGATGCGCTGTACACAAAACGATCCAGTTCCTGGTTGGTTTTTTTGAGTTCTTCGTTTTGTTTTTCAATAATTTTTTGTTTTTCCTTCAAATGGCGCTCCGCCTGAAAATTCATTGCCATGATCAGCATGATGCAATAAATTGAAATAAAGGCGACCACAAAGGCGTGGATGGCAAACAACAACTTGATAAAATCGGGCGGGTGTATTCGCATCGGCACCAAATCAAAAGTGAACAGATTCACCGCCAGCAACTGCGCCAAAGAGAATGAGGCAAACGCTATGCTGATCCAGCGTTGTTCGTATGTAAACACCGTAATGGCCACGGCAATGCATGTTACGTAATGCAAATACACTCCGGTGGCGGTGCTTTCACTCGAAGCGACAAAAAACAATCCTATGTTGAAACTGAGCAGCCCAATTACCTTTGCAGCAGTATAAAAACCAAAGTACAATAAAATATACAAAATAATGGCCATGGCTGCGAACGGAAACACAAGCGACAATTCGATGGTGGTTCGCCCGAAAAAGAAATAAAGGATCATGTAGAGAACAGAAATAACAAAAAGGCCGACCACCAGCCGCTTCGTCAAACGGTTTCGCCTTATTTCTGATTCAACGTATTTCACGGTAATTTACATGCATGGTGCCATAACGAGAGTCAAAATTAACCGAAATATGTCTTCCCAACTAACTTTGGGGGAGTACATTTGATTTCAGGCTGCAAAGCCAAAAAGGAGTTAACTTTGACGGAATTTGACGGCACATGATCAAAGACATCAAAATCCCAGAAGTAAAAAACGTTACGCTGGCTGTGGTACAGCACAAAAGCAATGTGCTGCAACCCGAGTGGAAAGTGTACCTGATCAATAATAACCCCGTGGCGATTGAAAACACCTTGGTGGCCAGCAGCGGCTATGGCGAAAAGGATGGTGAGCCACAGCGTACTTCTACGTTGCGGCATTTTTTGCAGACCGTGCCGCCCAATGATTTTGCACTCATCGAACCTTTGGACGCAGCAGTGCTTCACCTCAACAACGAGTATTGGGTAAGTTATTACATCGGAAGTCAAATTTATGACAAGCGCTTTGTGTTTGTTCCCGAGTCAATCAAAGAAGAAAATCTGACAGACATCAATGAGATAGGAGAAAGAGGCATATTACATTGCTGATATGAGGTTGACAATCAGCTGTTTCTTCGTTTTGTGTTTTTTGTTGCCAACGCATGCGCAAGACAGCCTGCGGATTCTTTCATGGAATGTTAAAATGTTGCCTGGCATTGGCAAAGGGAATAACCGCAGGGCCAACGCAATTGCAGCACAACTTCAACACCTCCGATATGATGTAATCGTATTTCAGGAAATGTTTCAGCCACGTGCCCGTAACATCATTGTGAAAAAGTTGCGGCACCTCTATCCCTACGAAACCAGCGTACTCAATAAGAAAATAATTGCACTCAAGTCAAATGGCGGTGTGATGATTCTCTCTCGCCATCCGATCAAAAGAACCGGCCAGATACGCTACCGCCAGCGGCAAGGCATCGACCGGCTGGCGCGCAAGGGCGCATTGCTGGCAGAGATACTCTTCAAAGAAAAAGCTGTGCAAGTGGTGGGCACACACCTGCAAGCCTTTGGCACAACCGATGTGATGTATGCGCAATATCAACAACTGCACGAAGAGTTGTTGAAGCCATCTCATGGAGAACGCGTGCCACAAATCATTTGCGGTGACTTCAATACAATCAAAAACCTGCCCCCGCAGCTGCCACGCGATGTTACACAGCAGATGATGAACAGGTTGGCTCGTTACAGCGTTATGATTAACACATTGCAAGTTGAAGACGGTGACCTGTTGGGCGAGCATCAATACACCATGGATAGACCGGTAAACGATTTGTGCAAGAGCAGAAAAGAATATCGGCTCTTGATCGATTACTGCTTTTTAAAAAGCAATGGCTTGCCCGGTCTCAGCGTTTCGCGGCAGGTAAAAATACTTCGACAGCCCTGGCACAAAAACCACCGTGATTTGTCAGACCATTTTGGTTTGGAGGCAGTGGTTACTTTTCAGTGAGGTTTCATTAACTTTGAGATCTTATTTTCAGCAATATGTCCATCCAAAAAAGATTTACTGCACAGGATTTGGAGCGAATCAAGTCTGCTGTTCGCAAGGCCGAAGAGAGAATATCAGGCGAAATCCTGCCCGTTTTCGTTGAAAAGAGTGACATGTACTTCGTTGCCTTCTATCGAGGCTTTTTGGCATTTGCAGCACTGACTTTTCTGTCCATCATTTTGTTTGATCGTTATTCCGGCTATTTTGAAGACCTGGCCGTGTACGATCCGATGATGATCTTTTTATGGGTAGTGATGGTAGGGCTTTTGGGTGCGCTGATCACCCGCTTAGCATACCCGCTCAGGCGCTTGCTGATTGGACGATCAGAGTTAGACAGGGCAACCCGGCAACGTGCCGAAAATGCATTTTTAGAGGAAGAGGTGTTTGCCACACGCCACCGCACGGGCATCATGATATTCGTTTCCTTTTTTGAACGTGAGGTAATTGTGATGGCTGACCGCGGCATCAGCAAAGTGGTTGAACAAAAGGAGTGGGATAAAATGGTGCGCGGTATCACCGAAAACATCAGGAAAGGCAAAGTGGTGGAAGGCATGGAAGCGGCCATCTTACGCAGTGGTGAAATCTTGCTGGAGAAGGGCTTTGTCAAAACCAAAGACGATGTAAATGAATTGCGTGACGATTTGCGAATGGAATAAGTGATTGAGTAATGAAGGTTGCGCAGCTGATTTTGTGTTTTTTCTTTTTTTTCGCTTGCCATGTTGCGCACGCACAAGCCCCTATACCGGATTATGGCGGCAAACGGATATATGATCTTGCCGGTGTTCTCTCGCCTGCTACAGTTGCCCGGCTCGAACAAACGCTGATGAACGAGCGCGACTCCACCACCAACCAAATCGGAGTTTTGATCATCCGCTCACTGCAAGGCGAAGACATTGACGGCTACGGTATTCGCGTAGCGGAAAAATGGAAGTTGGGTGACCAAAAAAATGACAATGGAGTGATTCTGATCATCGCTACCGAGGACCGCAAGATTAGGATTGAAGTAGGGCAGGGGCTGGAAGGCCGATTGACTGACGCGCTGTCGAGCCGAATCAACCGCAACGAAATCATTCCTCATATCAAGCAAGGCGACTACGATACGGGCGTGACCGTGGGCGTGGCAGCGATCATCAAGGCCATCAAAGGTGAATACAAGAACACGAATCCAAGCAAAAGAAAGCGCGGTGGCAAAGGCAGTTCTCCCCTGACTACAATCATTATCATTATCATCATTCTGGTGATCCTCTCGCGCAAGGGTGGCGGTGGTATTGGTGGGTATTGGGCAGCCGGCACGCTGCTGGGCGGTGGTGGTGGAAGTTTTGGCGGTAGCTCTGGCTCTTGGGAGTCAGGCGGGGGCGGCAGCTTTGGTGGAGGTGGTTCAAGTGATTCGTGGTAGTGATTTATGATGAAAACAGAGTTTTTAAAAGTTGGCAGTAAGCCGTTGGCACCAGGCAAGCTAACATCCTACAGACTGCCCGGTGCAGGCTGCCTACTTTTTTTGCTGCTGATCACCTGTGCCCATCTCGCTAGCGCCCAAAAGCAAGTGCCAGAGCTTTGGAACCTGCGGGTGCATGACGATGCCAACGTGCTCAGGCACGAAACGGCAGAAACCCTCGAGAGCCAACTCAAAACGTACGAAGACTCCACCTCGAATCAAATCGCTATTCTTACCGTTACTTCGCTGGATGGTGATGTGATTGAAAATTATTCGATGCGCGTGGTGGAAAAGTGGAAACTCGGCAGCAAGAAAAACGACAATGGTGTGTTGATCTTGGTTGTAGTAGAAGATCACAAAATGCGAATTGAAGTGGGTCAAGGTTTGGAGGGCGTGCTCACCGATGCCTTGTGCAATCGCATTATCCGAAATGAAATGGCACCGGCTTTTCGGCAAGGCGATTTTGACGCGGGCGTCACCGCAGCAGTCAACTCGGTGATAAAAGGCATTGGCGGAGAATACAAAGCCGAAGATGGCGGTGGTTCGAACGATTTCGATTCGATGGATACCGTGACAAAAATTGTGGTCGGTTCTATCATTTTCATTTTCTTGGGCGTGTTTGCGAGTATTGGCCTTTTTTCAAAAGGCTGGATGACGTGGGTATTGTATGCGTTTTTGATGCCGTTCTATGCTGCCTTTTTAGGTTTGCTTATTAATTGGTGGATATTTTGGGGTTATCTTATTTTTTACCCCTTGCTCAGACTTTGGATTGTGAAGAGCGGGCGCAAGCTCTTAGAATGGCAATCGACAGGTGGGAGTTCGGGCAGAGGGTGGTCATCAGGTTCAAGCTCATCATCCGGCAGCAGCTGGTCGAGCAGTGGCAGCAGTTTTTCAGGCGGAGGCGGCAGCTTTGGTGGTGGTGGCAGCAGCGGGAGCTGGTAGACTTTTTTTCTATACGTCTAGCTCTTCAGAAGACAAATTAATAAACTCGCCAATCCGCTATTTGTCATTGACTATTGGCGATGGCCTATTACTTTTGCCATTTCTTATTCCATTACAATGAAACGCGACAAACTCATCTTCGACCTTATTGAAAAAGAGAAGCAACGCCAAGAGCATGGCATTGAATTGATTGCCTCTGAGAATTTCACCTCTCCACAGGTAATGAAGGCACAGGGCTCCGTGCTCACCAACAAATATGCCGAAGGCTTGCCCGGCAAGCGGTACTATGGTGGTTGCGAAGTAGTAGATGAAGTGGAGCAATTGGCCATCGATAGAATTAAAGAATTGTTTGGTGCAGAATGGGCCAATGTGCAACCGCACTCGGGCGCGCAAGCCAACGCAGCAGTAATGCTTGCGTGTTTGAAACCAGGTGATAAAATTTTGGGTTTCGACCTTTCGCACGGAGGACACTTAACACATGGGTCAGCCGTTAACTTTTCAGGTAAGTTATACCAACCTTCGTTTTATGGAGTAGAGCAAGAAACCGGGTTGATCGATTTTGACAAGGTGATTGAAATTGCAGAACGCGAAAAACCGAAAATGATTATTTGCGGAGCTTCTGCTTATAGCCGCGACTGGGATTACAAAAAATTGCGTGAGGCTGCCGATCGCGTAGGCGCGGTATTACTGGCCGATATTTCTCATCCTGCGGGGCTTATTGCGCGTGGCTTGTTAAACGACCCAATGGAGCATTGCCACATCGTGACAACCACAACGCACAAAACATTGCGTGGGCCACGCGGAGGTTTGATCATGGTGGGTAAAAACATCGATAACCCATTTGGGTTGAAGACACCCAAAGGTGAATTGCGTAAGCTAGGGTCTGTTTTGGATTCCGGTGTTTTCCCCGGCACACAAGGCGGGCCATTGGAGCACGTGATTGCCGCAAAAGCAATCGCCTTTGGAGAAGCGCTTTCAGATGAGTACATGGAGTACATTGTTCAAGTATCAAAGAACGCCAAAGCAATGGCATCTGCTTTTGTACAGAAGGGCTACAAAATTATTTCCGGAGGCACCGATAATCATTTGATGTTGATTGATCTCCGTTCAAAAAATCTCACCGGTAAAATTGCAGAGGAGGCACTCATTAAGGCAGACATCACCATCAATAAAAACATGGTGCCGTTCGATACCCAATCACCCATGGTAACATCGGGCATGCGCATCGGCACACCTGCTGTAACTACACGCGGCCTGAAAGAGAAAGATGTGGTGAAGGTGGTTGACCTCATTGATGAGGCGTTGCAAAAGCCAGCGGATGACAAACATTTGAAGGCCGTGAAACGCAAGGTAAATGCGTTGATGCAAAAGTTTCCGCTGTTCAGCTAATGAGTGACTCCACCCTGAAAGACAAACTGTGCTGAAGCATGTCTGACGAAAAAGAAATGTCTTTCCTCGACCATCTGGAGGAGCTACGCTGGCGCGTGGTGCGGGCATCCATTGCCATGCTGGTGTTCATGATTGTGGCTTTCATTTTCATCAAGTGGATTTTTAACAATATCGTATTTGCCCCTGCGCAAATTGATTTCCCGACATTCCAATGGATGTGTGCCCTCGCTGACTTAACCGGTTTCAAAGAACTTTGTGTAACTGATTTGCCTTTCAAAGTACAAAGCCGCAATATGACTGGCCAATTTATGATGTCGCTCACAGCATCGTTTGTAATCGGACTTATTTGCGCCTTCCCTTATCTGGCTTGGGAACTGTGGTCGTTCGTAAAGCCGGGGCTGCGCACCAATGAGCGCAGATATTCACGCGGTGCAGTGGCTGCCATTTCCTTTTTGTTTACGCTGGGCATTTTGTTCGGATATTATATTCTTAGCCCCATGACGATCTGGTTTCTGTCCACCTATTCCATCAGCGACATCATCGTGAATGAGTTTGACATTACCTCTTACGTATCAACGATTGCGAGTTTGGTACTCGGCTGCGGAGTATTGTTTCAGTTTCCGATGGTGGTGTATTTCTTGTCGAAAATTGGAATCGTTACACCTGAACTGATGCGCAAATACCGAAAGCACTCGGTGGTCGTGATTTTGATTTTAGGCGCGGTGATTACACCATCCGGTGACCCTTTCAGCTTGACGGTGATATCACTCCCTTTATATATCCTATTCGAAATCAGCATCTATATTTCGTCTGTGGTGGTGCGCAACAAACTGAAAGAAGAGGAAGCAAAATTGAGGGCCGATCAACAAAACCTTTAAAATATGACCATTGCCATTGGAGCCGACCATGCCGGATTTGAGTACAAAGAACATTTGAAAAACTGGTTGGTGGCGCGCGGTTATGTGATCAAAGATTTCGGCACCTACTCAACCGATTCTGCCGACTACCCGGACTTTGCACATCCGGTTGCTTCTGCAGTCGAGAAGAAAGAATTTGAATTTGGCTTGTTGCTTTGCGGCAGTGCCAATGGCGTGGCCATGACGGCCAACAAACACCAAGGCATTCGAGCCGCTATTTGCTGGAAAGAAGAGTTGGCCGAACTGGCACGCACGCACAACAACGCCAATATCATTTGCATCCCTGCACGGCATGTATCAAAAGAACTGGCAGAAAAAATGCTTGACAAATTTCTTCACGCGCCTTTTGAGGGCGGCCGACATGAACGCAGGGTGGAGAAAATAGGTTGTTAATTGTTTTCACAGCATGTACTATACCCGCCTTCAAGTCATCTGCGATCCCGACTTTTCTGAAATATTGATGGCGGAAATTGCCGAAGCCGGCTTCGATACCTTTATGGAAACAAAAAAAGGTTTTGAGGCGTATGCAGAAGAAAAGAGTTTTAACGAAGCACTCGTAAACGAAATAAAAGAGAAGTATGCGGAGGTCAATCCGCTATTATTTTTTTATGACAAAGTAAAAAAGCAAAACTGGAATGAGGAGTGGGAAAAAAGCCTCCAGCCGATTATCGTTGATGACAAGTGCTTGATCCGTGCAGAGTTCCATCGCATTGAGAAAAAGTATCCCTACGAAATAGTGATCACACCAAAAATGAGTTTTGGCACGGGGCATCACCAAACCACGTACTTGATGATCCAAAGCCAGATGGGGATGAATCATCAAAACAAGCGAGTGATGGATGCCGGGTGTGGCACCGCAATACTATCAATCATGGCATCAAAGCTGGGCGCTAAAGAAGTGGAATCATTTGATATTGATGAGTGGAGCGTGATTAACGGGAAGGAGAATATTGAAAATAATCATTGCCCCAATGTTCGAATCCATCAAGGAAAAATTGCCGACATGAATTTTGAAGGCAGGTTTGACATCATCTTGGCAAACATCAACAAAAATATCTTGTTGGCAGAAATGGAAAGCTACTCAACCTTTCTTGCGCCTCAAGGGCAACTTTTGCTCAGCGGGTTTTACGTGCAAGATATTGAAGACATCGAGCGAGGTGCACAAAAGCAAGGACTAAAAAAGACCAGCCAACTCGAGAAGGAAACCTGGGCTGCTGTGTTGTTTGAAAAATTAGCTTAACAAAAAGGACTTGAACCCGTACAGCTATTACTAGCAATCCCGCTATTAAAGTGACGAGTCTAAAAAATTCAATAGAAGAAAGTCGTAAAAAACACAAAAGCCTCTCATCGA
>DHLV01000184.1:1060-15971 GCA_002405445.1 Flammeovirgaceae bacterium UBA4659 | reverse complement strand
TTTGGCGTGCCGATGGGCTTCGGAGGCCCGCATGCGGCCTTCTTTGCAGCACGCGATGAATTCAAACGCCAGATGCCGGGTCGAATCATTGGTATTTCGCAAGATGCACAAGGCAACCCCGGCTACCGCATGGCATTGCAAACACGCGAGCAGCATATCCGCAGGGAAAAAGCTACCTCTAATATTTGCACTGCACAAGTTTTATTGTCGGTGATGGCCGGAATGTATGCCGTTTATCACGGGCCTGAAGGGCTGAAGAAAATCGCTGGGCGCATTTATGGGCTCACCAAAGTATTGGCCTCGAATGTGGAATCTTTGGGATTGAAGCAGGTAAACAAAAGCTACTTCGATACATTGAAAATCGCGGTAGCTGACAAGCAAGCGGTCCGAACCGAAGCCGAAAAGCACGGAATGAACTTCCGTTATTTCTCTGATGATCACATTGGTATTTCATTGGACGAGACTACAACGCTGGATGACGTAAAAAAGATTTTGGCGCTACTGGGCGGCACGCTCAAAGAGGTGAATAATTTGGAACTGGCATGGCCCAGCGCACTGATCAGGACTTCACCATTTTTAACGCACCCTGTTTTCAAAGCTCACCACAGCGAGCATGAAATGCTTCGATATATTAAGAAACTGGAGAACAAGGATTTGTCAATGGTGCATTCCATGATTTCATTGGGATCCTGCACCATGAAGTTGAATGCCACCACGGAAATGATTCCGGTAACATGGCCTGAACTCGGACAAATACATCCATTTGCGCCAAGCAACCAAACGGAAGGCTATGCGGAGATGATTACCAACTTAGAGAACTGGCTGAAGGAGGTGACAGGGTTTACGGGAGTATCGTTGCAACCCAACAGTGGCGCACAAGGTGAATATGCAGGTTTAATGGTGATCCGTGCCTATCACCAAAGCCGCGGAGACGAAAACAGAAACGTGGCGCTTATACCTTCGTCTGCGCACGGCACAAACCCTGCCAGCGCAGTAATGGCGGGAATGGAAGTGATTGTCACCAAGTCAGATCAGGACGGAAAAGTAGACGTGGCTGATTTGAAAGCAAAGGCGGAACAATACAAAGACCGGTTGGCATGCCTGATGGTGACCTATCCTTCTACACACGGAGTATTTGAAGAAGCCATCACCGACATTTGTGAAACCATTCATCAAAATGGTGGACTTGTCTACATGGATGGCGCGAACATGAATGCACAGGTAGGGTTGACATCGCCCGCCAATATTGGTGCAGACGTGTGCCACTTAAATCTTCACAAAACATTTTGTATTCCACACGGTGGAGGTGGCCCCGGCATGGGCCCCATTTGTGTGAACGACAAATTGAAACCGTTCTTGCCCGGCCACGCGGTAGTAAAAACAGGTGGTGCTGAAGCAATCTCCGCAGTATCGGCAGCACCCTGGGGTAGCGCCAGTATTTTGGCGATTTCTTATGCATACATCGCCCTGATGGGTGGCGAGGGATTGACCAACGCAACCAAGATGGCGATCTTAAATGCCAACTACATTAAGGAGCGATTGAACGGTCACTACAAAATTTTGTACACGGGCACGAACGGTCGCGCTGCGCACGAGATGATTGTCGATTGCCGCGATTTCAAAAAAGTAGGCGTAGAAGTAGAAGATATCGCTAAGCGTTTGATGGATTATGGTTTCCACGCACCTACGGTATCATTCCCTGTAGCTGGCACGATTATGATTGAGCCAACCGAGAGCGAACCGAAACCGGAAATTGACCGCTTTGTAGATGCGCTCATCGAAATCAGAAATGAAATTCGTGAAATAGAAGAGGGCAAGTTTGATAAAGAAAATAATGTATTGAAGCATGCTCCGCACACGGCAGCTGTTATCACCGCAGATAAATGGACGCGGCCTTACTCTCGTCAAAAGGCGGCCTATCCACTTCCATTTGTGAAAGAAGCTAAATTCTGGCCAAGTGTGAGCAGAGTTGACAACGCCTATGGCGACCGCAACCTGGTATGCAGTTGTTTGCCCTTAGAGGAGTATTCAAAAGCGGAAACAACATAGAGTGCTTTGGCCCGATAGCGTCCAAGTTGATTTGTCGGGTGTGACGTGTTGCACACCAACTTGGATCGTTAGTCGAATGTGCTGAACAGAACACTACACGATCTGTGGGCCATCTCTTGTGCTAGGCAACAATCAAACTATGAGTTTGCTAAAGATACGCATCTGTCAGAGTTTGATGAAGCCCCATTCCTTAAGTTTCGAAATCGTGTTCGTCAGGTTGATGACCACATAAAAATGGATGGTTGAGAGTGCAGTTATTACGCGCAGAAAGAAAGGGCGATTATCATGCGTTTTCTGAATTTTTTTCTTTCACCTGCACACCATTGAAATCCTTGGGGTGACAGTGATACGCCTCGTTGAAACACTTGTAAAAATATGATCGGCTCTTGAAACCGGTTTCAAAGATAATTTCTGAAACGCTCATGCCGGAATTGCGCAAAAGCTCTGCGGCTTTTCGTATCCGGTATTGTTTGATCAGGCCGTGGGGTGTTTGCCCCGTAATTGCTTTGATCTTTTTGTACAGCGAAGGCTTACTCATTCCCACATCGTTTGAAATCATATCAGCATCGAATTCAGTATTGCTCAGGTTCTCTTGAATGCACCGGATGATTTTTGAAAATAATTGGTCGTCACGCTCGCTGATGCCGGTGGCTGCCTGCTGTAGTTCAACGCTCTCCGCATTGCTGAATTTTGTCCGTATCAACTCCAGCCGTTCAAGGAGTTTTTCAACTCGAACAGTAATATGCTCAGGATGGAACGGCTTGGGTATGTATGAATCCGCTCCTACCTGCAGTCCTTCAATCCTGTTTTCAATTTCACCCTTGGCAGTAAGTAAGATCACGGGTATGTGGCTGGTGTGAATATTCTCCTTGATTTGCTTACAAAGTTCGAGTCCATTCATTTCAGGCATCAATATGTCACTGATTACCAGATCAATCTTTTCCTCTTCTAGTGTGAGCAACGCAAGTTTACCATTAGTAGCCTTATAGATATTGTATTTGTCAGATAGAAGGTTTTCGAGCAACGAAGTGATGTTCACATGGTCATCCACCAGTAAGACTGAATATTTTTTTCTTTGTGCAGCTGCTTGTTGTGAGGGATCTCGCTGTGATGATAATTCGGTTGCAAATTCAAAGGACACCTCATCCTGAAGGTTGCTCGGCAAGAGCAACCTGTCAAAAACTGCTATATCCGTGTAGGCTTCTTTATTCACCGGCAGAATGATCGTAAAACTGCTGCCCTTGCCAAGATAGCTGCTCACAGAAATGCTACCCTTGTGAATTTGAACGAGGCTTTTGGTTAATGAAAGACCAATGCCGGTGCTTTTGGCTACACTGCCACGCCCAACTGCCAAAGATGGATTTTGATAAAAACTCTCGAAGATCTCGTTGATGTTTTCCGTAGCGATGCCGATGCCCTCATCTTTGATTTGGAAGATCGCTTGCTGATCTCGTTTTTTCAGAAACACGCCTACAGTGCCACCCGGCAAACTGTATTTGATGGCATTTGAAATCAGGTTGATGAGTATCTTTTCAATTTTGCGCTTGTCAAGGTGCACTTGAAAAGACTCTTGTTCTGGGTAGAATTCCAATTGAAGCTCTCTTTCCTGCACAAATGGCTGAAACGACTGTATAATGTCATCAGTGAATTCGATCAGGTCGAAACATGAAATGTGTAATCTTTCTTTGCCACTTTCAATTTTCCGAAACTCCATCAATTCATCCACCAGTTTTTGTAAACGCAAGGAGTTGTTGTAAACTGTTCTCAACTGCTTGGCTTCACTTTCATCACGTTTACTTTTTAAAAGAGACGATATTGGGGCAAGTATGAGCGTAAGAGGTGTTCGAAACTCATGCGCTATGTTGGTAAAAAACTGCAGCTTGTAATCATTCATTTCTTTGGCCTGCTCCGCTTTGAACTTTGTAATTGCCAATGTTCTTTTCCTTTTCATCCGCCACCGTAAAAAAACAACAATCAGAACTTGGGCTGCAATGGCTATGAGTACATAGATGGTATAGGCCCATGTACTTTTCCAAAAAGGAGGCGCTATGGAGATGGCTATGGATCTTGGTTGTGGGCACCAATCTCCGTTTGCATTTGTATACTTGATTTTAAGAATGTATTCACCAGAGGGCACATTTGTAAATGTTACTGACTGCTGCTGGTTGATGTAGTTCCAGTCTGTATCAAAGTTTTGCAAAAGGTAGGCAAACCGAGTCTTCTGTTTGTTCCAGTAGTCTAATGTAGTGAATTCAAAGCTGAAGAAGTTTTGGTCATAAGTGAGAGAGATGGCAGCAGACTGGTCGATGTAGTTGGTGAGTATTTTTGTCTCATCTCCGGGCAAAATCGGTACGTTGCGGATTTGAAATTTAGTGAATGCAAGCCTTGGGAAGTACTTCGTGTTCATAACTTTGGCCGGGTCAACAACATCCAGTCCGGTCACACCACCAAAATACAATGTGGGCGAAATCTTTGATCGGAAAGAAGCCCCATCGGTAAACTCAACGTTTTGTAAGCCATCGTTATTGTCAAATTTTTTGAAATTGGTGGATTCACGGTTTAGCATCAGCAATCCGTCATTTGTAGAAACCCATAGATTATTTTGATCGTCCTCTTGAATAGCGTGAATTGTGTTGTTGAGTAGCCCTTCCTGTTGCGTGTAGCGATCGATTCGGTAAGGTTTTGTTTGCAGAAAGAGTCGATTGAGCCCACCACTTGTTCCGATCCACAATTGCTCTTGCTTATCAATATATAAACTCAACACATCGCTGTTGGTGAGGCTGTTTTTTTTGTTGATGTCGGCATCAATATGGTGTTCCAGCTTTTTGGTGATGGCGTTATACCGGTAGATGCCGGCACCGCGTGTGCCAAACCAAAGGATGTTCGGTTTTTCTTCTACGATGGTGTAAACGACATTACTCTTGATGTTTGATTCATTTGCCTTGCCGGAGTGCTGAAGTTGTTCGTATTTGTGCAGTTGGTATTTGCCGTTGGGCAATTTCTTGATGCTGAAATGCAAAACGCCATACCCACTGGTGCCCAGCCAAATGTCATTAAACGCATCAATGCAAATTGAATACACTGAACCAAATTTCAGATTTGGATTATTTTCTAAATCGCGTGGAAAATGAAGTATCTTATTTGAAGGTGACTCAATCATGTCAATTCCTTCACCATCAACACCCACCCATAAATTACCTTGTCGGGCTTTGTTTAATGCCAGTACTGCATCATTACTGAGCTGACTTTTTGTGTTAATGACCTGCATCGAGCTTGACGCTGGCGATTTGATATTTAAGCCTCCACCCCTTGTGCCTATATACACTTTGCCGGTTGGGTCCTCATAAATTGCCCTGACGATTTTGTGGGATAAGTCCCCTTTTTTCGGATCGCCTTCGGAAATTGAAAAGAAAGCTTTCGGGCTGGTCATAAATTTGTAAACCCCGTCTCCGTCAGTGGCCACCCAAACCAAATTCATGGAGGTTTCAGTAATGTCCAGGATTTTGATTTTTGACTTCGAAAAAATAGGAAAGTACGGATTCATGGATCGTACTTCAACCAGGTTGTTGGTTAGAGAAATTTTGTAAATTGATCCCAAATCACTGCCTACCCAAAGTGATTTTTTATCCATACTTTCCGATATGGATGACACTGTCATCTTCCCGAGAGTGAACCGCTGAGGCTCGCCTTCCATTGCATCCAAATCATAAAAAAACAGTTCGCCTTTACTGGTCGCTATCACCAGGAAATGCTTTCCGCTGAAACTTACAAACCGATGATAGGTTATCGCTGACGGCACACTGATTTTTTTATTCACCAGAACCTGATTGTTCGCTGTGGCGACCAAACTTAAATCGTTACCTAAAAAATAGATAAGACCTCTGTAGGCAGTGAGGTCAATCACCGATTTAAACCACCCGGGGTCAACACCGCTGAAGGTCAAGGGCACAAATTCATCCCGTTTGGCCGAATACTTCATAATGCCCTTGCCAATCAAACTCACCCAAATGGCTGAATCATAGCCTACACAGGCCCTGATGTTGTATTCCAAAAGAGGAACATCATTCAGCACATCCAGATATGATGTAAAAGTGTCAGTATCACGGTGATATTGATTGATGCCCTGATGAGTAACCACCCAAAGATTACCGTAGCCGTCCTCCAGCAGGCTGCGCACGATATTGTTACTGATTGTTCCGTTTATGAACGGGTTGGGCTTATAAACGGTAATCGCACTACCGTCATACCGATTGAGGCCATCCCACGTACCGAGCCATATCTGGTCGTAAGCATCCATAAACACCGAAGTGATGGCGCTGTTGGACAGCCCAGATTTTTTTTCCACGTGCTGAGAGGGCCAGGGTGATGTCAGCGTGTCACCGGGGTGCACGGTAAACAAAAGCGAAAAGATCAGCGAAAGAGACATGTTTGATAGACCTGAAGTTTTTCAATAAGCCATTTCAAAAATGCGGAAATGCAAGGTTGCAATGAACAAAACGTTTTTGTGGGTTCTCCTAAACAGGGTTTGCCCCAGACTGACACGTGAAATTTTTTTGTTGCTGGCGCTAACATTTTTTAAATATAAACAGGAAAATGCCCTCCGGGTTCTTCAATGTCCATTCTCTTATTATTGGTTGAGCAGATTGATAATCCATAGAACAACAAATAGACAATATTGGACATTTCGGGGGGTGATTTTCAAGAAAATTGCAGCCGCAACCGATTGAAAAATAAAGAGTCAAGTAGATGCTCTTAAGTTTAGCAACCGATTTAGCCGAAAGATTTCAGGCAAACCCACTGCTCAAGCCCGATGATGTCAAAAGCAGCGATGGAATGGTGGTTGAGTGCCTTTTAAATCCGGGAGTTTTTAAATTCAACGGCAAAACATGGATGCTTTTGCGTGTGGCAGAGAGGCCTGTTCAATCTGAAGGCCATATTTCATTGCCGATCTACAACAAAGAAGGGAAGATAGAAATTCTGCGGTTTGATAAGAATGACCCGAACCTTGACTATTCCGATCCGAGGGTAATCAACTATAACGGGAAAGACTACCTTACCACTCTCTCACATTTTAGGTTAGTGTGCAGTGAAGATGGAATCAATTTTCATGAACCCGCTAATTCCAATTCTATTTTTGGCTGCAACACGTTGGAGAGTTTTGGAATAGAAGATTGCCGCGTAACCTACCTGGAGGGCGCCTACCACCTCACATACACGATGGTATCGCAATATGGTGTTGGCGTGGGTCTTATTCAGACCAGAGATTGGATCACGTTTGACCGGAAAGGGATGATATTCCCTCCACACAATAAAGACTGCGCCATTTTTGAAGAGAAAATCGATGGTAAGTATTATGCGTTGCACCGGCCAAGCAGCCCGCAACTTGGCGGAAATTACATTTGGCTGGCCGAGTCGCCCGACCTACTGCATTGGGGTAATCATCGGTGCATCACCACAACGCGCGCAGGCAAGTGGGATAGTGCGCGAATCGGTGCGGGTGCCGCGCCAATCAAAACGCAAAACGGATGGTTAGAAATCTATCACGGTGCCAACCATGAGCATCGCTATTGCCTCGGTGCTTTGCTTCTTGATTTACAAAACCCGTCAAAAGTAATTGCCCGAAGCGATGAGCCCATTATGGAGCCCATTGCTGATTATGAAATGACAGGCTTTTTTGGGCAGGTTGTGTTCACCAACGGGCATGTGGTAAATGGCGATGTTCTCAACGTCTATTACGGAGCCAGTGACAGCGTAATTTGTGCTGCACGGTTTTCAATTGCTGAAATTCTTCAATCACTCAAGAAACAGGTATGAACGCTGTGGCCGTGCTTCTGAAAAAACCAACCCGCGAGCTTGATGTTTTTCTGGCCTTGCCAAGGCCTACGCGCATTTTGCTGATTACCAATATGATTTACGCATTTGTGTTGCCGGTGATTGAAATTTTTGTCGGTGCGTATATCATGCGAAGTTCAAACGATCCGGCTACGGTTGCACGCTATCAATTGGCAGTTTACACGGGTATACCCATTACGTTTTTGATCAATGGGTTTTTGTTGAACCATGTCAATATTTCGCGGTTATACAGTTTTGGAATGTTACTGAGCGGCCTCTCGATGTTAATGATGATGAACCTAGAAAGCCTTACGTTGAGTGGCGTGGGCATTGCTGGCGTATTGATGGGTTGTTCTTTCGGATTTTTTTGGGCCAATCGTGATTTTCTTGCGCTCAATACAACGAACGATTCAACGCGAAACTATTACTATGGTTTGGAAACCTTTTTCTATACCATCACCGGAATTGTAGTTCCATTGGCAGTGGGTGCTTTTTTTGCGAAGACCGAAAGCAACGGTTGGTTTGCGGGCAACATCAACACGGCTTACAAAATGGTGACAGTTGGCGTGTTTATTCTCACCATCCTTTCGAGCATTGTGATTCATCGCGAACAGTATAAGAAGCCGGAGCTCAAAGGTTTTCTTTATTTTAAGTTTCACTCACTTTGGAAAAAGATGTTGGTGTTGGCCGGGTTGAAGGGATTAGCCCAAGGCTATCTGGTAACAGCACCCGCTATATTGATCATGCGCTTGGTGGGCAATGAAGGTTCTTTGGGATTTGTACAGGGCATCAGCGGAATTGCCACCGCCATTTTATTATATCTGATGGGTCGCACCACAAAACCCAGCCAGCGCATTTACATCTTTATGATTGGCATCGCCATATTTTTAGTGGGCACACTCGCCAACGGAATCATGTATTCGGCAGCTGGTGTAATTATTTTCGTTTTGTGCAAAGTACTGTTTGCCCCCTTTCATGATATTGGTTACTTCCCAACGCAAATGCGTGTGATAGATATTGTTTCGAAAATTGAAAAACGCAATGAGTTTACGTACATATTCAACCACGAGTTTGGATTGTACGCAGGACGTTTTATTGGACTGGTGCTTTTTATTGTGCTGGCCCATGATGTTTCAGAGGAATTTGCTCTCAAGTATGCTTTGATCATCATTGGTTTGCTCCAGGTTGCATCAATACCTGTCGCCAAGCAGGTCATTTCAAACCTTAATGAAATGGAAAAGCAATGAAACAGCTGATCACCATCATTTCCCTCCTCACGGTGGTTGCGTGTGCTCACAAAAATGAACGCATTCAACAGGTAAAGATCAACCGGATCAACCAAATGCCTGATTGGCCACAGCCCTACAAGATGACCGACTGGCGCGAGAAGGCACTCAATTTTGATCACTATGTTTTTGATCGCACTCTCAGCGGTGAATACATGCCGTTCATTTGGATAGACAGCGCACAGCGAAATTTCAAACAGGCAACTTTTGGTATGAATACCGTCATTGGCGATGTGCGACAAGGGTCTTCAGGAAGCACAGAATTTCATGAGGCCATTTGTTCAATGGGTTCATTGTTAGGTGCCGGATTGGTGGGCATTGATAAGACCAACCAAAACGGCTTGAACTACGTGAAGATGATTCAGAACTATTTCAACTCATCCAACGGATGGAACATCATGATGAACAACACCCATCCGGCCATTGCCCAGCTGGGCGGAGGCTATGGCAGAGATTGGTGGTACGATGTTTTTCCTAATGTGCTTTTTTACAGCATCTGCGATTTGTACCCCACTGTGGCAAATGCCGACAGCCTGCAGCGAATAATTGCAGAGAAATTTTATAAGGCAGATTCAATTCTAAACGGAAACTACGACTACTCTTATTTTGACTATGCACAAATGAAAGGGATGCGAAATAACATCCCCTTTCAACAGGATGCATCAGCAGGCCATGCGTATGTATTGCTCAGTGCCTACGAGAAATACAAAGACCCCCGTTACCTGAAAGGTGCCAAATCAGCGATGAATGCATTTGTGAACCAAAAAGAGAGTCGGTTCTACGAAGTATTGATGCCTTTTGGTGCACTGGTGGCAGCCCGGTTGAATGCCGAACATGGTACACACTATGATCTTCACCAAATTCTTGATTGGACTTTTGAAGGTTGTAAGGCTGCCGATGGGCGAACAGGATGGGGAGTAATTGCAGAACGATGGGGAAATTTTGACGTACACGGTTTGCAGGGAAGCATCACCGATGGCGGAGGCTACGCGTTTTTGATGAATTCTTTTGATATGGCTTGGCCACTGGTGCCAATGGTAAGGTACGATAGCCGATATGCTGAAGCCATTGGCAAATGGATGCTCAACGTTACCAACGCAGCACGGTTGTTTTATCCCTACGAAATAGATGACGAACATCAATGGTTACCGCACCGCAAAGACATCACGAAAAATGTAATCGCATATGAAGGTTTGCGCAAATTGGATCACGTCTATAAAAAGGCATCACTCAATAACGTTAGTCCGGTGGCGCTTGGAGATGGCCCTCAATGGGTGAAAGGACAGCCTGAAACTTCCATGTTCAGTTTATACAGCTCTGCTCAAGTTGGCATTTTTGGTGCAATTGTAGAAAAAACCAACGTAGACGGGATTCTGCGCCTCAACTGCACTGCAACGGATTTCTACCAACGTAAATCGTTCCCAACCTACTTGTATTACAACCCGCATGATACACCTCGATCGGTTTGCTTTGGCAACACCCAGGATTCAAAAGTAGACATATATGATGCGCTGAATTTCAGGTATATCGGCAAGAACGTATCTGATGAAGTTTTTTTCAACATCGAAAGAAAGTCAGCTCTCCTACTGGTGGTACTGCCGGCCGGTTCATCCCTCAAAGTAGATGAGGACGGAAACCTGGTTTCCGAAAACAAGATTGTAGTCTACAATTACCGAAAAAAGAGCGTATGAAACTTCCATTAGTAAAACGTAGACCCAATCAAATGTTGAGCGCGCGCCTCGTTTCTATACTTCGTAGCAGCACCACAAAGATGATGCAAATGGCCAACGCTTCATTGATTGTATGCTTACTGGGGTTGTGCACCACAGTGCAGGCACAAACAGCGCTGAGCGGCTCGGTGAAGGCTGTTTCAGGCGAAGCCTTGCCGGGCGCCAGCGTGTACCTGAAAGGAACTGGCGTGGGCACGGCCACTGACATCAATGGCGCTTTTGCATTGCAAATTCCGCAAGGTATTTCCAATCCAACGCTAATCATTTCTCTGGTTGGATTTGCCACCCAAGAAATTGCAGTTGGGCAGCAATCGGTTTTCAACATATTTCTGCAGGAAGATGCGCAAATATTGGCCGATGTGGTTGTGACGGGCTATATGACGCAGGAAAAGAGAAACCTGACAGGCGCGGTGGCAACTGTAAGTGCAGATGCCATAGCCAAATTGCCATTGCCAAACATTGATCAAGCTTTGCAAGGCCGTGCCCCCGGAGTGGTAGTCACTCAAAATACCGGGGCGCCCGGAGAGGGTGTTGCGGTGCGCGTGCGGGGAGCCGGTTCAATCAATAGCGGTAACAATCCCCTTTATGTCGTTGATGGTGTTCCTACTCCTGACATTAACGCCATCGCACCAACCGACATTGAAAGCATCACTGTATTAAAAGACGCAGGCGCAACAGCCGTGTATGGATCAAGAGCTGCCAACGGTGTGATCATCGTGACTACAAAAACAGGAGCGAGCCAGGCACCGAAAATTGAATTCAATACGCAGCTGGGAGTGCAAGCGCCCAGCCGAATGATCGAAATGACCAACACAGAGCAATACGTTGAATTGTACAATGAAGCTGCCAGAACTGACAACGTGGGAAAAGACCCGATTTTGCTCCGACCGCTCATTACTGATGATATCAAATCCAAACTACCTGATGTGAATTATTTGGACGCCATTTTCAGAGAAGGCGTTATTCAACTACACAGCGTGTCCATGTCCGGAGGTAAAGACAAAACACGATATTTTATTTCAGGTAACTATTTTGATCAGCAGGGAATTATCAAGAGCAGTGACTACAACCGAATCAGCACAAGACTCAATTTCGATTCTGAGTTGAAGCCATGGCTTCGCACAGGCATAAACCTTAATGTGTCCAGAGCAGTAACAAATATTATTGGCAGCTCCGGAGATGGTGCCGGTGGCAACGGAGGCAGTGTGATTCGCTATGCTTTTTTCCGCACACCGGCAATCCCCATTTACACAGCAAAGGGTGATTTTACCGACAAGCCCAGTGATAACTATAACGATGATAATTTGTACACAAATCTCTTTGGCGATGGCTATAGCCCAGTGGGCATGCTGTTCTATAACAACAATAAGCTGATCAGCAATCGTTTGTTCGGAAAGTACTTCATCGAAATTTCGCCTCTCAAAAATCTGAAGTTCACTTCTAATCTCGGTGTTGACTACACAACTTCTAACCAAAGAAGGTTCGACCGCAACTGGGGAACACTCAGCCGCATCAATAACCCGAATGTACTTTCGGTTACAGACAGGGTAGGTTCTACTGTCACTTTCAGCAACTTCATCAACTACTCAGCACAAAAAAACGGTAACAACATTGCTGTTCTGCTGGGTACAGAGGCAATCAAGGCAAGCCGATATGACTTTTTCGCTTCAGAGCAAAATTTCCCCGATCAGACAAGCGCATTGGTTTTCTTGGGCAATGGCTTAGGCCAGCGCGTAAATGATGAGAACCAGTCTGGTAATTCGCTGCTGTCATTCTTTGGAAAGGTCAACTTTGACCATCAGGAAAAGTATTTGCTCTCGGCCACACTGAGACGAGACGGCTCTTCGCGTTTTGGAAGAGATAATCGCTGGGGTAATTTCTATGCTGCCTCAATCGGATGGAGAATTGACAAAGAGGAATTTATGGAAAAGAATAACACGATCGACCGTCTTTTGGTACGTGCAGGATTTGGAATGATCGGTAACCAGGAAATAGGTGACTATCCCTACACTGACATGATCAGTACCGGTTTTAATTATCCGCTGGGAAATCTACGATCAACAGGGGCTGTGGTCACCAGCCTTGGTAACAGCAAGGTGAGATGGGAGAGTAACAATCAGTTCAATGTGGGGGCAGATATCGAACTATGGTCGGGCAGGTTATCAGCTTCGATTGACTATTTCAACAAAACCACAGAAGACCTTTTGGTCAAACAGCCGATCGCCTCATCAAGCGGTGCAGATGGCGGAGGTAACAACCATTTTGTATGGACTAACAATGGGACAATCAACAACAACGGTATTGAGCTTCTGATCAATTACAACGATAAGATCGGAGACTTGAGGTATTCGATCAATGCGAATGCAGCCACAATATCAAATAAGGTTGTGAATGTTAATGCGCCAATACCCGGTGGTACGTATGGTGCAGATTTCGTGACACTGACAGAGACAGGACATCCGATAGGCTCGTTTTATCTGTATGAAATGGAAGGTATTTTTCAAAATGCCACAGAGGTATTTGTGCATGCCTATCAGGGTGCCAATGTTAAACCAGGTGATGTAAAATATAAAGATCAGAATGGTGACGGATTTATTACCGCTGCAGACCGCACACATTTAGGCAGCCCCATACCAAGTGTAACGGCAGGGTTGAATCTTGCGCTCAACTATAAAAATTGGGATTTTTCGTTGTTCTTACAGGGTGCGTATGGCCATCAGATTTTTTCGGTTGTTAATCGCGATATAGAGGGCTTTTACAGGCCATTCAATCTTACCAAAAGGTACTACGATGAACGCTGGAGAGGTGCAGAAACCTCTAACACTCAGCCTCGCGCATCGTGGGATGCCTCCGGAAACAATGCGTTGATTTATTCATCCAGGTTTTTGGAAGACGGGTCGTACACCCGTTTGAAGAACCTTCAGATCGGATATTCATTTGGCGAAAGCCTTTTGAAGCGGGCACGGTTAAATGCATTGAGGGTTTATTTCTCGGCAACCAACCTGTTAACGTTTACCAATTATTCAGGGCTAGACCCTGAGATGACTGTCAGTAATAATGCTTTGGGCCAAGGCGATACGGCTTTGGGAATGGACTGGGGTACGTACCCATCCCCCAGGACAATTAACATAGGGCTCAACTTCACCTTCTAATAACCAGCGCATGAAACACGCTATTTATACTTCGTTTGGCATCTTGTTCATCATGGCAAGCAGCTGTTCTGATTTTCTGGAGGAAAATCTTGAGGGAAGTTACTCCAGTGCCACTTTTTACAAAACCGAAGCACATGCACAACTGGCATTGGCTGGTGTTTATAATGCTACATCTTTTGTTTCTACGGATAACAAACTTTGGGTGTTTGGCGATGTGGCTTCAGATGATGCCATCAAAGGCGGTGGGGCAGGTGACCAAATTGATATTCAGTTCATTGATGAATTCAATTACAACCGCAGTAACGGAGTACTCGATCGAATTTGGAAGCAATACTATGAGGGCATTGCACGTGCCAATTACCTGCTCTACTATGGTGATGGTATCAACATGAACAAAGATCTGAAAGATCGCATTCTTGGAGAAGCAAAATTCTTAAGAGCTTACTTCTATTTTAACCTGGTTAACATATTCGGAGACATCCCGCTCAAAACGAACCCCCCCATCAACGATACGGAAGTCAACAAACCTAAATCCAGTGCAGCTTCCATTTACGAACAGATTGAAAAGGATTTGAAAGACGCAGCAGCAGTGTTGGCAACGAGTTACACGGGGCAGGATGTGGGAAGGGTTACAAAAGGTGCCGCATGGGGTTTGTTGGCTAAGGCCCAGTTATTCCAACAAAAGTGGACTGAAGTTTTGTCCACCATCGGCCTGATTGAAAACCTTGGAATATACCGACTGCAGGACGTATACAAAAACAATTTTTTGGACTCTACACAAAACAACGCAGAATCACTTTTTGAAATACAGCACTTAAGCAAACAAGCGCCAAAATTGGGCAGTTATTTGAATCAGTATTTT
>DHLV01000184.1:338-901 GCA_002405445.1 Flammeovirgaceae bacterium UBA4659 | reverse complement strand
TGAATCAGTATTTTTCACCGGCAAAAGACAACGGATATTTTTTCAATACACCCACACAAAATTTTATTGATGAGTTCGAAAAAACAGCGGGCTCTGTGTACGCTCCGCGACTAGACTACACCGTAGGTCGCGCAGGCCAAAAATGGATAAATGGCGAAAATTTTGATCCCACTTGGTCACCCACCGGGTTTCTGCAAAAAAAACATGTTCAACCCAAACTGCAAGAGCCTATCATAGGAGACGCCAGTATCAACTACGTATACCTGCGTTATGCGGATATTTTGTTGATGAAGGCGGAAGCTCTCAATGAAAATAATAACACCGCGCAAGCACTGGTTCCGCTTAATCAAGTCAGAAAAAGGGCGCGTGAAAGTTATCTCCATGATCGGTCGCTTCCGGGTTTTGGCACGGTGCCCTTAGGGTTATTACCCGATGTTAGTTCAGTCAGCCAGCAAACAATACGAAATGCCATTCGCCACGAACGGAGAGTTGAACTCGGATTTGAATTTCACCGCTATTTTGATTTGATACGATATGGCAAAGATGCAGCGGAAGCGGCTTTT
>DHLV01000184.1:0-219 GCA_002405445.1 Flammeovirgaceae bacterium UBA4659 | reverse complement strand
AGCGGCTTTGGCCGGCATCGGTTTTTCATTTTCCAAAAACCAAGGACGTTTTCTAATTCCGCAATCAGAACTAGATACAAACCCCGCAATCAAGGAATAATCAACAGTTTTTATCAACCATAATTTTCACTTTAAACACTTAAACAATTAAATTCTATGAAAAACAAAAGCAAGCAATTTCTCGTAGCGTTTTTCGCCCTCGCGTGTTCGGGGCTATCA
>DHLV01000032.1 GCA_002405445.1 Flammeovirgaceae bacterium UBA4659 | reverse complement strand
TTAGTCAGTTTTACAGTATATCGTATCATTTGTAAATGGGGTTTACAAAAATACAATAATATACGGCATTTTATACTTAACTTAACACTAGTACTTGGTCTTAAAATTGTTTTTGATTTCGGTTTCTGTGCTTCGTTTCCATATTGCGTAGATGGTACCAGTCAATACTAAGACAAAGCCACGGTTTAGATTAGATCTATTTCATCAACTCGCTCATCGTCAGAAAAAAAACTGATTTCTGAATTGACACACATGTGTTGGCTCGTTTTTCGAAAGTTACAAAAACTCCTTTGTTTGAAAAGAAGCGCCACACGTCACCGGTCATAAGGTGACGGTTGTGATACGCTGAAATCGGTCTCTTCTTGCTACACGGTAGCGCAGAACCATATTCTAAAATCGGCCCGATTTCCGGGAAGATCATTTTGGAACACAAGGAAGCGATTTCACCATACTCAAACTCCCAGCTTCTCATTTATGAGATGGTATCTTCAAACCAATCCTTTTTGAGATATAAAAACGCAACAGTACGCATGCTCTTCGGATTTGAACAGATCGTGAAAAGATCGTTTTGAATATCCTTTACCTCTTGAGAACAGGATCCCTTAACGTAAATTGCATTACCGTACAGAGAACAAAAACCTACTGTTGCGACAAGGTGGTGCATAAGAAGTTCATGATCTTGGTCTGATAGAACAATATCAACATCATCAACATCGTGGCGGGTGGTGTAGCCGTTGTCAAACCGGTCGGTCGATTAAGCGCTTTTCACATAAAATCTGGCTATAATTTATGATATTTGTAACATCAATTTTTAACTATGAGAAAATCATTCATTATTGTTGCAGCGATGATGTTATCATCTTGCGTAGTGAGCAAAAAGAAATTTGATGACATCCTGGCACAAAAAATAAAAACCGAAGGTGACCTTGTTGACAAAAATAAGGAACTTGGCAAAGCCAACACATTAGTAAGTGAGTTGAGTGAATCCGTTAAGCAGTTACAGCAAGATACGACCGACCTGAGCATGACGTTCCGAGCTAGTCAAAAGAAGTTGAATAACCTTAATCAGGAGTACAATCAGTTAAACGTCAGCTATAAAAACCTTCTCACCAATAGCGGAAAATTGAATCGTGACATATCACAACAGCGCGACCAACTTTTGGCCATCCAGGATCACCTGGATCAGACGCGCAAACAAAATGATTCGTTGAGCAGCAGTTTACAAGAGCGCGAAAAAAAAGTGAAGGAGTTGGAGCAGGTATTGGCGAACAAAGACAAAGCGGTTCAAAACCTCAAAAACAAGATCAGCAATGCATTACTTAACTTTAAGGAGAGCGACCTTACGGTGAAAGTAAAGAATGGCAAGGTATATGTGTCACTTTCGGAGCAGTTGTTGTTCGAATCCGGCAGTGTGGCGGTCGACAAAAAAGGCCAGGGTGCATTGCAGCAACTCGCCAAAGCTTTAAAAGACCAAAAGGACATACAGATGCTCATCGAGGGTCATACAGACAATGTACCGATTTCGAAAAAATCCACATACATGGAGGATAACTGGGATTTGAGTGTGCTTCGTGCAACGTCTATCAGCAAGATTTTGATTGCAGCAGGTATTTCGCCCCAGCAGATCACGGCAGCAGGTAAGGGCGAATTTTCTCCGGTAAATGCCAATGACACTCCTCAAAACAAGCAGAAGAACCGGAGAACAGAAATTATCGTGACCCCTAATTTGGATGAGCTATTTAAGATACTGGATGTGAACTAGTGATGCAAGGAGCTCATCAATGAGAAATCTGCTGCGACTTGATGCCTGTTGAGTGCCTGCGTGAATCAAATTAAATCCGAACTATACCTTGTGGTTTAAAATGATCACCGTGCCGATGCTTTGTGAGCCATTATGCGCTTATGTTGGGGTGCAGTAGTGAGTCTGATGAAAAGCCGGCCTCACAGTTTATTTTACTGACCCAGCTATATCTTTGTTACCTTTAGTTTGGTGGGCTTTTGGCGCTTCGGTGCTAGCCACTCTTCGTAGCCTAGTATTTTCATCATTCCCTCCGGGGTTTGCTCGGGCGCAAACAACTCGGTAGAGATTTCCCCGTCTTCGTTGCGATCAATGAGCACGTGTTTGGGTGCGGGAATGAGGCAATGTTGAATACCTCCGTAGCCACCCAAAGATTCTTGGTAAGCGCCTGTATGGAAGAAGCCGATGTAAAGCGGCTCTTCGTCATTGATCATCGGCAAGAACACTTCTCCGGTGTGTGCCTCTGAATTGTAGTAGTCCTGGCTATCGCATGTGAGCCCTCCGATGTTGATTTTGTGGTAGGGATCATCCCATTTGTTGAGCGCAAGCAGAATGTATTTTTGATTCATTCCCCAAACGTCAGGCAGGTGGGTAATAAACGAACCATCGATCATGTACCAAAGCTCTTTGTCATTTTGCAGTTTCTGATCAATAACTTTGTAAATTACCGCACCGCTTTCGGCCACTGTAAAGCTGCCGAACTCTGTAAAGATATTGGGTACGGGCACGCTGTTTTTTTCACAAATCCACTTGATATTTTCCACGATCTGCTCAATCATGTACTTGTAATCGTATTGGAAGTGCAAAGACATTTTTACAGGAAAACCGCCACCTATGTCAATTGAATCAAGTGTATCACAAACTTTTTTCAATTCGCAGTACTTAAAGATGAAACGGCTTAACTCACTCCAATAATATGCAGTGTCTTTGATGCCCGTATTGATGAAGAAGTGCAACAACTTGAGTGATGCCTTGCCGCTGGTGGCAATTCTCTCTTTATAAAAATGATTGATATCGCTGTAGCGAATGCCAAGGCGCGAAGTGTAGAATTCAAATTTGGGTTCCTCGTCTGCTGCTACCCGTATACCCACTTGGTAGGGCCGATTGATTTGCTTTTCGTAGGTGTCAATTTCGGTTAGGTTATCTAAAATCGGTATGCAGTTGAATCCGTCATTCACCAAATCAACGATGTGTTGACGGTAGGGAGCCATTTTATATCCGTTACAAAGGATATACGTGTCTTTCGATATCTTTCCCCGGCCATATAGTGTTTTTACGATCGGTATGTCAAACGCTGAGGACGTTTCGATGTGGATATTATTCTTGAGGGCTTCTTCCAGCACAAAATCATAGTGTGATGATTTGGTACAGTAACAATAAGTGTATGAGCCATTGTATTTGAAGCGTTCCATGGCATTTTTGAATGCCGCTTGCGCAAATCGAATGTTCTCAGATATTTTGGGCAGGTAGGTGATTTTCGTGGGAGTGCCATACGCTTTGATGATGTCCATCAGGGGTACATCATTGAAAAGTAGTTCGTGCTCACGCACTTTGAACTCTCGTTGGGGGAACTCGAAGGTTTGCTCTATCAGCTCGCGGTAGCTCTTCATTTTGGGTTATCGCATTAAAGAGTGCTTGTGGTTTTTTGGATTAAAAAAAGACTTCAAAAGTGATATAAATTTGCCATCTTTGCAATATCGAAATCGTATGAAAACCACAGTTTTCGTCCTCTCTTTTTCCGTTGCCTGCGCGCTTCCCGATTTTTGAGGGTCAGTTCACTGATTTTTTTCGAACTGTTTTTTTCGCGTCTGCAACCAGCAATTAATTTAAGTTTTTGTGAAAACCAAGCAAATCAAAATCATAGAGGTGAAATCCGAGATTGGTGCAGGCACAAGGGGCGCCAGTTTAGGTGTGGAAGCCATGAAAATTGCAAGTTTGGACCTCAAGTCGGATTTATTTCGTAAGTATGATTCAATTGAAGTCGAAAATGTGAATGAGTTGTTGTTTGACGGGGCAGAACATGCGCACGCCAAGTTTATCGATGGGGCATTGATTATGGAAGAGCGCGTTTGCCTTGAAGTGTACGAGCAACTGTTTGACGACTTCTTTCCGCTGATCATGGCGGGTGATCACTCCACGGCTTACGGAACCATTGCCGGTATCAAAAAAGCATATCCGAAAAAGAGGTTGGGTGTCATTTGGATTGACGCCCATGCCGATATCCACACGCCTTTTACCACCCCCTCAGGTAACATGCATGGAATGCCCCTGGCGATGGCCCTCGACATCGACAATCTAGAGTGCAAGGTGAACGATCCAAGGGGTGAAACACTCGATTATTGGGAGCAGATCAAGAACGTGGGGACGCAGGGTGCAAAGATTTATCCCGAGGATTTGGTGTACATCGCAGTTCGAGACTTTGAAAAACCAGAAAACTACCTCATCAACAAATACAACATCAATTTCATTGAAGTTGAAGATGTGAAGAAGCTAGGTGCCGACAACATAGCCCACAAGGCGTTGAAGATGCTGGAGCATTGTGATTTGATTTATGTGTCATTTGATGTAGACAGCATCGATAGCCGTTTTTCAACCGGCACTGGCACGCCAGTACCCAACGGGCTGACTGTGGATGAAGCCAAGGTCTTGAATGAAGTGCTTTGCAAAGATCCGCGCGTGTGCGTATGGGAGATTGTGGAGGTGAACCCAACCCTCGATACTGAAAATCGCATGGCTGAAAGCGCATTTGAAATTTTGGAAGCTTCGGCAAAATCAATTGAAACACGCGCTGCCCAGTCGGAATGATTTAATAAATGGATGCTTTCGACTGGAAAATGATTAGTGCCGATGGAAAATGCTTCGAAGTTTCCGGTGTTGATTTTTTTGCACAAATCGTATTAGGTGATTTATTTGGTAAGTTTGCGAATAGCCAAAATGCCGGAAAACGAATTTGGTTTATGCGCAAGATAATTTTTTTTCCAATCGTTGCAAGCATCGACTGCGAAGGGCAATTGGTGGGCCGAATAACCTCTTGGATTTTTTGGCACAAAATCAAATGTAGCAATGGTGATCGATTTTTTGTTTCGAGCCATATTTTCAATTCATCGATTGCGATCAAGGATTCTAACGGTGAACTGATCCTCCGGAAAACTATGCCGAAACCATTTGATCGCGGAATTGGAAAAATCTTGGTATATCAGCCCGGCTGCTCAAAGGATTTTGACAAATTAGTACCCTCGTTATTCTACGCACCTGCGCTATCTCACGCTACGGCATTTCTTTTTTTGGGCCTGGCATCGCTTGTTCAGCTGGCTGGTTTCCTATTCCGGTTTTTTGTTGCGGATTAGAAGTAGTCTCAAAAATATTTTTCATTTTGTGCACACTCAGGCAAAGGTGATTTCAGATCACTGCTACTGAGGGTTCGGTCGGCACTATATGTCATTGATCCAAAAAATTCATCAGATTTTTTTGCACTTCTTGCTGACAAATGAAATTAAAAGAAGTGGATGTTATTGTTGTCGAAAAATATTCTTTCATTTTCAATGTCGGGGATTATCCCTGCAATCTTGACGATATCGTCAGGATTTGTCAGTGCAAGGGCAGCATTGTCGTTACAATTCATTTCAATTGACAATTCCGGGCTTACTTTTCATTCAGCGTATAGAGGGATTTTAGGTTAAAAGCGCCCATATTATTTTTGTAACACACCGGCACTGTACATGTGTCGACCCCAAATCGGTGATCATCGTTATTCAGACATACACTCGTTCGGGCGATGACATCAATTTTATGAATGTACTGACTCAAACGTAATTGTTGTGAGGTGTTGCAGGCCGCGCATGCCCTTAATCACGCCATCAACAAATCACCAGAAAAACGGGCAACCATATGCGCAGTTGCCCGAATTTACCCAAGCAGGCCTCTACCGATTCCAACCTCCGCCCAGCGCCTGATACATGTTTACCATGGCTGCGAGCTGCTGTTTTTTTGTTTCGACTAATTCAAATCTCGATTCCAATGCGTCACGTTGTGTCAGCAGTACCTCCATATAATCAGCTCTTGCAAAACGGAACAGGCGCGTTGAAATGTTGATGGATTCAGTTAGAGCATCTACCTGGCCCTTGCGCAAATCGTAGCTCTTTTGCATGTTGGCGATATTGGCAAGTTGATTGGCAACTTCAATGTATGCTTTCAGCACCGCTTGCTCGTAGTTGTACACAGCCTGTATTTGTTTCGCGTTGGCGCTAAAGAAAATCGCCTTGATGGCATTTCTATTGATTAGCGGTTGTACTAAACCGCCACCGATCGAATATAGAACCGACTCGGAATTGCCCAGCAACCTCGGGCTATATGATTGCAATCCAAGAGATGCTGAAATATTCAGTTGCGGGTAAAAATTTGCCTTTGCCACATTCACATCTAATCTGGCAGCCCGCAAATTGAATTCTGCGCTGCGCACGTCAGGTCGGTTACGCAGCAGTTGAGAGGGAATTCCTTCGTGAATCAATGTTGGCAGCAGATCTGTGAAACTGTTTGAGCTGCGGCTGATGGGTTGCGGAAAACGACCCACCAGATAGTTGATTTTGTTTTCAGTTTCAACAATGCTCTGCTGTAATTGATAGACATGACTTTGATTTTTTAACACTTCTGCTTCAAATCTACGCACGGCAAGCTCTGTCACGCGTGCTGCTTGTTTTTCTTGTGTTACAATGTCAAGTGCATTTTGCTGAATACCGATGTTTTGCTTCAGTATCTCCAATTGGTTGTCTAAAGCCATCAGCTCAAAATATGAGTTGGCGATTTCCGCAACCAAACGTGTAACCATGAAGTTTTTTCCTTCGGTGGTGGCAAAGTAGCGCAGCAGAGCAGACTTTTTTGCGTTTCGCAATTTCTTCCAGATATCCACCTGCCACGTAAAGTTGGCCGCCAACACATAGTCCGGAACTGGATCGGGGAATTCCTTGCCGGGCTCGACCGGAATATTCTGTTCAACCGAGCCATTGCGGGTGTAGCGTGCCACTTTTTCTACGCCTGCACCGGCTATCACGTCTACGAAAGGCAAATACTCGCCTTTTCGCGCTCTCACTTCATTTTGCGCGATGTTGATTTCCTGCAGAATGATGTTTAACTCTTGGTTGTTCTTCAGCGCTGTTTCGATAAGTGCGTTCAGGTTTGAGTCGGTAAAAAAATCACGCCACTTTACCAGCGAGGAGTTGGCACTGTCTTGCGAGGTGCGGAAACTGGCGGGCAGGTTTCGGTTTTCGTCTCGTGGTGTCATTGTTGGGGGCACAGTACATCGTGCGAAAAAGAACAATACACAAACTGCAACGATGATGGTATTTTTCATGTTAATGTGATTCATCTTCACTGTCTTTTGGTTGTGGAAAACTATCCATGCTATGAGCCAGCGTTTCTGATAGTGCTTCGCTTTCTTCATCTTTAATGAGCTTACGGCCTTCTGCAATTCCACCGAAGATGTAGTATAGGCCGGGCACGATAATTACACCAAACACGGTTCCGAATAGCATGCCACCCAATGCAGATGCACCGATCGTCTTATTTCCGATTGCACCTGCGCCATGTGAATACACCAGCGGAATCAAGCCTGCGATAAAAGCAAACGATGTCATGAGAATAGGTCGGAAGCGAACGCGGGCTCCTTCAATGGCTGCATCCAGAATGGAAGCACCCTGCCGATTTTTTTGTACTGCAAATTCAACAATCAAAACGGCATTCTTGCCAAGCAATCCTATCAGCATAATTAAACCCACTTGAGCATAGATGTCATTGGCAAGACCCATTGCTTTTACAAGCATAAACGATCCAAATACGCCAGCGGGCAGCGATAGCACCACTGCAAGCGGAATGATGAAGCTTTCATATTGCGCTGCGAGTACGAGGTAAACGAATGCAAGAACAATCAGGAAAATATAAATGGCTTCGTTGCCGCGCCTCACCTCATCGTATGAGAGTGCAGCCCAGTCAATATCGTAACCGCGTGGCAATGTTTTCGCCACTTCTTTCACTGCGGCAATCGCCTGTCCGGAGCTATAGCCTTTTGCAGGGCCGCCCCGAATGGCAGCAGTATTGTACATGTTGTAGCGGTTTATTTCATTTGCGCCCTGTTTCTTTTTCACTTTCATAAATGCAGAGAAGGGAACCATCTCACTGCGGTCGTTTTTGACCCATAGGTTCATGATGTCTGTTGGCAGCTGTCTGAATTCAGGTGCCGCCTGCACGAATACCTTGAAGAACCTTTGGTATTTGATAAAACCAAGTTCATACGTGCTACCCACGAAAATAGAAAGCGTATTCATGGCGTTGCCAATGGATACACCCTTTTGCATGGCCAGCTGGTTATCGATTTCGATTTCATATTGCGGGTAATTGGCACTGAAAAAAGTGAATAAGCCGGTGAGCTCTTTTCGTTCTTCGAGTTCTTCCATAAACTCGTTTTTTACGCGTTCGAGGTCATCGTATGTTCCATCAGGGTTTTTATCGAGCAATTGCAGTGCAAAGCCACCGGCCGCCCCAAAGCCGGGCACTGCGGGCGGATCGAAGAATTCAATGGTTGCACCGGGAAGTTCCTTTGCTTTCTCTTCCAGCTCGTAGATGATGTCCTGCACTGTGTGCTTGCGCTCTGACCATGGTTTGAGGTTGATCAGGCAAGTTCCGGCATTAGACCCACGCCCCTCTGTAAGCACCTCATACCCAGCGATGGACGATACGGATTGAATGCCATCTACCTTTAGGATGATCTCTTGCAATTGGCGAGATATGTCATTGGTTCGCTCGAGCGTTGACCCCGGAGGTGTTTGCACGATTGCGTAAATCATGCCCTGGTCTTCGCTGGGGATAAAACCAGATGGTAGTTTGGCTGAAATGAGAACAATCCCGATTGTAAATGCAATCCAAAGGCCGGCAGTTACCAATCTTCGTTTTGCAATGATTTGCAGCAACCACACATATTTTTTGGTGATTTTTTCGAAGATGATGTTGAAACTGTCGATAAATTGCGTGAGAAAATTTTTCTTTTTTCTGTGCCCATGTGTGTTTTTTAAGATCATGGCACACAGCACCGGTGTAAGCGTAAGCGCCACCACACCCGAAAGGATGATTGAACTTGCCATGGTGATGGAGAACTGGCGGTAGAACACGCCTACCGGGCCTGTCATAAATGCAATGGGAACAAATACAGCCGTCATCAACAAAGTGATGGCAATGACTGCCCCACTGATTTCACCGAGTACTTTTTGAACAGCCTTGTATGGTGAGATACGCTCCTCTTCCATTTTGGCGTGTACCGCTTCCACCACCACTATCGCATCATCTACTACAATACCAATCGCCAGTACAATCGCAAACAATGTGATCATATTGATGGTGAGCCCAAATGCCTGCATGAAAATGAATGCTCCAATCAGCGAAATGGGCACGGCCAGCGTTGGGATTAGGGTAGACCGCCAGTCGCCCAAAAAGATGAAAACGACTAGTGCCACCAGGATGAACGCATCGCGCAGTGTATGGATGACATTTTCGGTGGAGGCATCCAAAAATTTAGATACGTCATAGCTGATCTCATACGTCATGCCAGGGGGAAAGTCTCTTTTCAGCGACTCCAGTTTAGCTTTCACCTCTTCAATTACCTGACTGGCGTTACTCCCATAGGTTTGTTTCAAAACAATGGCTGCCGAGGGGTAGCCGTTAATGTTTGAATAGATATCATAGTACTCGCTGCCCAGCACGACTTTGGCCACGTCTTTGAGCCGAAGCAACTCACCGTTGGGGTTTGCGCGGATGATAATGTCTTCATATTGTTTGGGTTCATTGAATCGGTCGGAATATGCCAGCACATATTCGAGGGCTTCTGCTCGACTTGCATCTCCTCTTCCAATTCGGCCCGGCTTGCCAATCACACTTTGATCATTCATGGCCACCAACACGTCATCGGGTGATATGCGGTAGGCGCGCATTCGTTCGGGGTTCAACCAAACGCGCATGGCATATTGTCGGCTGCCTAAAATTCGCGCCTGACCAATACCATTGATGCGCTGCAGTTCGGGTATCATGGTTACGCCTGCATAGTTGAACAGGAATTTCATGTTGGCATTCTTGTCGGTACTGTACAGGTTTACGTACATCAACATGCTTGGGATAACAGGCGTGATGATCACACCCTCGCGTTGCACCAGAGGGGGCAGGCGATTGCGTACTTGTTCTACCCGGTTAGATACTTGCACAAGCGCCTGGTTGATATCTGTGCCGGGTTCAAAGATTACCTGCACGTTGGCTTCACCTGCACTGGTGGCATCTGAGGACATGTAGCGCATGCCCCACGCACCATTGATTGCTTGTTCGATAGGGATGATTACCGATTCGGTGAGCGTTTTTGCGCTGGCGCCAGGGTAAGATGCGGAAACCATCACCACAGGCGGGGCTACGGCAGGCAATTGAGAGGTAGGCAGTAACTTGATAGACAGGATGCCTAAAAAGATCGTGAGCAATGAAAGAACAATTGCCAATACCGGTCTTTTGATGAATGCGTTAAACATTTTTCTTCTATTTAGCAGTTATTCAACATACACTTTGAGGCGTGGCAATACTGTTTTCGGATCTTCATATTTGTACTCTACAATCTTATCGTTGTCTCTTACCTTGCGAATACCCTCCAGCATAATGCGGTCTGTTTCATTGATGCCACTCGAAATCACATACAGATCCGGTAGTTCCGCTCCAATGGTGATTTCTCTTTGGTGAACAATATTGTCTTTGTCAACCACGAAAACATATTTTTTTTCGAGCACTTCAAAGGTTGATTTTTGCGGTATAATCAACGCGTTTTTGATGACAGACGTGGCCAGTACATTACCCGTTTCGCCATGGCGCAGCAGGCCTTTGGGATTTGGAAATGTTGCCCGAAATGCGATGTTACCTGTTTCGTTGTTAAAGTCTGCTTCAATTGTTTTTACAACCCCGGGGTATTCAAAGATTTGGTTGTTTGCCATTTGGAGCCGTACACGCATCAAACTATCTTTTCTCAAATGTGTTTTGTAGTTGAGGTATTCAGCTTCGGGTACGTTAAAATAAACCCACATTTCGCTGTTGTCGGAAAGCGTGGTGAGCAAATCGCCCTCATTCACCAAACTGCCCAACCGCACCTGAAATCGATCCATAATGCCGTCAAAAGGGGCGCTGATTTTTGTGAATCCCAAATGCACCTGTGCCAGCGACAACTCTGCCTTTGCCTTATCCAACTTTGCTTTTGAAAGCGCCAGTTCATTTTTAGACACTACGTTGCTGTCAGCCAGTTGCTTGGTGTTGAGGTATTCAATTTCTGCAAACTTTGCTTCCGCTTCTGCTTTTTGCAGCTCTGCCTGGTAGAGCAGCGGCATAATTTGAAACATAGCCTGCCCTTTACGCACAAATCTACCTTCATCTACAAAAATGCTTTGAAGGTATCCGCGTTCGAGTGCGCGCAATTCAATATGTTGGATTGCCCTGATCTGGCAAACATATACTTGTGTAACGGTAGTGTCCTGCCTGAGAGGGCTGGTGGCGGTGAACTTGAACTCCTCGGTTTCGTCTTCATTCCGCGAAGAGCAACCAACGAATATCAGCGTAGTACACAGGCCTACTATCAATGTGAACATTCTCATAGTGATCATTCATTAAAATTTTAGAAACAGTAAGTTTTGGTCTTTTACGAAAATCGCGCGGGGAAACCAGAGTACGGTTTACCGTTGCCAAGGAAATCCAGCAGTGGCTATAGCCTGAATACCCTCAGGGAGAGGTATGCCTTCGCCATTTGAAAGGGAGTGCTGGCTCTAAGAATCACCGTGCCGCTGAGATTGCTGCCTGCCACGCAGCGGTAGGCATACGAAGGGATGACAGTACTGAAGTGGAATCCTTTCTTTGAACCAGTGTCTTCTTCTTCTTTTTCCTGTGATACTTCAAAAATCTCTTCGGGCATACCCAATGCCCACCCGGAACGTGATAAGCCACTAATAAAAGTAGCTTTACTTCCTTGTAGGGAAACAACACTCGTATGTTGTGTTAAACCGTTATCCGATTCGTACACATTCGCTGCAAAGAAATTGAAAAGCAACCAAATGAGTTCGAATGCTAATACGCTTCTGACGATGTGGATTCTTGTTGATTGCAACGCGAAATAGTAAACAACTATGTTAAGAAAACAAATATACGAACAGCCGGCTTAAAACCTCAATATTGCCTCAAGAATAATATTGCACGATCAGCGTAAATTTTGTAAAGTTGAACGCAAGCGATTGAAATGATTTATTTTGTTTTACTTTGACTCAAGTAAATTTCACTTTTATGAAAAGATGTTTTACTCTCATGATCTTGGTAGCTGTTTGCCACGTATCTATGTGCCAAGCCGATATCGAAGGGTCATCTGATCATCCGCTTTTTCCTACACGCGTACCGGGCTATTACATCGGCAAATATGAGTCAACCCCTTTTGATGTCGCCATCATGAGAACAAGAACGGGTGTAGAAGTGGAAGTGAGCGGCAAGAAGACCGTGATTGAATATGTGCGAAAGGAAAACGAAAAAGGAGCTAGTGCAAGTTTTGTCGCCCTAAATTATCAGGCTGCTCTCAAGAAGTTGAAACCAGCATCTGAGCACTTCGAAAACAGTTGGTATTGGGGTCAGGTGAAGAATGCCGCCAGCGAAATCTGGGTGCAAGTGTCGGGTTGGTATGGAAATGGCTCGACTGAAGAAACCGACTCTTACATGGTGACGATTGTTGAAAAATCGCTGATGGAGCAAGTGATTTCAGCAGCCGATATTTCTGCCAACATCAAGGCGACCGGACACATTGCTTTGTACATTTTGTTCGATACTGGCTTGGCTACTATCAAAACAGAGTCGAAGCAAGCGCTTGAGCAAATTGCCGCGATGTTGAAAAAAGAACCCGCACTAAAAGTCTATATTGTCGGCCACACCGACAACCAAGGGAATTTGGAAAGTAATATGAAACTTTCGCTCGATCGCGCCAATGCAGTTGTAAATGAATTGGTGACTAAGTATGCAGTTGCGGCCAATCAAATGATGCCAAAAGGGGTAGCCTCCCTTAGCCCAGTTTCAACCAACGATACCGAGGAGGGCAGAAAAATGAATAGAAGAGTGGAGTTGGTGAAGATATAAGTAGACGAAGCAATTCGGAAGACTAGCTACCACTAGTTTTAGGTCGCCCACTTAAAAGTCTTTCAAATTTTTCTGACTTACCAAAAATTTGCTTCTTTTTGTTAACGAAAGACGAAACAAGCCATCCTTGCGATTCTAACTGTTGTAAATCCGTTCGGGCGGATTGATTTGAGATCCCAAAGATTGTTTCAACTTCTTTAACTGTAAGTATTTTAGTTGGGTGATCCGTCAATTGTTGAATAATGATTGCTTGACGCTCGTTGATTCCTCCCCTAGTGAGTAAGGCATATGAAGCCAGTTTGTCTGCCTCTTTGCGGTGCAAATACTTTTCAAGATTCTCATATGCATCTTGTAATACCTTAATCTGATAATAAATGAAATAATTTAGGTCATGTCCATCTGTTTCTGTATACAAATAGGCTTTGGCATATTGGATTCTCGTCTTCAAAATAATACTTGAGATAGACAAGTACTCCGTCAACCAATAGCCATGTTTTAAAAGATACCAATAAAATAGTGCCCTAGCTGTTCGTCCATTTCCGTCCGCAAACGGGTGAATGTATCCAACCAAAAAATGAATGATTGATGCCTTTATGATTGGATGTATAAAATAACTCGTAGGGTCCTCATTAAAAAAACCGCACAAATCATTCACGAATTTTTTTAGTTCACGACAAGGTGGCGGCCGATAAGCAATCTCATTGTCGGACGCGTCTACAACCACAACATCATCGGTTGTTCGAAAGTGACCCACATTCACTTCATCCTTCTGAGTTCTGTCTGTAATCAGTTTTTGGATTTCCAGCAGGAGTTCCGTACTTAGGTTTTCGTCTTTTAACTCACGAATTCGTTGAATGGTGATATAATTATTTCTAATCATCCGCTCCGATTGATTTCTTGGTTCTCGTTGTTGACGAAGCATTTCTTTAGCCACAATTCGCGTGGTCACGGCACCTTCAATTTGACTGCTCGCAATTGCTTCTTCCATTAGAGAACTGTTTAAATATCTCTTCTTTGCTACATCGTCCAGTGGTTTTCCGAATAGGGGAGATCCGTAGCGCTTATCGAATTCGTGCAGCTGCCGTTGAATTTTAGTGGTTGGTGAAAAGGAAAAAGAATCGTTCCCAATAAAAAAGACATGATTTTTTAACTCCCGGTTGAACTTCGTCACCAACCAGATATTTTGTGGTGAAATTCCATTTGGCAGCGGCAGGTATTTTACTTTGTCCCAATAGAGGTATTCGTCTTCAATTTTTTTAAGGAAGTTCTTCACATCAGGTCGTGACAAGTATTGAGTACTCAATTCAATGACTTCATGAGTAAGTTCGTACGCAGGTGGCTTTTCAAGGGTTTTCATAGGACCTCCTAATTGGGGATAAATTAGGAATCAAAGGTAAGTGAACGTAATGAAATCTCCTAATTATTGCAAAATTAGGAGATTTACCTAATGCGGTGTAGAAACGACCCTTTTAAAAACTGGGATATTAAAAAGCACCAATGCAATGGCTATTATTGCATATCCTACTTGCTGGGTAAGCGAGGCCGTTTCGTGAAGAACCAAAAACGCTAGCGTAAAGTTGATCAGTGGATTGATGTACATCAGAATTCCGATGGTGGCCGCATCAATTTTGTTGAGCGCGTACAAATTGAGGAATAGCGGCAGCACTGTAAAAAAAAGTGCGATGCAAAACACGATTCCGAAAAACGAATAGTCTGCCGTGACTGAGCCAACCAATTGACCGAAGAAAAGATTCATTATCAAAAAAGCGAAGGCCACTTGCACCGCCAACACCATCAATCGGTTGAAGCCCTGGTTTTTGCGTTGGGTAACCAGGTACAAAGCATACGAGAAGGCAATCAGCAGGCTGTACCATAATTCCTGCACATTGTTGATACCCATGAGCACACAGCTAATGGCGCACAGCAAAATAGAAAGCCATTGAATGGTAGTTAATTTTTCTCGGAGTAGTAGGTAGCCCAGCCCGGCCGTGATGACGGGGCAGATCAAGTATGAGAACGATGCAGTTTTGACGTTGACGGCATTTACCACGTAAATAAAAATCAACCAGTTAACTGTGAGTAAAACACCGCCTAACAACGTGAGTACAATCGTACTCGTTTTGGCTTTTGCCTTGAGTGACTTGAATAGCGCAATATTTTCACCCGTTTTTTTCCGCATGAATGCAGCAAGAATGACTATCAAAATGCCGAGTGAAAACAGGATACGAAAATATAGAATTTCACCTGCGGGGTGTGCGCCTACCGTGCGCAAAACCAAAGGGAAGAAACCCCAAACAAGAAAGGCCGCGATGGCAGAAACGTAGTGCTTGTTCATAAATCCGGCCGCTAGATAGCAAAAAAGAAATTGCTTTGTTGAAAAAATACTACAGTGAAGGAGGAAGTATTTTTTTTACGGACAAATTGATGTGATTAGTATTTCCGGAAAACCAAAGTGATGTGCAGAGAAACTGCGCGATAACAATAATCGATAGTTTTACGCGGTGTCTTGACATTTGATTATTTCAGGTTGCCTCGAAACGTTAAATAAGCTTGCAGCACCAACGCAGGTTTTTCCAATTGTGGATAGTGACCGCAATCTTCAATTTCAACGACAGACGATTGAGGAACCAATTCGCGGTAGCGCTTTACCATATGTGCGCCAGATACGGGATCACTCACGCCATCGATCAACAACAATGGACAATTTGCATGTTGGAGCGCAGTCAGCCAACGTTCACGATTGACCCTTCGCTCGAGTATGTACCGAATAAGTTTGTAGGCAATGCGGTGCCCGTTGTGGTACGTGATCAGCTCATAGTGGCAGCGAAGTTCCTCCTCACTGGGGGGTTGAAAGAAGATGATTGAAAATGATTTTGAGAAGGCTCGATAATTGAACAATCGCGATATTAAAAAGCCAAATGGGCCGAGCAACAATTTTTGCGCGCGCGTAGGGCGGTGTGTTTCCGGAAACAGCCCGCCATTCAAAAAACAGCAAGATAAGATTGGGTTCGATTTACGATCAAACTGCCGTGCCAACAGCTCTTGTGCTACAGAGTCGCCAATGTCGTGTGCCATGACATGATACCGAGAAATCCCCAGGTGTTTCAAAAGTTGTTCGGTCAACTCCGCTTGGTCTTGCAAACTATATGCATAATGGCGCGGCTTATCAGATAAGCCAAAGCCAATAAAATCGAGTGCAATCAATTGGTATTTGTCTTTGAGTGCAGCCCATAGTGAAGACCAATCCCATGACGATGTCGGGAATCCGTGTAAGAGCAACAATGGTATGCCCGAACCTTCTGTCTTATAAAAAACGGAATGTCCTCGGTATTGAAAGTACCGGCCGGAGGATTTCCAATTTGAGTGGGAAAAGTCGTCTACAAACACTTAGTTTCTTTGTTACGAATTCATGCGGTAATCCGTGAAGGTTCAATCTAATCTGCAATGCACGTAAAATGCAGTATATTCGGTATAAAAATGCCTAAAACAAAGTATCAAAATGAAAATACGCTCAATCGATAGAACGGTCAAAGAAGTTCTGGCATCAAATTTTTATAAAATACCTAGGTTTCAAAGGCCATATTCATGGGACAAAGATAACATCGAAGATTTTTGGAGTGATACGGTCGGAGATAATAGCAAGAATTCGGATTATTTCATCGGATCCATGGTTGTTTACCCAGATAAAGATGGGGTTATAAATATTGTTGATGGACAGCAACGCATGACTACCATAGCAATTACCCTAAGTGCTCTGCGGGATGTCTTTTTAGAAGAAGGTTTTTCAAATCTTGCTAATGGAGCACAAAACCTAATTGAGAAGACCGATGAAGATAACAACAAACGGTATGTGCTTAGTACCGAGTCTTCATATCCATATTTTCAAAATAAAATCTTGAAATTTGGATCAAGTGAGCTGAAACTTGACGTTGGCCCAGAGGAGGAAAATATTCAGTCTGCATACGGTGTTCTTAAAAGCTATATCGAGGAGGTCATTGCGCCTGTAAAGGCTAATATTAATCTAATTGAAGACTCGAAAAAGTCGGAGATCGAAAAACAATTGCTTAACATTAGAGAAAAAATCCTTTCGCTTAAACTAATCCTCGTGGATGTTACCGATGAAGATGATGCCTATGTTATTTTTGAAACACTTAATACGCGAGGTAAGGATCTGAATGTGTCTGATTTACTGAGAAATTTCTTTACAAAGCATATCAGGGATGCAAACCCTCAAAATGATTCCGCCAAACTTCAGTGGCAAAAAATTCTCAAAATTATTACCGAATCGTCCTCCGATTTACAAATTGACAATTTCTTACATCATCTTTGGCTTTCAAAGTACAATTACGTTACTCTAAAAGAACTCTTTAAAACCATTAAGAGCGTGATAAAGGCAGACAAAGCACAGAGTTTTTTGAACGAATTGGAACGTGATGCAGGGTACTATAGGCTTATCCATGAGACAAGTTAT
>DHLV01000142.1:2946-4104 GCA_002405445.1 Flammeovirgaceae bacterium UBA4659 | reverse complement strand
CATCTACATCTCGGTTCGGGATTATAAATGCCGAACAGAAATTGATTAACTAATTACCCTCTCGCCAATCTTCCCCGTCTTCTTATTCTTTAAAATCAATTTCTTCGCACCGTAGTGTGTCATCTCTTCTATAAACTTTTATCCTACGAGCATACCAACCACTTTCTTTCTGGATGCACCAAGCGCAAACAGAGAACGAAACATAAGGTCCATCGTAACGGAATTATCGGCAGCCTCCATTTTTGCTACTCTTGATTGGCTTGATTTTATGCGTTTAGCTAAATCAACTTGAGTGAGTTTTTTAGACTTGCGAAAATCTTGTAAAGCTTTGCTCAAGGAAACCTTAAGTTCAATATAAGCAGCTTCCTCAGCAGAAAGACTGAGGAAATCTGTTGTATTACCAACCTTCCACCCTTTTGCCTCAAGTCGTTTTTTCTTTGCGTTATTCATATCTATGCTCTGTTATTCATTATCATACTTTCGAATTCGTTGCTTGCAGTTATCAATCACCTTTTTGGGCGTTTGTTGAGTTTTCTTCTCAAACACTTCCAAAATGACAATCGCATCCGAATCAGTTCAATATACAATTCTCCAAGTTGCATCTAAATCATCTATACGAAGCTCATGACATCGTTTGCCAATGGTGGGCATCGGGCGTGAGTGGGGCATGGACAGCTTTTCGCCTTGCTGAAGTCTGCGTAGTAATACACCGGCCTCCACACGGGTGGATACTGAGAAGGGCGGTGTTTTTACTTCGCCATGCAGCCAAACGAGTGGCTTATCCATATCGCTTTCGTCTCACAAAAATATGTCATTTTAGACATATATCAAAACTGACATGTAGGGTTATTAAACCACCCTCTCCCCAATCTTCCCCGTCTTCTTATTCTTTAAAATCAATTTCCTCGCACCATAGTGCGTCATCTCTTCTTTCACCAGGTAATGCTCTGCATCGTACTCGGTGAGGTGGGCATCTTTGGTTACGCCCACGCGGCCACGCCAGATGTCGAGTTGCACGGGTTCCCATTGTTTAGTCTTGGCCGATTTGTAAGCGGCATCTAAAATAGAATTGACCACATAGCCATCGTAAAAAGTTTCTTTCGGTTGCGTTTTGTTTTCCAAAGCATTGAACATATCCATAAACATGTGGTTGTAGCC
>DHLV01000142.1:2628-2767 GCA_002405445.1 Flammeovirgaceae bacterium UBA4659 | reverse complement strand
GCTACATAATCACCACCCTTGCCGGTGGTAAACATTTCAAAACCTGTGCGTAAAAAACTATTGATCCAAATAGTTCCTTCGCTGCCCATCACTTCATCGCGAAGGTCAAGCCCACCACGGAAAGTCCAGCTTACTTCAA
>DHLV01000142.1:1262-2455 GCA_002405445.1 Flammeovirgaceae bacterium UBA4659 | reverse complement strand
CCCGTTTTCATATTTCACCAAACCGATGGCATGGTCTTCGGCATCAATCGGTTTTACTTGCGTATCCGCCCAACACATTACCTCTATGGGTTTAATGTCTTTGCCGATGTAGCTGCGTGTAATCTCCACACAGTGGCAACCCAAATCTAAAATGCAACCACCACCCGCTTGCTCCATGTCCCAAAACCAGTCGCTGTGGGGGCCGGGGTGTGTCTCGCGCGATTTCGCCCAGAGTATCCTGCCCAGCGCTCCGTTCTTTACACTTTCATGCGCTTTGATAAACTTGGGCGTGTACACCAAGTCTTCGAGATAACCGTTGAAAATTCCCGCTTTTTCTACTGCCTGTAACATTCGCTTTGCTTCCTGCGCATTGCGGCCAAGCGGCTTGGTCATCATTACGGCCTTCTTGTGTTTGCAACAAAGCATCACGGCCTCTTCGTGCAAATTATTGGGCAACGAAATACAAACTACCTCTACTTCGGGTCGCGCAATGGCTTCCTCCATTACCGTTGTAGAAAAAGGCACTTTGTAATCCACCGCAAATTTTTTTGCGCTCTCTTCTCTGCGCGAGCAGATGGTTACAATTTTGTCTTTGCTGCGATAGCCTTGCAACGAATCGGCATAAAACCGACCGATGAAGCCCGAGCCCAACATCGCGATGTTCATACTATGCGGCTTAAATTTCTTTTTTCTCTTTGAAAAACAGCAGAAAGTAAACGACTACGGCCAGTGCAATGTACACTGGCACAAACCAAATGGCTTGCCAATCGTGGCCAGTGCCCAAGGTATAGTGATCGGTGGTTTTGCCAGAAAACCAAGTGCCAATAACCATACCCACGCCATAAGTAGCAAAGGTGAAGAGTCCTTGCGCAGCATTCTTGATTTTTTCACCCGCCTTCTTTTCAGTGTACATGTAGCCCGTTACAAAAAAGAAATCATAGCATATGCCATGCAACAAAATACCTGCGTACAACATCCACAGGCTTACATCTAAATTACCAAACGCAAAGCAGATGTAGCGCAAAATCCAGGCGGCCATTCCCAACAGCAACATCTTCTTGACGCCAATGCTGTTGAACAAGAATGGAATTGCCAAGATAAACAACGCTTCCGAAAACTGTCCGAATGTCATTTTGAATGCTACGTTTTCCATTCCAAGTTCATTCAAAAAGACGTTGGCAAATCCATAATAG
>DHLV01000142.1:522-1104 GCA_002405445.1 Flammeovirgaceae bacterium UBA4659 | reverse complement strand
GACGTTGGCAAATCCATAATAGAATGACAGTGGTATGCAAACCAAAATCGCAGCAATGAAGAATACGAGGTAAGCCTTGTCTTTGAACAAAACAAATGCTTCAGTGCCCAATGCTTTTGATGCTGCGCCCTGTGTTTTGCCTTTTGGCGGAGTGTTGGGCATCACAAAACTAATTACTCCTAAAGTAATAGATGCTATAGCCGCCATATGAAATGTGTTGGGTGTCTTCTCAATAGCTAAACTGCTGATCATTATACCAGCCAAAATCCAACCCAAGGTTCCAAACACCCGTATCCATGGAAACTGTTTGCCGGGGTCTGTCATCTGCCCGAAGGCAATACTATTGGAAAGCGCAATGGTTGGTGTGTAGAGCAACGAATACCCCAATACCACCCAATAGAAAATCTGGCTGTCAACTTGAGTGGCCACATATAGCAATACGCCACCCACAATATGTAAAATGCCCATAATGTTTTGTGCGGCAAAAAATCGGTCGGCTACCATGCCTACAAAAAATGGTGATATCATCGTGGCGATGGCCAATGCTCCGTAGGCATTTCCAATTTGCGCACCTGAAGCGTG
>DHLV01000142.1:0-376 GCA_002405445.1 Flammeovirgaceae bacterium UBA4659 | reverse complement strand
AGGTATTCGGTCATATAAGTGCCCATGGTTACGTACCAAGCTCCCCAAATAAAATATTCGAGCAGCATCATGAGCGAGAGTTTTGTAAAGACTACGGGTTTCATGTTGAAATAGGTTTAAGCTAAAGTTTTTAAATGTAAACAGCCTTTGTCTTTAATCAAAACCATTCACACATTTGTACATGAACAAAGTCGGGTGGGGCATATTGGGCAGCGGCAAGATTGCCAAAAAATTCGCGGCCGACTTGGCATTAGTGGAAGGTGCCGAACTGGTTGCGGTGGCTGCGCGAGAACTGCCCGCTGCAGACGCATTCGCCCAGCAGTTAAACATTCTCCATGCGCACGGAACTTATCAGGAACTGATACAAAAACCTGCG
>DHLV01000276.1:716-9611 GCA_002405445.1 Flammeovirgaceae bacterium UBA4659 | reverse complement strand
TTGTTGTGTAGATCGATTACGCAATCAAACTTTTCACGTTTCAAGACGGCAATCAATGGGCTCAACTCTTTTTCAAGTTCGTGCACTTTATCTACATACGGATTGTTTCGCACAATGTCAGCATACTGTTTTTTGATTGCATAGTGAATTTCTGCGCCCTCCAGTTGGGTTTTCAACACCCGTGGCACAGGCGTGGTAAGAACAATGTCGCCAATCGAAGAAAAGCGAAGGATTAGAATTTTCATCTTACAGCAAGTTGCAAGCAAAGTCGCAAAGTCGCAACGTTTTTATGGAATCTTATCTGGTTTTTCATCATATCTTCAACAAACTATTTTTCCTACATTAGTGAGAAAAATTTTTATGAATTACTGGCTGGTGAAAAGCGAACCGGATGTGTACAGTTGGGATGACTTGTTGAAGGACAAAAAAACGACTTGGGATGGCGTGCGCAATTTTCAGGCGCGCAACAATTTGAAAGCCATGAAGAAAGGTGATCTGGCTTTCTTTTATTATAGCAACGCGGGCAAAGCTATTGTGGGCATTGCCGAAGTAAGTAAAGAAGCATTCCCCGATCCCAAAGACAGCAATTGGGTGGCAGTGGAGTTGAAGCCCAAAACAAAACTGAAAGAACCGGTTGCATTGGGCACCATCAAAGCAGACAAAGCGTTAGCCAACATGGTGTTAGTGAATAATTCGCGCTTGTCAGTGCAGCCCGTGAAGCCCGATGAGTTTGACCGGATACTGACGCTTGCTGAAGAACAAGAATGAAAAAGTTACTCCTACTGTTTGCGGGATTGTTATTGGTGTGGTGTGGCCACGCCCAGGTGAGCCAGACGGCTCGCTGGGAGCAAGAGCTGAAAAACAGCTCCAACCATTATACGTTGATTCCAATGGGAAGCCAAGGCATTGCGTTGGTGCACGACAAGCAAAAGTATGAAGCGGGAAAACACGTTTGGGAAATCATCGCTTTGGACACACTGTTGCAGGAAAAGTGGACGCAGGAAATATCAGTTGACAATCGATATAATTTCATTGGCCATGACTTTCGCGATGGGTTTGTTTATTTTCTCTTTCGCTATGGAGAAACAGATTCCGGAGATTTGAAGGTATTGAAGATGGGTGACGGTAAAGATGGCGTAGAGACACATTCGTATGATCCGCAACTGTCAATCAAATTGACACATTTTAATGTCATCGAAAGCAAGGCCATTTTGGCGGGTTACTTATCATCTGAGCCGGCCATCTTACTTTTTGACTTAGAAAATGATCAGGGCAGAATTGTACCCGGCTTGTTTGTCAAAAGCACGCAGTTGCTTGACGTGCGTGTCAACACCAACAACACATTTAACATTGTTTTGTCTGAGAGCCCGAGTAAGGCGAATAAGAAGCTGGTGATCAAAACTTTTGATCACACGGGAACCTTGTTGTTAGACGATGCCATTGGTGTGGAGGGCAACAAAACAATACTATCGGCTGTCACCAGCACGCTCTCGCGCGATGAACTGCTCATCGCAGGCACATGGACGGAAGGGGTCAACCAGCAAGCAGCCGGTTTCTATTCCGTTACGGTAGATCCCTACAACGAGCAAAAGATCAACTACTACGATTTTCCGCAACTCAGTCACTTCTTAGAATACCTTTCGCCCAAACGCCAGGCAAAAACAAAATCGAAGGCCGATCGAAAGCGTGCACAAGGTAAAGTACCAGACTTCAGGGTGGCGGCAAGCCCTGTTCGCATCGAGGAAACCACAGACGGATTTCTGTTCTTTTTGGAGGCACACTCTTCTACTACGGAGCCCAGTCAGTACAATCGCTACAACGGTTATCCGTTCAGTGGTATGCCTTATCCTTATGGATTCTATCCCGGGGCGGGTTACCCGTATCGGTTGTACAACTCGCCTTACTTTTACAACCCTGCATTCAACAACTCCGGTGCCGTGGAGGTTAAAATGCTTCAGGCAAGCGTAGTTGTTTTAGATGCAAAGGGCGCTTGGCTGGCCGACCATGGCCGTAAGCTGGATGAAATCAAAAAACCAACAGCGGATCAAATTTCTGATTTCTTGTACCACAACAATAAAGTTGCAATCCTATCGGCCAAGGAAAAAGAGTTGGTTTGGCAAATCAGTCAGAGCGATGGCGTGCCGCTTGTCAATGAAAAGAAGACCATCCGATTGCAGTTGGCAACGGAGGCAATACGTTCGGATGACGATGACGCTACCGTTCGCCACTGGTTCGGCTCACAAATGATTGTGTACGGCTATCAAACGATCAAAAACCCGGAAAAAGGAAATCGCGATGTTTTTTTTATTAACAAAGTTACGGTGGAGTAGCCTGCTGGGATTTTGGCTGTGCCCCAGTTGCCTGTTTGCCCAGGTGGAGCAGACCGCGCGCTGGGAGATACCGGTAAACCAGGAGGGCGAGGTTTACAGGGTACCCCCGGCTGATACCTTAGGGGTGATGGTCTACAGCAAAAACCAAGGGCAAAGTATCGACCAAATCGAATTGATCCGTTTAGACACTGCGCTTCATGAAATTTGGAGGGGCTACGTCAATCTGGAGAAATCTTTAGTGATGTCTTTTGCGCACTTCTTTCAAAACAGGCTGTATTTGTTAATGAGTCACTCCGCTAATCCGGCACTCGGTTTCTTGTTAATTGAAGTATTTGTGGAGGATGGCAGATATCAAACCCATACGGTAAAGAATATCATTCCATTTCAACCTACCGAGTTTACGGCCACACAAGGCGCTTTGTTGATTGGAGGTTATTACAACTACCGCCCGGTGGTATTACATTATTCTACCAAAAAAAAGCAGTCGAAAATACTGCCTGGTTTTTTCAATGAGCCTGGTGAGATCAACCAGATCAAAGTGAATGGCGATTTTTCTGTTGACATCATTATCAGCGCAAACAATTCTCAAAAAAGAAGATGCTTGTGGGTACGAAACTATGATCAAGAAGGCGATTTGCAGAAGACAACGGTTCTGGAACCGCAGGAGAAACGAAGCCTTATCTTTGGCAGAAGTATCAAGACAAGAGACGATCACATGCTGGTGGCCGGTGTTTACGGCAGAAACACTGAGTACTCGCGCGGCATTTTTGTTTCAACGATTTCCACTTTTGGCGAGTACACCACACGCTACTATAACTTTGCTGATTTGCAGAACTTTTTTCGATTTATGCGCGTGAATCAAGAGAAGCGTGTAAAGAAACGTATTGAACGAAGAAAGATAAAAGGAAAGAAGATCAAATTCAGCTATCGATTTTTGGTGCAAGAAGTGATTCCCTACCGAGACCAATTCATCATGCTTGGTGAGGCTTTTTATCCGCGCTATGTTTATCAAACCAGAAATGCACCTGCCCCCTTCTACAGCTTACAGCGCACGGCAGGTTATCAGTTCTATTCGCCATACCGCTCTGATCAGGTTTTTGACGGCTTTCAATACACGCATGCCATCGTCATCGGTTTTGATCAGGAAGGCAAGGTGAAATGGGATAATAGTTTTGAAATCAACGATGCCAAGTCGTTTCAACTGGAACAGTTCGTAAAGATCGCACCGAGCGATGAAAAAATTGATCTTGTTTATTTCTACCAAAACCTCATCCGCAGCAAGGTGATCAACGGCAGTCAGGTGCTGGAGGGTAAGACAGCGGATGAAATCAAAATGCTGAACCCCACTGATTATGTGAATAAAAAAGACATTCAGCCCAATCGGTTGCAGTATTGGTATGGCAACCATTTGTTAGCAACTGGATTTCAAAATATACGAGTATCGCCCGACCGCATGGCCGATATTAAGAGGCGGGTTTTTTTCATAAATAAGATTCGTTATCGGTAACCAATCAGGGTTTTTCCCTACCTTCGCCTGCGGCAAAATCTCATGAAAAAGAAGCTGGTCCTTGATTCCCGCCTTTTAGACATCACGCTCAACCGCCTTTGCCATCAGTTGATCGAAAACCACGCAACTTTTGATGAATCGGTGATCCTTGGACTACAGCCCAGGGGCATTTTTTTAGCGCAGTTGATTCACGCCAAACTGCAGAAGATCACAAAAAAGCAAATACCGCTGGGTTACCTTGACACTACCTTTCACCGCGATGATTTCAGGCGCAGGGAAATTCCCGCAAAGGCAAGCGAAACCAGGGTCGACTTTATCATTGAAGACAAAAAAGTGGTGCTGATTGATGACGTGCTGTTTACCGGCCGCACGGTGCGTGCCGCGTTGGATGCGATGATGGCCTTTGGCCGTCCGTCAAAGGTTGAACTGCTGGTGCTGGTAGATAGAAAGTTTACACGCGATTTACCCATAGCCGCTGATTATGTGGGCAAAGTGGTTGACACCATTGACACGCAAAGGGTGTTGGTGGAACTGGAGGCGCAAGGACATCAACAAAATAAAATCTGGTTGATCAACACAAATTGAAGCCATGTCGAAATTAAGTCAACGCCACCTATTGGGAATAAAGAACCTTACCCGCGAAGACCTTGAATTGATATTTGAGACAGCCGACAATTTCAAAGAAGTAATCAACCGGCCCATCAAGAAGGTTCCATCGCTGCGCGATGTAACTATCGCCAATATTTTTTTTGAAAACTCTACCCGCACACGGCTTTCGTTTGAGTTGGCCGAAAAAAGGCTGTCTGCCGATGTAGTGAATTTTTCTGCATCCAACAGCTCGGTAAAAAAAGGTGAGACGTTGCTGGATACGGTTCACAATATCCTGGCCATGAAGGTAGACATGGTGGTGATGCGCCACGCCAGCGCGGGTGCCCCGCACTTCCTTGCGCGCCATATCAATGCCAACATTATCAACGCAGGCGATGGCACCCATGAGCATCCTACGCAAGCGTTGCTGGATGCTTTCTCTATCCGCGAAAAGTTAGGCGCGGTAAGTGGAAAAAAGATCGCCATCATTGGAGATATTTTACACTCACGGGTAGCCCTTTCAAATATTTTTGCATTGCAGAAGCTGGGCGCAGAAGTAATGGTGTGCGCGCCACCCACGTTGCTTCCAAAGTATATTTCTTCGCTGGGTGTTAAGGTAGAGTTGGAAGTGCAGAAGGCATTGGCATGGTGCGATGTGGCGAACGTGCTCCGCATTCAATTGGAGCGCCAACAAATCAAGTATTTTCCTTCGTTGCGTGAGTACAGCCTTTACTACGGCATCAACAAAAAAATGCTTGACGATTTAAAGAAAGAAATTGTGCTCATGCACCCGGGCCCGATCAACAGGGGGGTAGAACTGAGCAGCGATGCAGCCGATTCTCATCATTCCATCATTCTTGACCAGGTTGAAAACGGTGTGGCCGTGCGCATGGCGGTCTTGTATTTGCTCGCAGGTTCTACGAATTGACCACGCGGGCAACAACCTTCAGAAAAAACATAGATTGGTTTTAGAAAGTGGCAAAACGATGCAGGGGTTGGGTATCTAAAGTTTGTAATCGCGATAATTGTGCAATAGCCCGGGCAAGAATGCCTGACTGACTGCGTCACACAGGGACTCTGCATCAAAAGTTTACTCCCGAGGGGAAGTGGTGGTCTCACCGGGAATCGAACCCAGATCAAAAGTTTAGGAAACTTCTATTCTATCCGTTGAACTATGAGACCAAAGACTGCATCTTCCTAAGGCGGGATATTCGATCCCTGACTGCGGTCAGGCAGGCATCGAACTGCGAGGCCATCCTTATCAATTCTTCAAAGTTAGAAAAAAAATGAACGCATCGATGATTGATGGTGAAAGATAACACGCAGTGGCATTGTTCAACCGGTGCGGTGCCGAAAGGGCTCAAATCGGTTGTTGGTGCAATTAGATAATGAACTGTAAAATAGCTGGTGACTTTGATGGAAAAATACTTAGCGTTAACATATCAGCCCAAAGCGTAAGCAAGCGCGGTTGATCAGCGACATGCCGGCAACAAGGGTGAACTGGTTGATGCAGAGCTACCCAAGTTACCTGGTAACCACTAAACGGGTTGTGCTCGTTTCAAGACCTTGTTCTATACGCACCATGTAAATTCCGTTGGGCAGTGTTTCCGGTAATTTGATTTCGTAAGGTTGACTTTCAACAGATTCTATAACGGTGCTGAAGACAACTTTCCCTAATGGGTCAAAAATCCGAAGCCTTACCGGATCTTGCTGATTTGAAGATTCGATTCGAACAAACGCATTTTCTGACGTGGGGTTGGGGAACACTTCTGTGAATAGCCCCGTTACATCCGCATCAACCTCCATAGAAACAACCTGCGAAATGGCATATTTCCCATCAAAGTCTACCTGTTTGAGTCTGTAATAGTTGAGCCCGCGCAGGGGATTGTTGTCGTATAGTTCATAAGTGCTTTCCAGCGAAGTGGTTCCTTTTCCTTTTACCACGGCAAATTTTTCAAAAGCCCTGCCGTCTCGAGAACGTTGCACTTCAAAATAATCATTATTGAGCTCCGAAGCGGTAACCCAAGTGAGAAGAACTGAAGAGCGGCTCGCCAAACTTGCCGTAAAGCTCTTCAACACTACAGGCAATGGGTTCACGGTATTGGACAGCGACCCAAAAGTCATGGGGCCAAATACAGATACGGCCGTGTTAGTGCTCACAGTGCCTGCCAATGCATTTGTCAAGCTGCAACTTCCCGTTGTGGTAACTGTATTGTTGTTATTCTGCCATGCTGTGCCGTTGAATTGTGCTACCCGTAAATCTGCCGTTGAGCAGTCATTGATTTCACTGAATTGCGAGTTCTCCCAATACAATGTTACGGTTGCATTACCGGTGCCTGCCACTCGGGTCAGGTTCCAATACTCGCGTGCGCTTACGTTGTTAAAAGTAGGCGTTGGACTGGCAGCGTTTGTGTAGGTGCCAAAACCGACCCCAAAATACCGGGCGGCATAGGTTGAGCTTGAGGAGGGAGTCCCGATTGCAATCCTGGCAAAGCGTGTGGCATCACCGGTGGGGAAAACAAAGGCAGTGGTTCCGGCTTTTCGAACGGGCCCGTTTACGTAACTGGTGGCGCTGGCCCCCGTAGCGGATGAGCCCGCGAGAAAAAGCAACGTGGCATTTTGTGTGACGATGCCGTTAGTAAAGGTGAAATTGTTGCTTATCTGATGCGTGCCTGTCGCGATGGTGAGGCCGAACGGTGAATTGACCACCACGTTGAAAAGTGTTTGCGTGCCGGAGCTGCTCAATGTGCCGCCACCGGAGCAGCCAACAAAATGCACGGTGCTGGTATTGGCCGTAAACGTGCCGTTGTTGGTGAAATTGCGGTAAACGAAAAGCCGATTGCTTCCGCTGATGGTAAAGGTGGCGCCTGCGTTGATCGTGATGTCATACACGTTTGCATCGCTTGAGAGCGTAGGTGCATTGGGCGTGCCAGACGGAATTGTTACCGAGGCAAAGCGATCAGGAATGACTCCACCAGACCAGTTGGCGGCTTCGTACCAGTTGGTGTTTGATGCACCGATCCATGACCTTGATACACCGGGTCCGTTAATGGTGATCGTGTTCGAAGTATAAACGGTTGAAAGGCATCCACCCAAACTGGGTGTAAGCTGACAAAGTACGACATCGCCCGGCACCAGAGACGTATTCGTGTAGCTGCTTGATGTGCCAGTCTGTACAATTAAGCCATTGACTCGCCAGGTAAAAGTAGGACTTGGCCCCGCGTTGGTTGCGGTAACGGAGAATGAGCCGGCATTCGAGTTGTTGACGATCACGGCATTGGTAACGGTCCCCGCAATCGTGTTAATCGAAACGTCTGCCACAAGGGGCAGCGTGGGGGCTACAGCGCTGATGTAGCGCAGCACTCCGTTCTGGTAGTACTTCACCACGTTGGACTCCACGGCAATCCTGAACACGTCATTGGCTGCATACGAGCCCAGGAAGAGCGATCCGCTGGCCGACTGCCGCACTTCCCACTGGGCATTGTTGCGCAGGTACACTACATACTGGATGGATGTCCAGTCGGCATTGGCGTTGGTGGTGCTGAGGCCTACCATGCGCTCGGTGTTGGTCTCCGTTGCCGTGAACTGGAAGTAGCCGTTGTTGGCCACCGTGTTCCAGGACGCTGCGCCACCGTTCCAACTGCCTCCGGCCTGAATCTTGGTCAGGTTATTGCCCGTGGCCTGCGTGTTCACCAGGTCGGTGAGTTTCCAAACTACTTGCTCAATGGCTTCTGCGCAGGCTGCAGTTGAAATTGCGCCCGACAAATACAAATCGATACTCGTAGGCGCAGGCACCGGTATATTGGTGACGGCATTGGAGGTGTACGCGATAAGCGAACATCCACCCAAATCTGGCGTGAGCACGCAGGTCACCACATCGTTGTCGTTGAGGGCGGTGTTGGTATACGTGGCGCTGTTGGTGCCCACATTGGCGCCATTGAGTTTCCACTGGTAGGCGGGTGTTGCCCCCGCATTGGTGGCCGTGGCGGTGAATGTGCCGGTATTGAAGTTGGAGACTATCGCATTGGTGACCGTGCCGTTCAACGAGTTGATGGACACATCCACCAGCAAGGGCAAGGTTGGGGTCACCGCGCTGATGTAGCGCAGCACACCGGTCTGGTAGTACTTCACCACGTTGGCCTCCACGGCAATCCTGAACACGTCATTGGCTGCATACGAGCCCAGGAAGAGCGATCCGCTGGCCGACTGCCGCACTTCCCACTGCGCATCGCCCCGCAAGCGGATCAAATACTGGATGGATGTCCAGTCGGCATTGGCGTTGGTGGTGCTGAGGCCAACCATACGATCGGTGTTGGTCTCCGTTGCCGTGAACTGGAAGTACCCGTTGTTGGCTACCGTATTCCAGGACGCTGCGCCACCGTTCCAGGCGTTTCCAGACTGAATCTTAACGAGGTTGTTGCCGGTGGCCTGGGTGTTCACCAGGTCTGTGAGTCTCCATCTCACTTCTTC
>DHLV01000276.1:0-489 GCA_002405445.1 Flammeovirgaceae bacterium UBA4659 | reverse complement strand
GCAGGCACCGGTTTATTGGTGACGGCATTGGAGGTGTACGTGATAAGCGAACATCCACCCAAATCAGGCGTGAGCACGCAAGTCACCACATCGTTGTCGTTAAGGGCGGTGTTGGTGTACGTGGCGCTGTTGGTGCCCACATTGGCGCCATTGAGTTTCCACTGGTAGGCGGGTGTTGCCCCCGCATTGGTGGCCGTGGCGGTGAATGTGCCGGTGTTGAAGTTGGAGACTATCGCATTGGTGACCGTGCCGTTCAGCGAGTAGATGGATACATCCACCAGCAAGGGCAAGGTGGGCGTCACCTCGCTGATGTAGCGCAGCACTCCGTTCTGGTAGTACTTCACCACGTTGGCCTCCACGGCAATCCTGAACACGTCATAGGCAGCAAAGGGCGCCACGAAGAGCGTTCCGCTGGCCGCCTGCCGCACTTCCCGCTGGGCATCGTTGCGGAGCTACACAGCCTATTGGATCGCGGTCCAGTCGGCATAG
>DHLV01000226.1:810-9284 GCA_002405445.1 Flammeovirgaceae bacterium UBA4659 | reverse complement strand
TACATCAGTCACAGCCACCTTCACGGTGAAGCCGTTTTCCATCCAGCGAAGTTGCTCCAATGATTCGGCCTGCTCTAACGCAGAAAGTTTTAATTCCGTGATGGACTTCAACACATCTGCCCGATAGGCGTACATGCCTACGTGTTTGTAAAACGCGTAGCTCGTAAGCCAGTCTTTTTGCTCTACCTTGTGCAAATACGGTATCACCGCGCGGCTGAAGTACAGCGCTTCAAAATTTTTGTTGAAGGTCACCTTCACTTCGCCAATACTGTAGAGTTGGTCTTCGGTGTCAATTTTCTTGATCAACGTGGCCAACTGGGTGTGTCCATCTAGCTGTGCCGCCAACAAATCAATTTGACTCGGTTCGATAAACGGTTCATCGCCTTGTATGTTGATGATGTAGTCAAATGATTCACGCTCCAATGCAAACGCTTCATAGCAGCGGTCAGTGCCACTTGGGTGATTTTCTGAAGTCATGCATACATGGCCGCCAAAACTTTTTACATGTTCAAAAATCTGTTGGTGATCAGTGGCCACCACCACTTTTGCCAGCGCTTTTGACAACACCGCCTGTTTGTACACACGCTCAATCATAGACTGGCCACCCAAATCAACCAATGGCTTTCCCGGTAAACGGCTGGAAGCATAACGTGCGGGAATAACTCCCAATATTTTTTTCGACATCTAATCAATTTTTTTTTGCAGAAATTTATACCCTCACCCATAAAATCCGTCATTGCTTGCCAACTTTTACTGCCCTCTCCCTCGAGAGAGGGCATTGAAGCCCTGCAACATTGCAAAATCGCTGTGGGTGAGGGCTTCTTTTATTCAGTGATTTTTCTCACCCTCAACGTTACCCCTTCGGTGCCAATTACTTCTACTGCCTCACCTTTTTCAATAAACTCACCCCGTGTAAACGCATCCAGCACCTCGCCATCCAGCAATATTTTTCCGCTTGGGCGCAATACGGTGTGTGCAACGCCTTTCTTGTTGAGCATCGACTCTGCATTGGCATTTACGGTATAACCCTCGGCACTGTTCTGCGCATCATTCAGGGCAATTCGTTGAAAGGCCTTGGAGTCAAGCAGCTTTGGCCCGGCAAAAATCAGCAACAGAAAACCACCTGCCAAGCCTGCTACCGCCACAAAACTCGCTTGCACAATGTCGCCCAGTGGCACAAAATCAAAATTAAAGAAGTCGTTATTGAGCATGATGAGCACCAGCGACAGCAATGTGAGGCCGATACCTGCCACCCCAGCGATGCCAAAACCGGGAATGATAAACACCTCAGCGGCTATCAACAGCAGGCCGACAAACAGTGCAATGATCTCCCAGTAGTCTGCCAAACCGTTTAAGTAATAGGGCACCAGATATAAAACCAATGCGGTAATGGCAGCAAACAAAGGGAAGCCTACACCCGGTGTTTGCAACTCAAAATAGATACCTCCTAAGATCACTAATATCAAAATCCCGCTGATGAAGGGGTTGAGGAAGAATGCAATGATTTTTTCTGTTGTGTTCAGTTTGAAGTAGTGCAGCTCGTAGTCTTCAACTTTGTTTCTTTTCAGAATTTCCTCAATAGACTCTACTTTGGCCTCGCAGTAACCGTTGGCCAATGCCTCAGATGTTGTAAACGTTATCACTTTACCCGCTTGCTTTACACTGTCAATAACGATGCGCTCATCTACCATGCCCTCCGCTATACGTGGGTCGCGATGATTTTCTTCGGCCGTAGAGCGCATGATTGACCGCATGTAAGACTGGTATTTGTCGGGCGTTTGTTTACCATCACCTTCCACTACGGTGGCGGCACCAATGCTTGCCCCGGGTGACATATAGATGCTATCGCAGGCAATGGAGATCAACGCACCCGCAGAGGCTGCATCTGAGTTAATAAACACCCAAACAGGCTTTTTAGCATCCATCACAATGTCAACAATTTCCTTCGCATCGGTGAGCACACCGCCATAAGTGTCCATATCAATGATGATATAATCGGCCTTTTTGTTCTCTGCATACTCAAAAGCCAATTTCACATACCGATACATACGCGGGTCGATCTGATCCTTGATCTCCATCACCACCACCTGCTGTTTTTTGCCGCTTTGCGCAAAAGCTTGCACAGAAAACAGTATTCCAACCATCAACAATATGATTCTCATAATTCTCTAGACTTTACACAAAAATAACGGATTAGTTGTTAGCGCAGCCCTTCAATTTCCCAAACCGATATGCTGCGGTCGTCACTGGCACTTACCAATTGCTGCCGGTGACCTGACCACCAAAGCTTGTTTACGGAAGTTCCGTGCCCCGCATGCCTTGCTTTGTCAATTACTTTTAATAGCTGCAAAGTGTTGGCATCCCAAATCTTGATTGATTTATCCATGCTGGCGGTGGCAAAGTACGGCTTGCTGGAGTGCAGGGCAATGTCGTTAATGGCAAATAAGTGCGCCACTACTTCAGTCTCCAAATTCCAATCGCCTTGCTTCCATAACTTCAAGCGGGCATCGCGCGATCCACTCAGCAACTGGCCACTGGGTAAGAACGCCAATGTGAACACCGAGTTGGTATGCGCCTCCCATGCATTTTTTAATTTGTAGTGTTGGGTGTCGAAAATACGAATGAAGTTATCGCTATACCCAACTGCCACTTCGCCTCCGGCCGGGTTAACGGCTATCACCCGAGCGTTTTTCTCAGAAGCATGAATTTTTGTTTTGATCGTGAGTGAAGACAAATCCACCACAGTAACGCCACCATCACCCTCTGCAATCCACAAATCACTTCCAACACTTTTGATGTCAAAGATCGCAGCATTTGTCAGGCGCAGCGATGCCACTTCTTTTTTCTGTTGCCAGTCGAGCAAGTGGATACCATCATAGTTATGCCCTGCCACCAACAGATTGTTGGGAAGCAAATGAAGCGCATAAATTGAATTGTTCAGGCGCGCTATCAACTCGCCTTCATGAGGCCGACTCAAATCCCACAATACCACCATGCCATCACCCGCACCGCTGAAAAACAGATTTGCCGCATGAGCCCGTTCGAGCGTATAAATTGAATCTGTATGCCCGGTGAGTGCCTGTAACTTCTTTACTTGTAGGGGCCACATGAATAAATGCTTAATTTTACTGACACAACAAAAATCAATGTTTAAAGTGACCGAATCAAATGCCCATCAAAAAAACTGAAATCGAGAAAGGCCACGGGGGTTGGGCAATATGGGAAGTCGGTGAAATTGAAAGTGAGCTGGCTTTTCAGGCGCAAGAAGAGTGCCCAAGTGACATTATCAACGAATCTAAACGATTAGAATGGTTGGCAGGCCGCAACTTGTTAAGATTCTTGGCCGAAGCCATGGGCGAAACATACATGGGTGTGCACAAAGACGAATACGGAAAACCGTTTTTACGGGAGAGTTCTTTCCACGTCTCGTTGACCCATTCCTATCCGTTTGTGGCAGCGCAAATCAGCATCAATCAACCGGTAGGCATCGACCTTGAGCAGCCAAAGGAAAAATTGTTGCACATCGCCCCGCGCGTGTTATCGCCCGCTGAGATGCAAGATGCAGGCAACAACCTTGCAAAGCACTGCGTGTATTGGTGTGCCAAAGAAGCGCTTTACAAAATCGATGGTAAGAAAGGGCTTCATTTTTCTAACCAACTCAACATTGAACCTTTTGAGTTGCAAAAAGCGGGTGCTCTAAAAGGTACAATCAGCAGGTTTGAAAAACAAATGGTACATTTAGCATATGTTGTAGACAAGGAGTTTGTGCTAGTGTACACCCAAAAAAACTGACCATGAAGACTTTTCTATTTTGCACCCTGTTATTATTATCACTTCAGTTGTGCGGGCAGGGCTTAGAAACTGTAAGCCTGCCAAATGCTTACAACAACGAAACTGTTTCGCTTGCGCAATACACCGTGCCGGTGGTTGTGATCTTTACCAGCAATGAGTGCCCATTCGATAACTATTACAAAACACGCATCAAAGAAATGATAGCGGCCTACCAAGGTAAGGTTCAGTTTGTATTGGTCAACTCCAACCAAGACCCACAAGAAAGTATTGAGAAGATGGCCATCCATAATGCGGATTTGGGTATCCCGTATTTAGCCGACAAAGAACAGCAAGCAATGGATATTGTAGGTGCCAGAAAATCTCCGGAAGCATTTTTACTCAAAAAGGAAGGGGACAAATTGATGCTGCAATATAGTGGTGCCATCGATGACAATCCACAGGTTGCCTCAGCTGTGAAACAATCATTTTTAAAAGATGCTATTGATCGCGTTTTGAGCGGGACAAAAATTGATGTGAACAACAACCGCGCGGTGGGCTGTACGATTAAGAAAAAATAGAGCCTACCAGCGTCTGAATAGACACAGTTCCGACACTATTGCAGCAACAAAAACCAGTAACAAAGGGATTTTGTAGTTGAGGCTCAATCGAGGCTCAAATGCAACTCTATAAAAAATCGCTGCTGGAATCACCACACCTCCAAGTGTAATAAAAATCTTACCATAGAATGCAAGTTGTTTAGGCTGAAGCAAAAATGGCTTTGCCAGGTTCTCTGACCCGAAAAAGTGCGTGTCAATAAAACTTCTAATGATGAAGTATCCGTATGTCCAGGCAAAAAAAATAGGCAGTTGAATATAGAATTACTCCAATTCGATCACGAGTTGTCATAGGTCAAACCCCTAAGTCTCCGCCATCCGAAATCTCTACCAACAAAAGTTTCACTTCTTCGGCTTTGGCATGTTCACCCATTTTCTCAAAAGACATCACCAAATTTCTCAGCGCCCGCCTCACAATCTCCAGAGAGTCGCAGGGCTCGAAAAAAGATTTTTGAGGCACCAGGTGCAACTCATTAATATAATTTTCGATGTCTTGTTTACTGAAGATGAGGCCACGGTTAAACGTGTTGATGTAAAACTGGTGATTATCGTCTTTGTATGTTAAGATAAACAGGTTGGGCAGGTTTACACCGTAAATGGGCAGCTTGAGTTTTTGTGCTACTAACATATAGATCACTGACAAGGTAATGGGGTTGCCCCTGCGCGATTCCAACACCACGTTGATCATCGAATTGCCCGGAGAATGAAAGTTTTTAGAGTTGGCTCCGAACTTGAGTTTATTGTAAAAAACGCTGTTGATCACTTTCACCTGGTCAAATGCGTAAAGGTCAGGTCTGAACTCCAACCATGTGTCATAATAGATTTGCTCTAAGTCCTGGCGCAGGTTTTCCAATTCCAGATCGGGGTATTGAAAAGTGGCGATAATCCACATGCCGGTGAGCAGGTCACGATCGGGGTTTTGATACCACTGCTTCAAACGCTCGCGCAGTAATTCATATTGCAGTGTGTGAATGAGTGACTCGATGCGCGACTGGACGGTAGGATTCAGATTGCTTTCCCACTCGCGCTCGAGAAACGGAATGACATCTTTGCCGATAGCTAAAATTCTTTCCTCAACATGAGAACTGATTTGCTTGTCCTCATCATCGAGCAACGATACCAACGCTTTTAGTTCACTCTCTTGCACAAACCTGATTTGAAGATTTGAAAATTCGTCAATTTGAAAATGGAATACAAGGTAGAAAAAATTTGAACAGAAATTTCCGAGTGTGGAATAAGGCTCCTTGTGAGCTTCATTTTCAAATCTTCAAATTGAACAATTTTCCAATTGACTATGTTTGAATCACGCCCACATTAAATTTCTCTACTACCGCGTGGTTGGCTGCTTCGATTCCTACCGATACTACCTTGCGTGTTTCCAAGGGATCTATCACACCGTCTACCCACAACCTTGATGCAGCGTAGTAGGGGCTCAACTGCTCGTTGTATCGATCGGTGATTTCCTTCAACAGCACGGCCTCTTCTTCCTTTGTCAATATTTTGCCCTGCGTCTTCATAGCACTCACTTTGATCTGCAACAATGTTTTTGCGGCAGAGTTCCCGCTCATTACCGCTATTTGTGCTGTAGGCCAGGCGTAAATCAGGCGGGGGTCATATGCCTTGCCGCACATGGCATAGTTGCCGGCACCATACGAGTTGCCGATGATAAATGTAAACTTCGGAACCGTTGAATTGGCCATGGCATTCACCATTTTTGCGCCATCTTTGATAATGCCACCGTGTTCTGCCTTGCTGCCCACCATAAAGCCACTTACATCTTGCAAGAAAACCAAAGGCACTTTACGTTGGTTGCAATTCATAATAAAGCGCGCAGCCTTGTCAGCCGCATCTGAATAAATGACGCCACCCATTTGCATCTCGCCCTTCTTTGTCTTCACTACCTTGCGTTGGTTGGCCACAATGCCTACGGCCCACCCATCGATTCGGGCAAAGCCACAGATAATTGTTTTTCCGTAAAGTGCTTTGTATTCGTCAAACTCAGAATCATCTACCAGCCGCTTGATGATTTCCACCATGTCATATGGCTTGGTACGATCAGTGGGCAACAATCCATAGATCTCCTCCTGTTTTTGCTTTGGCATGCTTGGCTTTCCACGATCGAACCCGGCCTTTTCATAGTTGCCAATTTTATCGAACAGGTTACGAATGTGATCAAGGCATGCCTGGTCGTTGGGAAACTTATTATCGGTCACTCCCGAAATTTCGCAGTGGGTGGTAGCACCACCCAACGTTTCGTTGTCGATGTCTTCACCAATCGCTGCTTTCACCAGATAGGAGCCTGCCAGAAATATCGACCCGGTCTTATCTACGATCATGGCCTCATCAGACATAATGGGCAAATAGGCACCACCCGCCACACAACTGCCCATGATGGCAGCTACTTGCACGATGCCCATGCTACTCATTTTGGCGTTGTTGCGGAACTGCCTCCCGAAGTGCTCTTTATCGGGGAAAATTTCATCTTGCATCGGCAAGAATACACCAGCGCTGTCTACCAGGTATATGATCGGCAGGCGGTTTTCCATTGCGATCTCCTGCGCCCGAAGGTTTTTTTTGGCTGTGATCGGAAACCATGCCCCTGCTTTGACAGTTGCATCGTTGGCCACAATCACACACTGGCGCCCGCGCACAAGCCCAAGCCCTGTTACCACCCCGCCTGCGGGGCAGCCGCCTTGCTCTTTGTACATGCCATCGCCTGCAAAGAGTGCAATCTCTAAAAAGTCTGATCCTTTGTCAATCAGGTATTCAATCCGCTCGCGCGCGGTAAGTTTTCCTTTCTGATGCTGCTCATCAATTTTCTTTTCACCCCCACCCAACATCGTTTTCTTTGCCCTTGTCTTGAGTTGAAAACAAAGGTGCTTGAGCTGGTCTTCGTTACGGTTGAATTCTACATCCATCAGAAATTACAGATTATAGATTTTAGATTACAGATTGGGTGTTACTTTTTTTGCGCTGCTTTTTTTAATTCTTCCTCTTTTCTGCGATCGCGATCTATTTTCTTCTTACTCTTGCCCAGAGGTGCCAAAAAGTGTTTTGGATTGGTATTGAGGTGCACAGCCAAACTATCAAGTGACTTGATGAGTTTATTCAGGTTAACATACAAGGTATCTTCGGTCATCAGTTTACTCATTGTGTTATCGCCTTTATTCAGCCGCGATAATGTTTGATTGAGATTTGCAATGGTCTGCTGTGTTTTGGTGAGTGTTTGATTGAGTTTGAGCACTTTCAGGCTGTCAGACAAGGTTTTGAAATTAATCAGCGTTGGCCTCAATTCGGTAATGGTCCCATCGAGGTTTTCGGCTACCTTTTTAAACGTAGACGAAAGCTCCACAATTTTACCGTCTGCAGTCGCCAGTGTTTTGTTCAGCAAATCGGGTGTTGTCTGCAACTTTGAAAAAATAACTTCTAATTGTTTGGAGTTTTTGAGCAGGTTATCTACGATCACGTTGAACTTCCGTAAGGTTGTTTGCAAGTCGGTGGCCACCGGGGTAGCGGTTTCAGAAATCACGTCAAACATTCCCTTGGCAACCTCAGAGCGTAACGTGTCTCCGGGCTTGATCAATCTCTTGGAAACCCCAATGCGCAGCAATACGGACTTACCTCCCAACAAGGCACTATTCAATATGGCCGTGGTAGAGTCTGTGAGTTTGATTGCCGATTCAATATCAAACTCAACCAACACCTTGTGTTGCCTGTTTTGCAAGATTTGGATGCGACTCACGCGCCCAACGGGATATCCATTGATCAACACCGGGTTTGATATGGCCAGTTGATCGATGTTATCGTATATCGCATAGTACTTGTTAGTAGCGGAGAAAAAATCAATGCCCTTCAGGTAATTAAACCCAAAGTAAAGCATCACAATCGCCAACGCAATCACCAATCCAACTTTAAATTCCTTTGTCTTCACGCAATGTTATTTTATCGATTCAATCTCGGTCTTATATTCCTTAAATGCACCAAAGATACCTGAGGCGATCAAATCCTGGCCATCATCTGACAGCAAAAAGCCTTCTTCTTTTGAGTTCGACAGGAATCCCGTTTCGATCAGCACGCTCGGCATGGCCG
>DHLV01000226.1:0-681 GCA_002405445.1 Flammeovirgaceae bacterium UBA4659 | reverse complement strand
GCCACAGTACTAAAAAACCGGCTTGTTTTACTCCGCGGCTCGCACGGCCCGCTTTTGTCTTAAACTGCTCCTCCAACTTTTGTGCAAACCTGAGGCTGCTCTCGTGGTAAGCACTTTGGCTCAAGGTAAACAGAATGTAGGACTCAGCACTCTTGGGGTCAAAGCCTTCATAGCGCTGCTCGTAGTTTTCGTCCATCAAAATCACTGAATTCTCGCGTTTGGCCACTTCAAAATTACCTTTGTCCTTGTGCAACCCCATCACGTACGTTTCGGTGCCATAGGCAGGCGCACCGGGCAGCGAGTTGGCATGTATGCAGATGAACAATTGGGCTTTGTTTCGATTGGCTATTTCCGCACGCTCATCCAGCGATACGTAGCGATCATCTTTTCGGGTGTAAATCACCTTCACATCAGGGAAGTTCTTTTCGATGTACCTGCCCAGTTTCAACGCAATCTTCAGGGCAACCTCCTTTTCCTTGGCTTTCCTGCCCGTGGTGCCTGGGTCTTTGCCTCCGTGGCCGGGATCGATGACAATCGTTTCTAACTTAAATCCTGGAGGCCGAACATCAGCCGAAGAGTTTAGCAAGGTTATTGCTATCAAAAGAAGCTTTATTCGGATGCTGGCCACAAACTGGTCGGGACTAAAGTATTAGTTTTGTGTAAAGTTGTGAATTTTTCCCT
>DHLV01000003.1 GCA_002405445.1 Flammeovirgaceae bacterium UBA4659 | reverse complement strand
CACCTTGGTGGCATAGTAGCCCATTGCTGCGGTAACGGCCAATATCAGCCCAATGAGCGGCAGCCTAAACCGAATGATCCACTTTGCCAGGTGCGTCCACATAAAAAATGACGCCAAAGCTAAGGAATTTTGGATTTGTTGCGATGCCGAATCTGCCGCCAACATTCCGGGCATCACGTGCGAATTTGGGCTTTATCGCTACCCAACAAATCTGTAATATTGCCGTTTCATTGGAAAATAATAGTTGAACGTATGTCTTTTACTCCTTCTACAGAACAGCACCAAAACCACAAAGCCAAAATCAAACAGGTATATGATGAGGTGGCCAAAGTGGTGGTAGGCCAAAACTACATGGTAAACCGCTTGATGGTGGGTTTATTTACGAATGGTCACGTACTGTTAGAAGGTGTTCCGGGGCTGGCCAAAACACTCACCATTTCTACCCTGGCCAAGGTACTTCACCTGGATTTTCAGCGTATACAATTCACGCCCGATTTGCTGCCGGCCGATTTGGTGGGCACTATGATTTACAACCAGAAAGATGGCAAGTTTGAGGTGAAGAAAGGTCCGATTTTCGCCAACATCATTTTGGCAGACGAAATCAACCGCTCTCCCGCAAAAGTGCAATCGGCTTTGCTAGAGGCGATGCAAGAGAAGCAGGTAACCATTGGTGAAACCACTTTTAAACTCGACAAACCTTTTTTGGTACTCTCTACTCAAAACCCGGTAGACCAGGAAGGTACTTATCCTTTGCCCGAAGCGCAGGTAGACCGTTTCATGATGAAGGTGTTTGTGAATTATCCTACCAAAGAAGAGGAGTTGGAAATTATGCGCAGGATATCCAACATGCAATTTGGCTATGAGGTAAACCCCGTGCTTACCAAAGAAGATATTTTTTCGATCCGCGAAGGCGTGAACAAAGTGAAAATGTCTGAATCGTTGGAGCGGTATATCATAGAGTTGGTAACGGCCACGCGCAAGCCAAAAGAGTACAAACTTGACCATGAGGCGCAGTACATCCAATTTGGCGCTTCGCCCCGCGCGAGTATCAACCTCAATTTGGCTTCAAAAGCTGTGGCCTACATGGATGGCCGCGATTACGTGTTACCCGAAGACATTAAAGAAGTGGCGCTGGATGTGATGAACCACCGTATTTTATTGAATTACGAGGCAGAAGCCGACAATGTACGCACCGCTGACATTGTAAAAGTGTTGCTCACCAAGGTGCCGATTGCTAAGTGATTTTAAAGATTTCAGATTACAGATTCAAAATTTCTGGTTAGGGTCAATTTGAAATATGTAATCTGAAATCTATAACGTGACATTAACCAAAGATTAAATACTTTATCAGAAAGTAATCCAAATGTTATGTTGCCGATCTGCGCAACTCATTGTATTTCAAATGACTTATTGATTTATTCAGAAACAAGTTTTGTTTTTTGAGGCCAAAAACGCCATTCTTTTCAATCCTTCCTTAACAATTTCATAACATAGGCTACCCTGTTGGGTAACATGCCCGTGCCACCTTTGCGACAAAGTTATAGGTATGAAGAATTTCTATGTTTTGGTTTTTTTATTAGTGGCTAGCGTTAACGGATGGGCACAGTTGGGAACTATCTCGGGCACGGTAGTGGATTTAAAAACCAAAGAGCCAATTATTGGCGGCAACGTGGTTATTCAAGGAACTACGGTTGGTTCTTCAACTGATGTAGAAGGAAATTATGTGATCAATAGCGTTAAGCCCGGCACCTATACATTGGTAGTCTCTTATGTGGCCTACAAAACACAAACGGTAGCAGATGTTGTAGTCGAAAGCGGAAAGCGCACCACTGTAAACATCACTTTGGTAGAAGATGTGGCAGAACTTGCTGAAGTTGTGGTTACAGCCACTCGAGAGGTAAATAATGATGTTTCGTTAATGCAGGGTATCAAGCAGGCTAAGCTAGTGGTAAGCGGAATTTCTGCTGAGCAAATAACCAAACTACCAGATCGCGATGCTGCACAGATTGCGCAACGCGTTCCCGGTATTACTATTGCTGATAATCGTTTTGTGGTAGTAAGAGGTTTGCCTCAGCGTTACAATCAGGTAATGATTAACGGGGCAATAGGGCCAAGTACTGAAACAGACTCGCGTTCATTTTCATTTGACTTAATTCCTGCTGGCTTTATTGATCAGATGCTTATTTACAAATCTGGCACAGCTGAACTACCCGGTGATTTTGCGGGTGGAGTAATTCAGATTGTAACCAAACAACCTGAAAATGAAAATTTCACCAAAGTCGGTTTTAGCGCTGGTTTTAGAGATGGCACGACTTTTCAAAATTTTAGATCCTCTCAGACAAGTTCAACAGATTGGTTGGGTTTTGACAACGGCTTTAGAGAATTGCCCGCTGATTTTCCGAGCACGACTGCATTAAGGGCAACCAACAGAACGGACATCAATAGGGAACGAGCCGGAAAGTCTCTCAATAATACTTTTGCACTAAAAGAATTTCAAGCACCTATTGATTTAGGCTTTAACATAACTACATCCAATTCATTTAGAATAGGTAAGATTACGGCCAAAAACCTCACCGCTGTGGGTTATTCCAATTCCTACCAAACCTTTCAGGCCGAGTTTAATCGATTCAATGAGTTTTCTAACGGTGTGTTAACACCTCGCTTCAAATATTTTGATAATACGTATGTGCGTGAAACAAGGGTGAGCGCAATGCACAATTGGGAGTTTAAGTTCAATGACAGACATAAACTAGAGTTTAAGAATTTTTTTGTTCAACTGGGGGAAAACAGGACAATCGTCAGAGAAGGTAATGATTTCATTCAACAGCCAAACTTTGATCGCCTGAACTATTCTTATTACTACCTAGAACGGTCTATTTATTCCGGCCAGTTGCAAGGCTTTCACGAATTAGGAAGTTCAAATAAAATAAATTGGGTTGTTGGCGCCAATTTGATTAATAAGCGAGAACCAGATTTCAGAAGGTTTAGAACGTTTCGTGACATTGCTGACAGAGGGACAGAAACCCCTTACGAAATGCAGTTACCTCCGAATAGCAACCTATTTGACACGGGGAGGTTCTGGTCGTCTTTGAATGACGATGGACTTAATCACAGCTTGAACTTTGAGCATAAGTTCGGTGATCCAAAAGAGAAACGCACCGCCTCAATTAAAGCCGGATATTTGTTTGAGTATCGAACCAGGGCTTTCGATGCGCGATATATCAGCTATTTATATCCAGGTAATTTTGATCAGACAATTAAGCAGCAGTTAGCATTATTGCCTATTTCAGATATTTTCGCTCCCAAAAATATTAGCCGAAATAATGGACTAGTGATCGAAGAGGGAACTAATTTAACAGACTCTTACACGGGTTCAAATTTTCTCACCGCGGGTTATGTTGGAGGCACACTGCCGGTTGGCAAATTCGATCTCGCTGGCGGAGTAAGGATTGAGAACAACGTACAAAAGCTGAAGGCTTTTGGCGTAAATGTGGAGAATACGGTGCTAGCGCCTCTTCCATTCTTAAATGTGGCCTTTAACCTTTCAGAGAGGGAGTTGATCAGAGCCGCCTACAGCCGAACGTTAAACAGGCCTGAGTTCAGAGAACTTGCGCCATTCTTGTTTTATCAGTTCGAAGTGGATGCGAATATTGTAGGAACGCCAACGTTGAAGACAGCATTTATTAATAATCTTGATTTGAGATATGAGATGTATCCTAATCCAGGTGAGATGTTCAGCGTTGGTGCTTTTTATAAGTCATTCAAAGATCCGATAGAGATATACAATCAAATTGTTGGTGAGAGCCCCCAGTTTTTTTACGCAAACTCACCAGAGGCTTATAGTGTTGGCGCGGAAATAGAATTTAGAAAGTCTTTGGCAAGTTTGGGAGTTTCAAAATTCTTACGAAACACATCGATCAACACAAATGCTGCTTTTATCAAATCTGAAGTGGATGTTGGTGCTGCTGCTACTAACCAAGCACGTTTTCGCCCGCTAACCGGCCAGTCGCCCTACATCGTTAATGTAGGCGTCTATTACAATGACGAAGAGAATGGATTCTCTGCGAATGTTGCCTATAACGTCTTTGGGCAGAGGATCTTCACGGTAGGTGATTTGTTGTATCCTACTTGGTTCGAGATGCCGCGAAATATTTTGGATTTGCAGATTGCAAAGCAGTTCAAAAAGAAATACGAGATCAAGTTCAATGCTCAGAACCTACTCAATGCAAATTATCAGTTTAAGCAAGACAACGCCAATGACAGCGAAATTCAAAACAGTGATCCATTAATTAGAGGTTATCGGATAGGTGCACAGTACTCAATTTCTTTTTCGGTAAAATTTCATCACGGTAAGTAAAAAGAACGTGATTGATTTTACGTTGAAATAGGGCGCTCTGGAAGTGCGCCCTATTTTTTATGCTTCAACTCGGCTCTTACTACTTGACGTGTTGTTAATGTTAACGAAAAATGAAAATGGTAACATTCGCGTAATAAATTGTTAATCGAACGGGGTTCTATGCTTTAAATCCTGAGAGTACTTTTGTGGCGAAAAATTTAAAAGCATGAAAAACATAAAATTACTAACTCTAATCGGTGCCTTCTCTGCACTTTTGCTTTTGCAAAACTGCAAAGAGGAGGAGAAAATTCAACCTGCAGCCACAGTTGCCTTGGATGCGTCTACCGGGCAAAATATTCCGGGTGGTACCGTTACGATCACAGCAACAGTAAATGCGCCAAATGGCGGTAAGTTTCTGGACGTGTATGTTGCCGGAACGAATGTTGAATCTTTTGACATGGGTGGAGCGAAGTCGTTCACACAGGCATATTCGTATACAATCCCGGCTTCGGCAGTAGTCGGCTCGACAATCATTATCTCTTTTCAAGCTACAGATTCAAAGAATTTCCCTTCCACAATTGCTAACTTCACCTTGACAGTGGGTAACCCGGTAGTGGAACTGGTGGGTACTTTGACAACGCGGACGCTCATTGCAGGAACTCCTTATTTGATTAAAGGAACGGTGCTAGTACCAAATGGTGTGACGTTAACTATTCCAGCCGGCACGGTGATCAAAGGTGATAAGGCCACAAAAGGTTTGTTGATCATTCAACCAGGTGGTATTTTGAATTGTAACGGTACCGCCACAAATCCTGTAGTATTTACATCTTCCCAAGGCCCGGGCGAACGCGATCGTGGTGACTGGGGTGGAATTTCTTGGACGGGAAATGCCTTCGTGAACCAAGCAAACAGGCCAAATGCGGAAGGTATCGCCAACCAGCCATATGGAACCGTTGGAGCAGCAAACATCAACGCAGGCGCGGGTGAAAACAATGGAACGATGCGATTCACGCGCATCGAATATGCAGGTATTGAATTAACGCCTAACAACGAAACAAATAGCTTAACGATGGGTGCTTTGGGTGATGCAACAATTATTGAAAACGTGCAGGTGTCTTATGGTGGTGATGATGGTTTCGAATGGTTTGGTGGCAAGGTTAACGCTAAGCGTTTGATCTCGCTTTCTACCTGGGATGATGACTTTGATACTGATTTCGGATGGACCGGTAACGTACAGTGGGGTATTGTGGTAAGAAACGTTTCATCTGCTGATCAATCGGGTTCCAATGCATTTGAAAGCGATAACCAAGGTAACGGTGATGCAGTAGCAAATATCTGCGATGGCACTACCAAAACAGGTTGTACGAGTGGAGTGTTTTCCAATATCACAGTTCTTGGCCCACGAGATAACCAAGGCAGAGGTATTTCTGCCAACTATCAAAATGCATTACATATTCGCAGAAGATCAAATATTTCCATTTTTAATTCATTTTTCTCTGGTTTCAGGATTGGTTTGAGGATTGACGATCAAGGTACGCTGGATAACTTAACGTCCGGTTCTGCGGTTCATCAATACAATGTATTAACGGTTCCTTATAACCCCGCAGCTGCAAATGCACCTCCTGCAATTGGTACATCTTCATCAGCAGCCGATGGAGTTTTCATCACAGGTTTGAGCGGTGGCAATGCGGCAGCATTGGAAACCTATTGGACCTCCAATAATAATAGTTACTTTACCACCATACCAGATGTTGCTTCTCTTTCGAAAGTCTCAGATTTAGGTATCCCAACAGCATTATTCTGGGGTGCCTCTACTCCTGCTACGTATCCTTCAAATCCAAGTTTTGTGTTGACAGCAGGTGTTGCTGGTGCAAACAACATGAATGCAACAGCCAACTTTACAAATGCGAAATTGGGTGCTTTCTTTGACAAGACGATTACTTACAGAGGTGCATTTGGAGCTACCGACTGGACTGATGGATGGTCTGAATTCCAACCAATCAATAAGGTGTATTAGACTGTTTATTTTGAAAAAAAGACATAGTTAACCAACTATGTCTTTTTTTTGAACACGCATGCAAACGCGTAGCATATGAAAAAAATTATTCAGCTAATGGTATCCTCATTAGTCATAATATCATGTACGTCTGATATCGATAGGAAGGTTGCTCAGGAAGTCAAGGAAGTTGAAAGTAGAACTGTAGTGTCCAAGTTTGGTAGAATTGATTGTGGTCCAATAGCAAATTATCAAGGTCAATCATTTACTGCCTCTGCTCCAGGATTGGATTCATATGACACCAATAATGGGAATGGAAAGATAAGTTTGTATTCCATAAGAATCATCAGTACACCACCACTTCCTGGGGGTATTGATTCATCCTCAGACTTTTTAATTGAGCTTTTGAATCAAAATTCTCAATTGAAGTTAGTAAGTGCTACAGTACAAAATTTTGGCAGCTCTCAAGGTAGCCTTACGGCAAGCGTACAGCCTGATGGAAAAATTTATGTTGCTGCTTATGGCTATTGCCTACAATCACCCATCAACCAATTAACTCTAACCTTAAGAATTAGCTATTCTGGCATATCTCAGCTGTCACCGCAAATTAGAATATCCACTTGGGATAGTAATCCAGATCCTCTTATTAATCCGGGCGCACTCTTTGATGGGTCAAGGGCTAACTCAATTTCAAGAACCCTTCAACCCGTTTTAATAGGAATAGGTCAAAGGTATACTGTAACCTTGATACCGCAAGCAAATTATAGTTCTGATTATAATGATACGAAGAAATACTTTGTTAGATTTTCTCCACCACTTCAGCCAAATACAGAAATTGATATATCATTTGAATATAAATTATCAATTCAAGCATGGTGTACTGAGGGAAGCGTTGAGATGCAAGCAGGTATCTCTATGAATACGAATCAGTCCGTAGGCATTTACTCAGAACTTCATGGGTATCCTAGAGATATGAACGGACTTTATGGAGAAGTAATGAATAGAGTTTATACAGGAACATTTGTACGAAGATTTACTTCACAGTCCGAAAGAGTTATTGAACTTTATGTGAATTCATATAAAACGACTTATGATACCTTCGGGCATGCTTATTCTACAACTGAAGTCACTTTAAAGAACGGGTTTCCAGTTAGTGGAGATGTCATGGAATTTTCAATTTTAGCCCCTAGGAAATTTACGGCTAATTCTTTTTTTACCGAATAGCTCTTAGCCTAATTATATAGGTTAAACAAAACTTCGGACAAGTTTGCCATTGGCAAGTCTCTTTTTTGTTTTTTATTGAAGTAATAGATTTGCGCCATGAATCTAAGAATCTTGTTTATTGTGTTTTTGCTACTTGGTGCTTCATCATGTGGAAAAAAAGGATATCAACCTAGTGAGCACCTTACTCCCCAACAACAAGATGCTATTTTATGGACAATCATTCGCTACGTTGCCCGCCAACCCGAAGGCCTTACATTTCCAGAACGATTTTATAAAGGTTATGATAAGTACTATCGCGAGCAGCAAGCACTTCACAAATTGGATGCTTTCTATATCAAAGGTGATACTTGCTTTTTTATGGTTAGTCGCAGGGCTCCCAGCTTGGTTGAAAAACGCGTGGCCAATGCTGGTAAGTTTGTGTTGACGGAGAAAGGCGAACTAATGTATTACAAAGAAGTTTTTCGAACCTTTAAAATGAAGCCTGATGAATTGCATAAGAAGAGCTTTTTTCTATTTGACAGAATGGTAAAGAATGAAGACTTAAGCATCTTTGAAAGGTCGAAATCTCAGGAGGAATACATTGAGTTTCCGGACGACAGGAATTATTTTGACGATAGAGAACGAATGTGGAAGCAGAAAGCTATTGCCCAATAGCCAAGGATATACAAGTTGCTAACCGTAACAATTTCATAATAAACCTAGCCACCTAATACCAGTTAGATTTGCAGGCTGGGTTATGCGAAAGTTTTTTGAGTTTAATTCCATCCGCAGCAGAATGCTTGCGGGCTTCTTGGCGCTTACGTTCCTTATTTTTTTGATTGCCATTATTTCGCTGTTTACATTAGATAACATTCGGTACACAGCCAACATTGATCGCAGCATCAATCAACTGCAGGCAAACGTGCTGATCTTGATTAAGTCAGATAACGATTTTTTTGATCTCGGTGTAATTGATACAGTTTACTTCCGAACCCGCCAAAGCCACTACCTGCAAACGAGGGACAGCCTCAACCGACTCATTAAGATCAAACTGACCGGAACACTAGGTATTTTGCGCGACCAGTCTGAAGGCATCGTCTCGCATTTTGAGCTGATTGAGCGAACGCTTACGCAGTACAATACAGAATTCAATCAACTAGAAGAGTTATTGTTCAAACGCGGGTTCCGCGGCTTCGGCCTTGAGGGGGTAATGCGTTCTCATGCGCATCTGCTGGAGCGAAAGGGACAAAGCCTTTCGATGGCAGAGATCCTTTCATTGCGCAGGCTAGAAAAAGACTTCTTCTTACGCCACGATTTTGAATATGTAATTGGGCTCAACGACTTAGCCAATGAACTTCGCGCCAAGCTTACTGTTTCCAAAATCGATCTGCATACATTACAACACTTAAATGCGTATGTCGAGACGTTTAACCAGTTGGTTGCCATTCACAATACTATTGGGCTGGATAGCAACAGTGGCTTGCGTAGCAGGCTTAACAAACTTACTGGGCAGCTAGGCACTACTTTTTTCCAGCTGTCTGAATTCTCAAGTCAGACGGCTACAGCCACCCAGCGAAAAGCATTTTTGTTTTATGGTTCGCTTATTACTGTTGCAGTGCTCATCAGTTTGTTTTCTAGTTTTTGGCTGGCAAAAAAATTGTCGTCACCCATTGCACGATTATCGCGCGTTATTGACCAAGCGGTAGGTGAGCACAACGTCATACGAATTAAGTTTTCGCAGGGAAAAGCCGCACAGGAAATCAATACGTTGACATCTTCGTTTAACAAGCTGATTGACGAAGTAAGCAGAAACGTAAAGGAGTTGGAGAAGAAGTCTGGCTTGCTGCGGCAGCGTAACCATCAGTTGAAAAAGCTGAATCGTGAATTGGACAGCTTTTTATATAGTACAGCCCATGACTTAAGGTCTCCACTCACTTCTTTATTGGGGCTATTGTATTTGGCTAAAAAGGAAAGTAAAACAACGAATTTGGATGAATACTTTGTGATGATGGAAGCCAGCATCCATCGGATGGAAGATTTTATTTCGCAAATAGTGGGTTACTCGAAGAATAAGCGGCTAGAAGTACGCCAAGAACGAATTGACCTACGAGTGTTGCTAAACGAAGTATACGAGAATCATCGGTTTGCGGAGGGAGCTAACAGAATTGAAATGGATGTCACAGTTGTCGAGGAGGTTCCGTTTTATTCTGACCGTGGGAGGGTAATGATCTTGCTAAACAATTTAATGTCAAATGCAGTTCGTTATGCAGACCATACGAAGGTTAATTCTTTTATTAAGGTCTCTGTTAAAATAACTGAAGATACGATGAAGTTGGATTTCAGCGATAACGGTCAAGGCATTGCGGAAGAGCACATCGGTAAAATTTTTGACATGTTTTATCGCGTAAACGTAACATCCAAAGGAAGTGGTTTGGGGTTGTTTATTTTTATGGAGACGCTAAGCAAGCTCAAAGGCAACGTTTCGGTTGAGTCAAAGCTCGGGGTTGGCACTTCGTTTCACGTACAGTTGCCCAACCTTTTTGAGCTGATTGAGAACGAAAACAACGTATTGACGGGCGCTTAACTTCTATTCAAACTCTGTTAACGTAACAACACGTTGCCGATAAGTCGGCAGATCAACAATAATTGCAACAATGCGTAGCGTATCGCCATTGTTGTTTGCCAGAGCAGTGCAAGTGACTTTTACGGCAGATGATTTGCCAGTCTTCGAACTTAGTTCAAGTTCTATATGCTGTGTTTCGCTGGTTTTAAGTTCGACCAACAAATCGCTCAAGTTAATTTTTGGCAAGAAGAATGATTCAATTTCCCGACCGACTACTTCCCATTCAGAATAGCCCGATTTGCTTAAGAAGCTTTGGTTAGCTTGAAGTACCATGCCTTTCTGGTCGAACTCAACTATACCAATGCCGGCACTATTGATCAGTTTCACCCTCGTCTCAAATTCGGCAGTGCGCCTGCGCAGTTGCTCTTGTACGGCAACCAGTTCTTCCATGTTTTGCCGCATTTCTTCTTCCTGTTGTTGTAGGGCAAATGTTTTTTCTTTTGCTTGCTCCAGCAGTTGTGCTGTGACCACTGATGTTTGACGGTTAAAAATTAGGAGCGCCACGCTTTCTGATGCACGTTCAAGAAACGCGACCTTGTATAGGGGAAGTACTTCCAGGCTCGCTACTTCCAGCACTCCATATACCTTTCTCTCCAGTAGCAATGGCACCAACACCACGTTTTTGGGCGATGTGTTTCCGAGTCCCGAGGATATCTTGAAGTATTGATTCGGTAAATTAGTGAGATTTTGGGTTGTGCCGTCCACTGCGCATTGCCCCACCAAACCTTCGCCTAATTCAATTGCATTTTTGTTGGTGCCCTGCTTTGAGGTGCCAAAGTGAGCGACTGCATGGAGCGTGGTGGTTTCAAGGGAATACAGAACTCCTTGGTTCGCACCCACATACTTCACCAAATTGGCCAGAATCACCTGAGATAATTCTTCTAAACCTTGCCTTTCGTTTTTAGTGATATTGGCAATTTGGGCAATACCTTCATTCACCCAATTGATTTTAAACTGTCGGTCATCTGCCTCTCTGATTTTGTCTTGCATTTGAATGAGTGCAACCGCCAACACATCTTGTCGAAAGGCTTCGTTATACGTGGCATTCAAATCGCCATTACCTAATGCAGAGGCGAAATCTACAGCGGAGTGAACGCGATCCACCAATTGGTTAAGGGCAGCCTTAGTCTGGCCGATTTCTTCTGACGAAACAATTTTTAATTTTTCAGGAAACTTGCCAGCCGCCAAACTAGTCATTGCATCGCGTATGCTTTTGATTGACCGCGAAATGATTCTGCTGTAGGAAACAGCCAATGTGATACCCAATGCCAATTGTATCACAAACATGATCATAAGCCTTGACTGAGATTTGAGCACAGCCGTTTCATTCGCGGCAATCATTTCGGTCTTAACCTGGCTTAATTGTGGTCTGGATCTTTCAAGGTTTGATTTCAGCCTTCCTCTGATGCCAGCGTTCTCCGTTAAACCGACTGTCTGTTCCAGTTCTACCACGCGATTGAATTCCTTTCCATACTTTTCAGCCAACTGTGTCAGCGTGGCATCACGCGAAATATTTGAGACAAAAAGTTCCAGATTTTTGGCAAAATCCCTTTGATACTTTAGATCCTTGCGGAGGAAGAAGTCCTTTTCGTTTCGCCTTAGCGTAAGCAACAACGTTTTATCAAACTTAGCCTGGCTGTTCTCAACTTCGTGCACGGCTTTTCGAAGCGACCCTTCTAACCCGAAGTCTTTAAAGCCTCGCGCTTTGAAAAGCTGTCTCAATGAATCAAATTGTTTTTGGATTGCAATTTGGGTGGACTTTAGTTCTGCCCACTGTGATTGATGCTCGCTGCCATGAAGTTGTAGAAATGCCAAAATTTCTTGGCACTTCTTATTGCTGGTATAGAAGTGGTCAATTTGAGGGCTGATATTTTGTTGATGGAACTCTGCCGTTTTGTAGCCTTCATAAATAAACTCCTTCACGGCAAGTTCTTCCACAGTTAGGTTGAGTTCCAGTGTCTCGAGCTTTTCGTTTACTGACTTAAAAAATGTGATCGACTGAATGGACCGGATGCTGAAATAGATGAGTACACCTGATAATAACAAAACTGAAAGGAACGCCATCAACAACCTGGCGCGGATGCTCCACTTCGCAAACCAACTCATGGGACAGATTTGCTGCAAATAACACCTTTGAAAGCGAACGGGTTTTCTCCTAAAGTTTATGGAATTGTTATGAAGTTGAAGACGCGTTAGAAAGAGAAACTAACAGTACGCAATACTTACATGAGTTGAATAACTCAGCGACCGTTACGTTGTCTGAATTTGTTCTATCTCCCCATTGCCTTCTTTTCTTTTATTAATGGAGTAACAGCAGCTTAATAATTCGTTAATGCTTGATTTAAATCTGGCCTTGATGAATGTTTTACTTTCGCACCCGAAATTAAAACCGAAACATGAAGAAAATTTTACTCTTTTCGTTTATTCTGTTAGGCCACTGGTCGTTTGGTCAGACGGTGGCCTTTCAAATAGTCACTCCTGCTGCGTCAGGTGCAGTAAGTGATGCTAACAGCACTGTGCTGGAAAGCGCAGGCACGGCAACTATCAATGTTATTTTAACTCGCTCCACCACCACGCCTGACATTACAGTGGATGTTACTGTTGCGAATACAGGTAATGCCGTGTTGGGGACAGACATTAATTTCACCACCCAAACACTTACGTTCCCAGCAGGAAGTACCAATAACACTCAATCGTTTCAGGTAGCTGTGATTAACAACACTTCACCACAACCAACCCGCTACGCGGTATTCCAGTTAACAAACGCTATTGGCGCAACTATCAATTCTTCGGCCAACTCAAACACGCATATCTTGTATATAAAAGATGATGATCAAACAGCCACGGCACCCAGCAAAGCCATCGAATTCCAATACACTTCAAGCTATCAGGTAGGCACCGCGGGTTCAGCCTCTGCGGAAATTGTTGCACACGATCCGGGCACGCAGCGGTTGTTTGTGGTAAACTCAATTCAAAACAGATTGGAAATTCTCAATTTTTCAAACCCAGCTTCCATCACTGCTATTTCTTCAATTGACATGAGCGCTTACGGTGCGGGTGTAAACAGTGTGGCAGTAAAAAACGGAATTGTAGCAGTTGCGGTGGAGGGTACCATAGTAGCGACCGCCACCACCTCTGTGCCGGGTAAAGTTGTTTTCTTAGACACCAACGGTGCACTTATCTCTCAGGTAAACGTAGGTGTTCAACCTGACATGGTTGGATTTTCGCCTGATGGCAAAACAGTTATGACTGCTGACGAAGGCGAACCCAATGCGAACTATTCATTTGACCCTCAGGGAAGCATTTCGATCATTGATCTCTCAAACGGTGCAATAGGGTTACAGCAAAGCAGTGTTTCTGTTTTGAACTTTAACGCTTTTGATGCTCAAATCGCCTCATTGAGAAGTCAGGGCATAAGAATTTACGGGCCGAATGCTACCGTTTCTCAAGATTTCGAACCTGAATACGTAACCTTTTCCAACGATTCGCGCAAAGCGTGGGTTGTGCTGCAAGAAAACAACGCGATGGTGGCCGTGGATGTTGTGAACAAGCAAATCACCAGCATCTTCCCGTTGGGATTAAAGGACCATTCGATTGCGGGCAATGCGTTTGACGCGTCAGACCGAGTTTCTAACAACCAGATAATTCCCGTTAACTGGCCAGTAAAAGGAATGTACCAGCCGGATGGCATAGCGTACTTTGAAATAGCAGGGACTCCATACGTAATCGGTGCAACGGAAGGCGACTCGCGCAACTGGACGGGCGGTTCAGGTTTACCGGGACCGGGTTACACAGAGGAAGTTCGAGTTGCCGATGCCGGGTATGTATTAAATCCCTCTACCTTCCCTAATGCAGCTATTTTGAAGAGAAACTCGGCTTTGGGTCGCTTGCAAGTCACCAATGCAAATCGCAATTCCTCAAATCAGTTTGATGAGATACAAGTATTAGGCGGCCGTTCATTTGCCATCTGGAATGCAAACAATGGATCTTTGGTATTTGACAGCGGCAACGCAATCGAAAAAATAGTTTCTGAAGATGCTACATGGGGCGCTCTCTTCAACGCAGATCATTCTAACAATAATATCAAAGACCGCAGCGACAACAAGGGCCCAGAGCCTGAAGGTGTTGTAACAACTGTTATTGCGGGCAAAACTTATGCATTTATCGGTCTTGAGAGAATTGGCGGAGTGATGGTGTTTGACATTACTAACCCTACGGCACCAATTTTCTCTGACTATCTGAATTCGCGCACAGTGCCTCCAACAGCGTTGGGTGGAGACCGTGGTGCGGAAGGCATTGTTTACATTGCCGCGCAAGATAGTCCTAATGGTAACGCGTTGTTGCTGGCTGGCAATGAAGTAAGCTCAACCGTTTCTGTTTACAGTTTAAAAAATGTTGCTGTAGCGGCTGCCCCGGTGGCAACTGCAGCTACACAAATCTCTGCAGCAGGATTTACGGCCAATTGGAGCAGCGTAACCGGTGCGACTAGTTATATCGTGGAGTATTCTACAAACGGATTTACGACTTTTGCATCACAGAATTCAAATACGACATCCGTGGCCATTTCGGGTCTAACTTCAAACACGGCTTATGCCTATCGCGTGCGTGCTGTTAACGTATATGGTAATTCGCAACCCTCTAACGTTGTCAACGCTGCAACAGTGTTAACTGCACCAGTGGCATCGGCAGCCACACTTTTATCGACAAACAGCTTTACGGCCAACTGGGCAACAGTAGCCGGAGCTGCCAATTATTTGCTAGATGTGTCGTCAGACAACTTCACGACTTTCGTAACTGGGTTTAACGCCTTAAGCGTTACAGGCACCAGCACGTCAGTTACCGGTTTACTTCCGGGGGTGAGTTACAGCTATCGCTTACGTGCATCTAATGCAAATGGGATTTCAACTAATTCAAATGTGATTGCAGCAACAACGCTGTCGCGCGTGTTGGCAATAAATGGCACCTTGCAATTCGGTGACGTAATTGTAGGCGAACCATCGGTTCAGAAAAGCATTGCCATCAACAATACCGGCAATTCTAGCTTGTCGATTACAGGAATCACTGCCCCTGCAGGTTACACCGTTACACCAACCAACGGAACGGTTGCTGCGGGCGGATCGCTCAATGTGCAGGTAACCTTTGCACCAACAGCCCCACAAGATTACAACGGCAACCTCACAGTTAGCACAAATGCCACATCTGGCACGAGTACGCTGGCAATTACAGGTCGTGGTGTAAGAATTACAGCTGCTGATGATGTGATTGTCGATCAGTTAACGTTGTACCCCAACCCTGGCAAAGGGGTTTATTGGATAAAATCGAAACAAACAATTGAGCCGAAACAGACCCATTTGATCGATGACTTGGGCAGAGAATTCGGTGACGTGAATTTGAGATTAATTGATAAAAGCACCCTTCAACTGGACATCTCGAATCTACCCAATGGATTATACTATTTGAAGTTGAAACTGGGTGAGCAGGTAATTGTAAAGAAAGTATTGAAGATAAACTGATCAATTTTGTTGATCGTAAAAGAATATTAAGAAATGAAAAAAAATCAGATTCTCCTTGTATTGGCAGCCATCGTGGTGCTTTTCCAAATTTCTTCTTGCTCGTCAGAAAAGGTTGATCCCACCAAAGACAATTTTCTCAATAACTTAAGCCGGAGTTGGACAGTGAACAACGTTCAACTTGACAGCAAGGATGTAACCAACGCCTTTCCTGGCATGGTAATCAGCTTCACTAAAGACGGCAAGTTTACTACGACCAATCCGGTGGGAAACCTCTGGCCCGCCTCGGGTACTTTCACGTTACAGGCATCAACAATTCAAAACTTATTTGACTTGACCCGGAATGATGGTGCTTTGGTAACTGTCACCCAGATAAGCTCTTCCGCTCTGCAGTTCAAAATGACGTTTGCAACAGCACCTGGTGGCAGGGTTTCAAGTGTAGCGGGTAACTACACTTTTAATATGAAAGCACCGTAGTCGATTAATGTGTTAGGTAGTAAACCCCATGAAAAAAGCGTGGGGGTTTGTCACTAATATTTTTCTACGAATGTGATCGTTTCACCGATTACTGTTTGATTGAGATGTTCTACCTCTGGAAATGAGGTAATAGGTTTTTCAATTTGACTTCGATGCAACTCGGAAATACTCTTCATTTCACCACCTGGGTGCTGATTGAAGAATTGAAGGTCATCCGCAGCGGTAAAGGACTGACATAGTCGCCTTTCGGTTTAATTTATTGTAGTTTCAAGATTATAGAAATATTAATCCACCGTTAAAAACTTAACCGTTTCATCACGCCTAATGAAATTTCAAGTAACATCTCGCTAATACTTTTGCGCAAATAGAAAGCGATAGGTGAAGAAGATACTATTTACGGTTGGCTCTCTCAACCAAGTAACACAGATGCACGCCATCGCATCGCATCTGTCTGATTACGATTGTTATTTTTCTCAGTTCTACAGCGATAACTGGGTAGTGCAAGAATTTGTAAAGAGAGGTGGGGGCTCGAGCACAATTTTAGGCGGCCAGTTTCGCGAGAATACTGAGCGATACCTGTCACAAAATCGCCTCAAGAACGACTACGCTCAGTCCGTTTACAATAACCATTATGATTTGGCGGTGGTGTGCAGCGATTTGCTCGTACCAAAATCCATCAGGGCAACCAAATCAGTTTGGGTGCAAGAAGGGATGACGGATAAAATCACGTTTTGGTCAAAAGTGGTGAAGGCATTGAACTTGCCGGGCTATTGGGCGGGAAATACGTCTCTCAATGGTACTTCTAA